>DFYR01000021.1 GCA_002383375.1 Spirochaetaceae bacterium UBA4077
TTCTTAAAAGGCTCGAATACCTACCTAAAAAACCCGACCGCGCAATCTCAGATGGGAAGTCTGACCTTGAAAACACTTTTCTCGACATGGCACAGCAGCTAAACCCAGTATTTCAAGGCGAAAACTACAATGCTCCCGTTGCCCACGCCCTTGTCCAGCTTGAGATAATTTTATCTACGGCGCCTAAAAAACCTGGAAATTACCCAGGTTTTTTAGGCGCTTGCATCCGCATTTACTCCCATTCGATCGTCGCGGGCGGCTTGGATGAGATGTCGTAAGCTACGCGACCGACCGCCGGTACCTTGTTAGTGATCGCCGAGGAGATCGCAATGAGGTCCTTGGGGTCGAAAGGATAGACGTCGGCGGTCATGCCGTCCTCGCTGGCTACGGCGCGAAGAGCGACCACATAGCCATACTTGCGCTCGTCGCCGGCCACGCCCACCGATCTGATTGGCAGCAGCACGCAGAAAGCCTGCCAGATCTTGTCGTAGAGCCCGCGCTCGCGNNTCGCCGAGAATGCGCACGCCCAAGCCTGGCCCGGGGAAGGGATGGCGCCCGACGACGCGCTCGGGCAGGCCTAAAAGGCGGCCGAGGGCGCGCACCTCGTCCTTGTAGAGACGGTCCAGGGGCTCGATTACCAGCCCCGCATCGCGCTTTTTCTCTACCAGAGGGCTCCGGACGTTGTGATGGCTCTTAATCACCTGGGCCTTTTTGCCGACACCCTTCCCCGACTCGATAAGGTCGGTATAGAGGGTGCCCTGCACAAGGAAGGCGTCGGGGATGCCCAGGCGCGCTACCTCGCGCTCCTGGATGGTGATGAAGAGGTCACCGATTATCTTGCGCTTCTTCTCAGGATCGGCCTCGCCGGCCAGAGCGCCGAGGAACTCAGCCTCCGCGTCCACCTTGTGCAGGTTAGTAGCGCCGAGATGGGAGAGGTTTTTCATCACCTCGTCACTCTCTGCCTTGCGCATGAGGCCTGTGTCGATATAGAGGAGGTAGACCTGCTTCGGATCGAGGATCTTCAGGAGAAAGGCTCCGGCGACGGTGGAGTCGACACCGCCCGAGATGAGGAGAAGGCAGGGCTTCGTGCCGACCTTAGCCTTGATGAGTTCCGCCTCGCGGTCGAGGTAGGCCTGCATGGACCAGCCCTTGCGCGCCCCGCAGATGCCCAGGACATAGTTTTCCAGGATGCGCGTGCCGAATTCGCAGTGGCTCACCTCGGGGTGGAATTGAACACCCCAACGCTTGCCATCTTCATGGGCAAGGGCGGCGGGGATGCCGCCCTCGGATTCGGCGATGACAGACCAGCCCGCTCCCGGCCTTAAGATCGAGTCGCCGTGGCTCATCCAACTAAGGAACCGGCGCTCCACGCGGGCGAAGAGGGGATTTTCGGCCCCTGCGGCTCCGAGGTGCACTGCGCGTCGGCCATATTCTCGTTCTGGAAGCCGCTCGACGGCGCCGCCTGAGTCCAGGGTCATGCGCTGAATGCCGTAACAGATGCCCAGCAGGGGCAATCCTAGGTCGTAGAGCCTGGCGTCGAGCGCCGGCGCCTCTGCATCATAGGCGCTGAAAGGGGATCCGGAGAGAATGACGCCTACCGCGTCTTTGAGCACCGACTCGTTAAAGGAGGAATCGCCGGGGATTATCTCGGAATAGACACCCAGCTCCCTCACCCTGCGGCCGATCAGCTGTGTGTACTGGCTTCCGAAGTCGAGGATCAGGATCTTGTCCACGGGCTCTCCCTCACTATGGTCTGCTTTCTGTCCGAACCCACCGAAATTATGGAGACCGGTGTCTCGGTGAATTCCTCGATGAATTCGACGTATTCTTGCGCCCGCAGCGGAAGTTCTTCCCATGAACGGGCTTCGTCGATGCGGGTATTCCATCCGGGAAACTTCTTTAAAACAGGGACGGCCGATCCGAGCTGGCTCACCGAGGCGGGGAAATCCTCTACCACCTTGCCGTTTATCTTATAGGCTACGCAGGCTTCAAACTCAGGCAGGGAATCGTAGACGTCTATGTGGGTCATCACCAGGCGGTCTAGGGAGTTGACGATACAGGCATAGCGCAGGGCCACAAGGTCCAAATAGCCGCAGCGGCGGGGGCGGCCCGTGGTCACCCCATACTCGTTGCCCGTGGTGCGGATAAAGTTGGACAGGGAGCCGGGGGAGTCGTCGGCGAACTCCGTCGGGAAGGGACCGTTGCCCACCCGAGTGGTGTAGGCCTTGAAAACACCCAGGATTCTGTCCACCCGGCGCAGGCCGATGCCGCCCTGGGCGGCCGCCCCCGCCGCGCAGGACATGCCCGAGGAAACGAAGGGATAGCTCCCCGTATCGATGTCCAACAGGGCTCCCTGGGCTCCTTCGAAAAGAGTCCAGACATTCTTGTGTCTATAGAGATAAGCGCTAGCGTCCACCGCCATGGGCAGAAGCTTGTCCCGCCACGTGTCGAGAAAGGCCTTATCTTTGTCCGAAAGATTAGCCAATCGCTCCGGATCGTCGATATCGGCCAGCCTGATCCCGTCCCTAGATGCCTTGAAGGAATAGGCCACCCCAATTCCCCTACCGGTGGTTCCGATGGGTTTGTTCCGCTTGGCGTCGATTTCCTTATCCAGATTCTTATAGCTAGGAAGAACGATATGGGCCCTGTCCGAGATGAGCACCCTACCCTCCCAGTCTATGCCTTTGTTCTCCAGGTCGCCTAGCTCAGAAAAAAGTGCTTCCGGATCTATGACCATACCGCTGCCGAGGACGACCGTCTTGTCGGGATACAGAATGCCCGAGGGCACGAGATGCAGGGCGTACTTGGTGCCGGAGAGCACTATGGTGTGCCCGGCATTGGCGCCCCCGGAAAAGCGTACGACAATCCCTGCCTCGTGGGCGAGATAGTCGACGATTTTGCCTTTTCCCTCGTCGCCCCACTGGGCTCCGATGATCACTACGTTCATGCTCAGTTCCTCGCTTGGAATAGAACCTTTGTTCTCTGGAAGATCCTAGCACAAATGACGATTAAAATCAGCGCTTCCGGGCGAATACTCTGTAATTGATGTCGGGGAAGAGATTGTTCCTGCGCTCCAGGCTGGTGAGCCATTCGGTATCCACCGTATTGGCGCAGAGCATCTCGAAAATTTTAGTGAAGTTGCCCACCGATTCTTCGATCTGTCTGCGGGCAAAGTCGCCGGATTGGCCGGAACGCAGCAGCAGAGGCCAGTCCGAGGACATGGTAAGCAAGGCCTCCCGTGCTCCCTGGTTGAGAATCCTTTCCCGCAGACCCGATTCGTCGGGAAAACGCTCGGCCAGCTCGGTCATGCGTTCCACAGTCTGCCTGCTATGCCTGTGCACCCAGTCGTTGGAGCCGTCCAGCCATACCTCGGCATAGCCGCCCTCGCCCCAGGAAGAAAACTCCGGCTCGGAAACAGGAGCATCCCGATCGCTCCGGTCGTATTGGCTCAAGGTAACGAACTGAAGGTCATCGTCTTCCTTTTTGCGCGCGGCCGCCCTGAACAAGGCCTCGAGGAAGAGCGGCCCTTCGAACCACCAGTGGCCAAAGAGCTCCGCATCGTAGGGGCAGACGATAAGAGGTTTTTTATCCTTCATCCACTGGGATGCAGCCCGGGCAGAGTTTTTCCGCTCCAATAGGAATGCCCTCGCGTGCTCCACAACCCTGGCCGAGGCAGCTACCGGTTCATAGGGTCTCTTGTGGTCAGTCTTTCCGGTCACCGCCCAGTACTTATACCCGGTAAAGCCCCGCTCTACCCCTGTTCCCAGGTAAGGGCTCACGAAGGCGCTGTCCAGATCGTAGCCGATATCCCTGTAGAAATCCCGGTACACAGGATCGGCGGGATAACCTTCGGTTTCCGACCATACTGCCTTCGTAGCCCCTGCGTCGCGTACGAAGAGCCTGAGTCCAGAAGGGCTTTGCAGAGGGGTAAAGGAACCGTACTGCGGAACGGGCTTGCCCAAGAGTGCTCCCCGGGTCGTGACGATACTGTATCGAATATTATAGTTGATCAACATCTGGCCCAATCCCGGGTACCAACCGAACTGGGGCAGCCAGAAGCCCTGAGGGATCTTTCCGAAGGCGTTCCTATGAGCGACGATAGCTGTTTCTATCTGGGCGAGCACCGCCTGGGGAGCGTCCTGATACAGGGGTAGGAAGGCGTGGGTCGCAGCACTGGTGAGCAAGTCGATCTTGCCTCGCTTATAGTAATAATCGTAGCCCATGAGAATATTGCGGAAATAAAGCTGTTCAAAGTCTTCCTTATTGCGCCGGTACAGGGATTCGTAGAGCTGTGCCAGGGGTGTGAACACCGGATCGCCTGCAAGGCGTTTTTTCTCCTGGGCTGCCAGATCCAGCTGCATGTCCAGATAGCGGACATAGCGCTCGGCCAGGAGTTTGTCCGAGAGCATCGCCAGAAGGGTTGGCGACATGGACAGGCTCAGCTTGAAGGGAATTGAGTCGGCGTCCAGTTTTCTAAAAAGTCTCAGCAGGGGAAGGTAGGTTTCTGATATAGCTTCGAAAAGCCAGCGTTCCTCGAAGAAAGACTCGTACTCGGGCTTGCGCACAAAGGGTAAATGGGCATTGAGCACTAGGGCTATGGAGGGTTTATTTGTCACAGGCGCTTATTCCTCTTCCGCCGCGAGTATTCTGCTGGGGTTGTCCGCGCCGGTCTCGGTCAGATGCAGCCCCTCCAGATCGGAAAGAATGAGGAGGCTTTTTGTCATTTGTGGAAGCTTTGAAAGTCCCTCCAGATGAAGAATAGGCATCCTTACCTCATTGGATCTGGCCAATACCTTGATCTTGTCCACAGTGCGGAAACATAGGTCGACGCGATAGCAGTGGCCTGGCCTGGGAATGTTGATATACCATTTCCAGTCTTCCAGGGTGACTTGGATATCAAAATAACTTCGGTGCCCTCCACCTGTAGACCCCATTTCCACAACCCTCAGGAATAAGCCGATGGCATTCTCCTCCTCGCCCAGGCTGGTCCTGCGCTGATCGGCTAGATCCCAATAGGCGTAGATCCAGGAAGGATCTCTGGGCAGGGCTCGGATCATTGTCTCGTTATAGCGGTCGGGTACGCAGGCCTCTATAGGAATCGCATGGGAGCTGAAGGCAGCGCCGGAGAGCTTTTTTTCCTCCACATGGCCGGTGCCGTCGTGGCTGAAGACCCTTTCTCTGTCCTCGTCCTCCAGGGCTGAGACTATTTCTTCTAGTATGAAGGGACGATCAAGACCTTCGGGAATATAGAACCCCATGCGTTCCGCTAGCAGCAGCAATTCCTGGTCTGAGAGCAGCGATAACTTTTCCGGATTCACGGCCCTATAGTGAAAAACCTGGCTCCGATTGTCAAGTATGAGAGATTGGTCTTTTTTCTTGCCTGGACTGCGGTTCCGGCAACAGCTTCTGCTCCGACGGCACCTTCTGCTATGGCTGCGCCGAAGGTTCAGGCGTTTCCGGGCGCACTGCCCGTTCAGAAGCGCCTGACCT
>DFYR01000002.1 GCA_002383375.1 Spirochaetaceae bacterium UBA4077
TACTTGAGCTGATAGGCAAAGTATTCGGCATCGGTGGCGATATCCACCACGGCCACGACGTCAACCTTGTCCTTGCCCAAAAGGCCCTGATCGACAATGGATTGGAATACTAATCTTCCGATCCTTCCAAAACCGTTAATAGCTACTTTCATATAGTTCCTCCTTGGGAACAGAGCAGGTTACTCGAAGGCGGGCTTAACACCGCCCAAGCATGGTTTGATGCGGTTCCTTTAGTAATGGATAATTAAATATCCATTTTTCAGGCTACCGTGTCAATAGATTCAGCGATACTCTATAGAACCTGAAAAGCTTTTTCTAGTGGATAAGCCGCATTACCTGCTTTGGCGGTTATCCATAGACGTCAAAGCCTGGATGCGAAGTGTATCGCCGCCAGTATATCAGGCTCAATTGACCAAGAAACCCTGCTCGTATACCCTTACGCTCATGGCAGAAAGACTTCCTAAGGGTATGCCCATCCTCGGACTTCTCGCGATCGCCTTCGTCCTTGTTTTAGGCGTGGGCTTCGGATTGGCCCTGGGCGGTACCCTTAACACCATACGCACCGAAAACTTTACCGAATTCCATTCAGCCCTGCCCACAAAGCTCTATGATATAAAAGGCCGCTTGATCACGGAATTCTATTCCGCCGAAAAACGGAATCCCGTGAGCATACAGCAGCTGCCAGACCACCTAATCGGCGCCTTTATTACCAGGGAAGACCAGGCCTTCTACCGTCACCCGGGTTTTACCGTCAAAGGTCTTGCCAGGGCTGTCGTGGGACAGCTGCTCAATAAGAACTTAGGCGGAGGCTCCACCATCACCCAGCAGCTGGCGGGCACCCTCTATGCCGATAGACGTGACATCTCCATACGGCGCAAGCTTGTAGAACTCTGGTGGGCCCTCCAGATCGAACGGCGCTTCACCAAGGATGAGATCCTGGAGATGTACCTCAACAAGATGGTCATGGGGGCTGCGGGTGTCTACGGCGTGGAGGCTGCCAGCCAGTATTTTTTCGGGCACCCTGCCTCCGAGTGCAGCCCTGCCGAATCGGCTCTCCTGGCAATCCAACTCGCAAGCCCAAGTCGGTATAATCCTTTCAGAAATCCCCAGGTCGCCCAAGCCCGCTCGCGCTATGTCCTGGATGAAATGGTAAAAAACAAGATCCTCAGCAAGGAAAAGGCTGACAGCTCATTCAACGAATACTGGGACAACTTCGATTATACCCGCGTATCGTCTGCGGCCTACTTCATGAGAGACGACAAGGCTCCCTGGTTCAGTGCCTACGTGCTCTCCCAGCTGGAAGATATGCTCTACGGTTCCTTCGATATCTATTCAGACGGGCTGTCCGTCTATACAACCCTAGACCTGGATCAGCAGGCTATTGCCAATGCCTATATGAAACGAGGCCTCGAACAGGCCAATATTTCTTACAAGAGGGCCTCGTCGCTCCGCCTTTCCTCAGCAGAAGGGGTATATACGCCCATCGTTGAACTCCTAGGGCTTGCCTTCGACCTGAAGCCGCTCTTCGTTTCCGATTCCCGGAACGAATATCAGGCTTACGATTACTATACTTCCCGCATCAATCCGCTTCTGGAGGCCTTTTCTCTCAGCTTCGGCATTTCAGAGCTCAAGGCTTTAGCCAGCGCGGGCAACGCCAAGCTCAAAACCGACCTGGAAAAAACCACTGTCGAAGGTGCATTCGTAACGATCAACAATGAAACCGGCTACATCACAACCCTAATCGGGGGTTCTGAATTCAGCATGGCCAACCAGTGGAATCGGGCTACCCAAGCCAAGCTCCAGCCCGGCTCCACCTTCAAACCCCTCTATTATTCCGCGGCCATCGATTCCGGCAAGATAACCGAAGGCAGCCTCATCTATGATTCGCCCACGATTTTCTACAACGAAGATGGCACTCCCTACATACCCCTCAATTTCAGGGGCGAATGGGAAGGAACGGTGCTCGCCTGGAAGGCTCTTGCCCGTTCGATGAATGTTCCCTCGGTTAAAGTGCTGCAGACAGTGGGATTCGACGCGGCCATCAAGAGAGCGGCAGCCCTGCTGGGCATCGAGGATCCTACGGAGATCCAGAAGACCTTCCCCCGGGTCTATCCCCTTGCCTTGGGTGTCGTGGGCGTCAAACCCATACAGATGGCCAGGTCCTACGCCGTCTTCGCCAATGGAGGCAAGGCGGTGGAACCTATAGCGATCCGCTACGTAGAGGACAGAAATGGCGCGATCATCCTCGAGCCGGAAAAAGATGTAAGGGAAAAACTTAAGGATATGGGGTCCTCTATCCAGGTGATCAGCCCCCAGAACGCGGCGATTATGATCGACATGCTTCAGCGGGTAGTAGCCTCGGGCACTCTGGCCGGCTCCACGGCATCCGGAGGCAAGATGCGGCAAAGTGGATCCAGGGGAAGCTCGTATACGATACCCCTGGCGGGGAAAACTGGCACAACGCACAACTGGGCTGACGCATGGACGGTTGGATCGAGCCCCTACTATACCGCCGCTATCTGGTTCGGCTTCGACAGGGGGAGCAACTCTCTGGGCGTGGAGCAGACCGGCGCGACCATTGCGGCACCCATCTGGGCCGACTATATGAGGGACATACACAAGGGGCTGGAATTCAAGGATTTCCTCAAACCACAGAGCGGCCTGGCAAGGGTTTCGGTCTGCTCAACATCGGGACTACTGCCTACGGAATATTGCGACGATGGTACAGTCAGCCTGCTCTACCTGGAAGGTAGCCAGCCCTTGAGCAGCTGTAATGTACATAAGGATACGAGCCAGGAAACGGATGATCTTTTACAGAAGCTATTGGGCATCAGCACTCCTGCCGGTCCTGGCGCCGTCCAGGAACCCGACAGCAGCCTGAACCTGCCCGATCTGGACACGAATCTGACTATCGACCTTCCGTAGCCTGTAATACCGCCTTAGGCTTTTTTCGGGGCGAATAGCCCATGACAAGGGAAGCCAGGAGGACAGCCGCGCCCGTGATGATCGAAAGCAGCTTGATCATGCCGTCGGGAAGCCCGCTGGATTTTCCTGACCGGATAGGTTCAAGCCTTTCTGTTTTTAATGCGGTAAGACTTGTGTCGATATTGGAGAGCTGGATAATTTTTTCATTAGCCCTGATATAGCCAATGGAGCGGGCTTCTCGGGCGATCCTGTCCCTGTCCGCCGCGAGCGATTCCCTGATGTCCAGAAGGGCTGCGTTTTCCAGGGAAAATGCCTCGAGCTGTAGCTCCATGCGGGCAAGATCGGCCTTGACCTCTCGATAGGCGAGAAATCCTGCCTGGCCGGCGATGATCGAGAACACGCAATAGGCGATTATGCAGGCGCAGAGTGAGTTGGACAGGGAGTCCGCCAAGGTTGGAGGTATTCGCCGCCCGGCGCCGGGGCGCTGCGACGAGAAAGAACGGCGCGCCGCGGACAATCGCCCCGGCGCCGCTTTGTGAGAAGAGGCATCCATCGTCCTTATTTACGGAAAAAGCCCACAGGGTCTTTAGGGATATCGGAGCGCTTGTAAAGCGAGCCTTGCCTGGTATAATGGAGCGAGGACGGGAGAATCCATAGTGGAAGATCATAGAGAGGACACCAGGGAGCTCAAGCAGGACAGATCGACAAGCCCCTGGGACGAGGGAGCCTTTGTGAGCCCCGAGGAGCTCGAAGACCTGCTTTCAGCCCTGGATACCCAGGACGGCCATTTCCTAGAGAGCGACGAAAATCTTCCCAGTAACGATGAGGGCGATTTTCTCTCCCCCGAAGATTTAGGCGACAGCTCGACCCAGGATCCCGGCATCGAGCTGCCACCACCCCAGGCGCAGCAGGGGAAGCGTGCAGGCACCGGCAGACCTGTATCCGAGATTGACGATCCAGCACTCCTGTCCAGGATTGCTTCGGAACTGCGTTCTATCAAATCCGAACTGAGCCACCTGAAGACCAGCTACGACGATGCGCTGAACCAGACAGCGGTATCGGGTCAAAGCCAAAATCCGGCCTTGATCGCCGTACAGACACCCGAAGAGCAGCAGCAGATTCTCCAGATGCCCGAAGCCTTGTACCAGGAGATGAAGAAACTCCTGAGCTACCTAGACCGACTTCTCGAATCCCTACCCGAAGAAAAAATCGATCAGTTTGCCCGCTCAGAGTACTTTGACTTGTATAGAAAAGTATTCGAATACTTTGATTTAGTCTGACACCGCTATTCGCAGAAAATACGCAAGTCCCGCGCCGAAGCCGTAGCTGGAGCGCAGCCAGGAATCGAGTTCCCGAGCCCTGGTCTCAAAGCGCGCGGAAAATTTCTCCATGTACTCGGCTATAGGTTTCTCCAGCTCGGGATGGTTTTCCATAAGCCGGTCGACCAGAGTCTTGGTAAAGTACTCCTCTGCCCTCCTGGGCGCCTGCTGGACTAGGTATGCCTGGACCTCGTTGGCCATAAGGTAGGAGCTGGCAGTATTATAGTTCATCCAGCCGAAATAGAGCTTCCAGAACCACTTTTCTTCTGCCTCCATGGCCTTCCACAGGTCGGTGCAAACCTTGCGGTATCGGGGATCGGCGAAGAATATCGCATGGGATAGTTCATGGGTGAGAAAGGTCCGCCGGAGATAATCGGGGGATTCTCTGCTGATGGATATGATCACTCCGTCCCGGGCAAAGCCATAGCCGCCCGCCCGCTTGGAGATCAGGCCTTGGTCTAACAGAAAATCCCTGAGTCTTAGCTCCTGGGGATTAAGCGCAAAATCCTGTTTTTCCGCCAGGGCGAAAAACCGGGCCAGGTCCTCGGCCCTGTAATCATGGGCGTTCCAGCCGTGCAGGGGGGCCATCTCCTGGTTGGTGGCAAGCCTGCCCACAAATCCTTGCTTCTCCACAAAGAAAGCCAGACGCTTCAAATAAGCATCCTGAACCTCATAGGAGCTGAAATCGAACATAATCACCGAGGGAAGCAGATCCCAGCGGTACCAGCTGTATTCCTGCCCCTGTCCGGGGCCGTCTCCGAGTAGGAGAGCGCCCGGATCGGTTCGGTGGGCTTGGCTTGAGGGTGGTGATTCGATATAGGCCGAAACGAGCTGGGCTGCTTCGGGTGCGGTGATGCGAAGGCTGGTAAGCGACTCGGCTTGATGGAACGCTCCGGCGGGAATTAGAATTTCCCTGTTCGCGCTCATGGGCTTTGCGAGAATCTTGGTACCCGCCTCGATGACAATATCGGTTTCGGTCCTCTGGCTGTAGCGCAGCACTAAGACAGGGCTTTCAGGGGCGCCGGTGGGAGCAAAAGGTCTCTGAATGGTTATAAGGCTCGTGCCCGATCCCGCTTTCTCCATCGAAATGCCGTCGGAGATACGATAGCCTTCCTTGCCCGCTTCGAAGCCCCGGAATGCCGGCAAGAGGGCTAGGTTTTCGATACGGGTCCATTCTTCAAATTCCCGCTCCCCGGCTTGGGATTCCGCCACTTGGCCCGAGGCAGCCTCAGCTGGGACCGAGATGCTGAGTCTCATGACTTTAAGGCTTTGTCCGGCCGGCAGGCTGAGATACAAGCGCGTTTTGCCCTTCGGCGCCGCAAACCGCACTTCCTTGCCCATTTTTTTTGTTTCGGAGCCGAGGGAAAAGCCTAGTACCAGATCCTTATTGGCCGTTTCGATCTCCGCCGCCAGCATGAAACCCTGGGGCACAGACAGGGCTTCGGCGAGTCTATAGCTATTCACTTCCCGGCCCGGGCCGAAACGGTTTTCCCTTCCTTCGGGAAAATCTTCAGACTGGGTAAAGGCCAGGGACTTGCCTTCCGGGGAAGCCCAGGTAAAGGAGGTCACGGTCTTCGAACCACAGGAACCCAGGAGGGTTATAAGGTTGACGATGAATAAAAAGACCAACAGGGAGAATGCGGCGTTTTTGGGTATTCTGGTGCGACTGATCAAGAGGACCGGCTCCTAACCGAGGGAGAGAACGGATTGGGCCAGCACTCGGGCGAATTCAAAGCGCTTTGTGGGGGGGATTTCCCTTTCTTTCTGCAGAAGTGCGTCCCAGATAGTCCAAAAGCCCTCGGGGACCGAAGGAAGCTTTTTAAGATGGGCTTCATAATCCCTATGAGAAGGCTCGAACTGGCGATTAACCATAAAGACGCTGGCCGCGGCAAAGCGCAGGAACCCGGATTCCGAAAGGAGGAGGAAAAACTTGTCCCCCGAGAATGAGGCAGCGCCCATGTCCGAGAGGTAATGCTCCATTTTTGCCGAAAAACTGTCCCGGAGGGCTTCCCAGGCTTCTTCGGGAAAATCGTCCAGTGTTTTTCTCACCCCGAGGATCCAGCCTGTGGCGTCATAGATGACTTTATTGTTTTTGAGCCGATAGAAGGGATAGGTACCGGAATTTTTAAGCAGCTTTAGATGTCTGGTGGGGTTGCTCACCAGCTTGTTCATCATGGCTATGTTCTTATATTCGATGCGTATGGGCATTTCCTGGAGGAAAAACCTGTCCTTGGTCCTACCGGCGGCGGTTTCGAAATCCCCTGGATCGCCGAATGCGTCCCGTCGCCTGCTGGATGAGGGTATTTTACCGCTGCAGTACACATCGATAACCAGGGCGAAATAGGGATCGTACGCGAAGATCTCCGACCGGGGGTCTACGGTGATGCACTCGACGTGGTTCCAGGTCGAAATCGTCGTTTTGAGAAAGTTGGTCAGTGCCTCTACCTTGGGTTCCATATTCGTCCACCTTTACTGGTACTCAACCTAATAGTACCATGAAAGCCCCGAGCGTTCTACAGCGGAAGAAGGAGTGTAATGCGGTTTTTTGCCCTGGCCCTCGTTCCTGGGGGCAACATTATCGCCCAGCTGTCTGGCATAAAAAGCAGGAACTCTGCAATAGCCGGTTCTCCTGCAGGGTCCCCCACGGGCTTAGCCTTACCGGAGGGCATTTACATAGGTTTTTTCCAGCTTGCGGAGCCTAGGCGCAGAAAGGATCTTATTCGCCTCTTTGAACGGGAAGCCCAAAGCTTTTTTTCGGGGCTTCCTGGGCGATTACACTTCGGCGTGGAGCGGCGGATCGGCAAAAGCCTGTACCTAGCGCCGCTGGAGGATCTGCCATCGGGCCTTGTGGAAAACGCCAGGCGCTTCGCCCGCCAGGCGGGGCTCAGGGAGCTGGAGAATACGCCGATTCTGCCTGGAATAGGCTTTTTTATGGGAAATGATGTTACCCTGAGCCCTGCCGATGCCTTTTCCTTTTCGAACATGCAGGCGCTGCTGCTGGAACTGCACTCCCCAAGCGCAGGCTGGGAGAGCGCGGCATGGAGGGTTCTCGGAAGACAGGCTAGGAAAAGGGGAAGCTTGGGTAGGTAAGGAGGCTAAAGACTATTCAGCCGGGTTCTTCCCGGTAGAGAAGTCAAGCCCTCCGTGGTATAGTGTTTCCCTCGAAAAGCTTCTGGAGGAAGGATGAAGAAGAGTTTTGCCCTCATCGGACTGATCGCCCTTGTTTCCATACTGCCGCTAGCAGCCCAGGACCTGCCGGACAATCCGTATTTCGGAGGCCTCCACAGGCAGGGGAGCCAGCTGATAACTATCAATGTCGGGGCAGGCATTCCTCTCTTCATCATCCCCGACTCCCCTACCCCCGGCGACCCGAATCCCCTGAGTGTCGGAGCCTCGCTCAACATCGGCTATCAGTATTTTATCCGCAATAAATTCAGTATCGGCGGAGCCCTGAGCGGAGCCTTTAACGGTACCATCGGGGGCAGGAACCTCTTCATGGCCCCAATAAGCTTCAGGACAGGATACTGGTTCGGCAAGGGATCTATTGAAGCGTCGGTGGGGGGCGATATCGGACTGGTCATCATGAGGCTCTCGGGCAACGGAGTGATCAGCCCCTTCCTCAAGGCCGGCGGAGGGGCATACTTCCAAATCACCGACGCATGGAGTCTGGGCGGCCAGGTTTTCTGGTGGTTTATACCGGAAATCCATTTCGGCACCGAGTCAGCCTATACCCGGTACGGTAATTTCCTCGAGTTGTCCCTTGGCGCCGTGTACCATTTTTAGGAGCTTGAAGCATGAAACTACAGAGGCGAAACAGCCTGATAACGATCGCAGCGGTTCTAGCTTTTATTGGATCGGCGGCCTTTTGGTCCTGCGACAACACCTTCCATGTGTTCGATGATATTCAGACGGAAGTAAAACAGGTCGGCACCGACATTTTCAAGAACGCGACCGTAAAAGCCCTGGGCGACGATGGTACCAATTACTACGCCGCCATGGCCAAGATATGGTACAGGCCGATAACAGGCAGTGAGTGGAAGGTTCTGCCTATAGGTGCTGGATCCGGTACTACTGATTATTATGCCTATAGTCTCGTATCGGGTGGCGCCGGAGCCATATATGTAGCAGCTGAAGAGAGTGGCGAGATAAAAGTCTATAAAGGAACGGCTGCAGGCACAACCTGGACCGTCATCTCCCTGGGCAGCCTGGACGGCCTGAATCTGGACGAACTTTATTTCGCCAATGGCAATCTTTTTGCGCTGGCCCACAACGGAACGGGAAGCTCGATCAAGTACAGCCTCCATTATTCAAATGGAACCGTAGCATTTGCCACAACCACTTTGACTAACCTATCAGCACCCCTGCTTGGAATCAGTTATGATGGAGCGCTTACTGATAATTATTTTGCACCCTCTTCCACAAAAGTCTATAAATTTACCGGAGTAACTGGTGCATGGACCGACGCGACACCAGGCAGTAGCAAAAGCTTCGGCGGCATCGCTGCGGATAATGCCAATAAAATCCACCTGAGCACCCAAGACGGCTATCTGTACACCTGGGATGGTTCTGCGTGGAGCCTTGCGAAAACAATCAAGGACAAGCAGACCCTGGGCATGATCGCGGAAGTCAAAACCACGCCCAGTCCGGCTGTCTATCGGCTCCTCATCGCCCACGGAAACATCGGCTACTACGAATTCGACGGGACGACTGCCATAGAAGGCAGCGATTCCGGAACCGCCTTCGGCACCCCAGCCAGCGCCTATACCACGACGGTTTATGGCAAAACAGTCCTGGCGGTGCACAGCGCTTCAACTGGAAACGAAATCCTGATCGGCCTGGCCTCCCAGGGCTCCAGCACAGGCTACGCCCTATATTCCAACAAGTACGCATCGGGCGCGTGGTCGGGCTGGTCGGCCGAATAGAATGGCCAGAGAGAAATCCAACCCACTTTTCGCGTCTCCTGGAGGCAGGGCCTACTCGAGGTCTTCCGCCGAAGCGGTAGTATCCCGGGAACCCCTGGCCTCGCGCCTAAGACCCCGGACTCTGGACGAGTTCATCGGACAGGAGCATATCGTCGGCCCGGGCAGGCTTCTGCGGCGGGCGATACAAAAGGACCAGCTTTCTTCCATCATTCTCTCGGGCCCGCCGGGTACGGGCAAGACAACCTTGGCGCGGATCATCGCCAACAGCACGCGTAGCGCCTTCATAGCCCTCAACGCAGTGCTATCGGGGGTAGGCGAACTGCGCGAGGCGATCGATAAGGCCCGGCAACATCACGAACTCTATTCGCTAAAGACTATCCTCTTCGTCGACGAAGTCCACCGCTGGAACAAGAGCCAGCAGGACGCACTCCTGCCCTGGGTGGAGAACGGCACCGTGGTCCTTATCGGGGCGACTACGGAGAATCCGTTCTTCGAAGTGAACCGCGCCCTGGTATCCAGGTCCAGGGTTTTTCTCCTCAAGCCCCTGGAAGAAAGCGATCTCCTGGCCGTTGCTCGATTTGCCCTGAGCAATACGGAGCGGGGCTACGGCGCCTATTCGGTGGATTTTGAGCCAGGGGCGCTGGAACACCTGATTAGAAGCGCCGACGGCGACGCCAGGAGCCTTCTGAACGCCCTGGAGCTGGCGGTGGAAACCTCGGTGGATGCCTGGCCGCCCGAGTCGGGAGCGAACATTCTCGTGGACATGGGAACGGCCGAGGAAAGCATCCAGCGTCGGGTTGTCCTCTACGACAAGGACGGGGACTATCACTACGACACCATCAGCGCATTCATCAAGAGCCTCAGGGGCTCAGATCCCGATGCGGCCCTCTACTGGCTGGCCCGCATGGTCTATGCGGGCGAAGATCCGGCCTTTATTTTCCGCCGCATGCTCATATCGGCAGCCGAGGATGTGGGCCTGGCCGATCCTGCAGCGATTCAAGTAGTATACTCTTGTGCACAAGCCTTCGACCGAATCGGCTTACCCGAAGGGCAGTATCACCTTAGCTTGGCCGCTCTCTACCTGGCTACCTGCCCGAAATCCAATTCCCTCATGGGGTACTTCGACGCGAAAAACGCAGTGGAACAGGAAGCCGCCGAAGTGCCCAATCATCTCAAGGACGCCAATAGGGATGCCCAGGGATTCGGCCACGGCGAAGGCTATAAATACCCTCACGCATACAGGGATCATTGGACTGCCCAGCAATATCTGCCCGACACACTTAAAAATCGAATCTTCTACTTCCCCGGTTCCCTCGGCCTTGAGGGACTACGGAGAGAAGACATACTCCAACGGCGCGAAGTCCAGCTTTCATTAAGCGAGGATGAGGGGGACGGAACAGGGCAGAAGTCTCCAAAAGGCGGGTTTGTCTGGTCCCGGGAGGGCGAAAGAAGGAAAACCTGGAGAACCCGGGCTGAAGGCGGGGCTTCAGCCCGGCTGAAGGCGGCCAGGCTTTTTCTCTTCGATCATTTGGATCTATCGCCCAGCGCTTCTTTGCTCATCCTCGATCCCCGAAAAGGATTTTATGCATTAGAAGCGTTGCGACGTCTAAGCGAAGGCAGCGTTTTCGCCTTCCTGGAGAACGATGAGGCCTTGGAGCAGTTCTCGCGCCTTTCAGGCGACCTTCCAGAGCTCTCCCGGCCAATGACCGCAAGTCCGGCGCTGGCTGCGGCCGGCTGGCCTCAAAACGCCTTCGGCCACGAAAACTTCGACCAGATCGTACTCTGTGAAACTATCGGGAGCCATTACGCAGGCCTCGACTACTGGGCTTATGCGGAAGAGGCCATAGCCTGTGGCGTCAAGGGCGGCAAAGCCCTCTGCGTTTTCGACATGCTTGGGCAGGCCTCCAGCGGGCTGGCGAATATGCTTAAAATCAATAATGGAGCGGACAGGGATGCCGCCTTTATCAAAGAACTGGAAGCCTTCGAAAACCAGCGCGGAGGAGGACCCTCCCTGGATCGGCAGACAATTCTAGGGATCGCCGACTCGGAGCGCAGACTGCGAAAAGCCTTGGGCGGAATCCCGGACTCCGAGCTTTCCTGGCATGAGGAGATAGTACACTACCGTAGGGATGCATCCCGACAGGAAATCGAAGCCTGGCTCGATCCCGAAGGGGATTATACCAAGGATTTGATCGACGCTTTGGGCGGAAAAGCTATCGATACCCTGCACAGGCTACTCAATGAACATGAAGGCAATCTGCTCTGGCCCCTGTATCTGCGCCTTGGCAGGGTTGACCCTAAACGCTAAAGACAGCTGTCCAAATCCTCCACCATCATCGTCATAAAAGGATTTCGGTCCAGATTCAAGCGATAGCTTTCGCCGTGCAGAAAAGCGGGAAAGTATTCTTCGGAAAAAAGGCGCCAGCTCTCTTCCTCGTTTTCGGGCATGATGGGATAGAAGCGAGACCCAACGGACTGGGCAGCCTGCCAGGCTTTGCCTGTGGTGCCAATGATCAGCATTGGGCAGGTCTCGTAGCCGTTTTTAAGGGCGCTGCGTAGATACGAAGCAAAGTCCCCCCGCTCCGATCCAGCAATCCGCAAGAAACAACCTCCCAATCCTGCCATCTCCCATGCGTTGAGCGCCATATTCTCCGGCAAGTTGCTATGGACCAGGAGCTCAACCCCCGGGGCTGAGAAAGAGAGTTCCTGCAAGAATTTTTTGGCGTTGTCGAAACAGCTGGCGTATCCCTCTTCTTCCATAAGAGTCTCGGCCATGGTCATCCAATCCAACAAAAGTCGTTCGGGACTGCCAGCCTCCGACTCGGCCAGGAGCCTTCTGTCTTGGCCCGGAGTGCCGAGAAAGGATTCGAGCGCTCTGAGAACTGCCCCCCTTCGCACGGAAGGATAACTTCTGTTGAGAATCCGCAGGGCTGCCTGGAGAATGATCAGGGGCTCCTGCCCTCTCAGTCGTGAAAAAAGGGCCAGCCTCCGCCAGAGCAGGGAAGCGAATGCAGGATCCGCCCCCTGGGAAAAACAGCCGGAGAACGCAGGGACGTACGCCTTTTGATGCATGAGCGAAAGACTGTCGAAGACACTACCTTCAGATTCGATGATTAAAAGGATCTTTTTCAAGCCTAGGGCTTTGGCCGGATCTGGCTTTCCCTGTTCCGGGCTGCCTTCAGGCTTCAGGCTCCGGGTTGTGGCGAGCCTCACTCGCTTGCGCGTGGAAAAACGCTCGCTGGCCAGCGCGTCATAGGTCGCGGCGTTTCTCATTTCGGCTCTTCCATGAGCCAAGTATCGGCAACGCCCCGAAGCTTCTTGATAGAGTCCGGTCCGCCAAGTATCGGGGAAGTCTCAAGCGCCCGGCCCTTTTAAAGTCCCGGGACTCTTGACCAGAATCGGATCAGAGCCCATGCTCTGCCGGTATGAGCAGCGGCAAATTCGGCTCCTCCGAGGACATCTACAACTACCTTTCCGGCTATATCAACGTGGAAAAGGGACAGGCGACGGTATTCAAGCTGGACAGAATGCGTGCCCTCGCTGCGGCCCTGGGCAATCCCGAGAAAGGCAGACTCTGCATCCATGTCGCTGGCTCGAAAGGAAAGGGATCGATATCCACGATGTGCGCCCGAATACTTTCGGAAACAGGCCTCAGGGTGGGTATCTACACATCGCCCCACCTTCTTCGGTGGAAGGAACGCATAGCCCTTGCCGATCGGGAAATGCCCGAAGAAACCCTCATAGCCGCAGCCGAGGAGGTAGTCGCCCTGGTGGACGGCCTAGGCCCGGATCAATTCCCCGGAGGAGAACTGCCCACATTTTTCGAGCTCAGCACCCTTATCGCCTTTTGCGCCTTCAAAAAATCCGCCTGTGACGCCCAGGTAATCGAAGTCGGCCTCGGAGGCAGACTCGACTCCACCAACATCGTCGATCCTGCTGTAGCAGTGATCAGTACCATCGAGCTGGAGCATACTCAATTTTTGGGGAACAGCCTTGCGGAAATCGCCTTCGAAAAGGCGGGCGTCATGAAGCCCGGTACGCCCGTCTGCCTATCCAGGCAGCCCCCTGAAGCCATGGCCGTCTTCGACAAGCGGGCACGGGAATTGGGATGCCCGGTTTTCAAGCTGGGTGTCCATGCCCGCGCCTTAGATATTCGGGTGGATGCCTTGGGTACCCATTGCCGGATTGACTGTCCTTCGGAAACGAACTCGGCGCTGAAAAACATCCTACCAGCTGAAGGGCTTGAGGTTAAAACGGGGATTATCGGAAAGATCCAGGGGCAAAACATGGCCCTGGCAGCTCTGGCCTGCGCTGCCGCCCAGCCCCGACTCGAAGCACGAGCGATCGCCCAAGGCCTTACAAAAGCCAGGATTCCAGCCCGCTTTGAACTCGTCTCCACTCAGCCTCCGATAGTCCTGGACGGTGCCCATACGCCCGAATCCGTACAGCTCTGCCTGGATACGGTGAAGAACCTGTTCTCCGGACCGCGCATTCTGCTTTTCGCCTGCGCCCACGACAAGCGCCATCAGGAAATGGCGGCACTCTTGGCGCCGCACTTCGACCTAGTAATCGTGACTAAGCCAGGAAGCTTTAAGGCTAGCGATCCCTCAGCCGTACACTCAAGTTTTCTTCACTGTGGATATGAGGCGGTACTGGAAGAGGACACTCCGGCGGCAATCAGCAAGGCTATCGGTGCCGCAAAAGAGCGGAAGGCTATGCTGCTAGTCGTCGGGTCGTTCTATCTCTGCGCGGAAGTCAAACTTTGGATGGCAGCCCATCCTCTGAAAATGGGCTAGAGACCTTCCTTCAGCAGCTTACTGCTGCGTTCAGCGTTGGATTACAGCAGTGATAGTAGGCTCTGGGAAAATCCGATAAAAAAGCCGAGGATTCCGCCAAGAATCGTAATCCAATTCAGTTCGCGGTTTACAACCTTAAGCACAATACGTTCGGCCTCGGCCATATCCAGGCTGTCGATCTTGCTCACCACCATCTGCCTGATATCCAGGGCATCTACAAGCCGTTCAGCATGGGCCGATATCCCCGACACGGCCGCTTTGGCAATCTGCGAAGCCAAAGCCCGTTTTTCTATTTCGCCCAGGTGAAGAATTTCTCCAAGATTCCTGCCCTCCACGTGTTGGGCATAGGCATCCAGGAATGCAGCCAGAGTCTTGGAGAACAGGCTGCTTGCAGTCCTGGCAGAGTTGTTTTTTTCAGATCCTGTCTGTTCCCCTTCACTGTCGAGAATTAACGCGGCAAAACTCGCGTTTATTGCTGGCGACAGCCCGGGGAAAAGCTCCCCAAGCGACAGATTGGCTATGGAATCATAGCCTTTTGCCAGCCTTGCGGCGAAATTCTCACTCTCATTGCCCAGCCCGTCCATGAGAATTTGCAAGGCTTGCCCGATGTCTCCGATAGCAGAGACTTCTTCTACAGCAAGGCCGTCCTGGGTTAGTCTCGGATTGAGCACATAGCGGTGCACCGATTGGACCAAGTTATCTGCTGTCTTCTCGTCCTTTAAAAGCCTTACAAGGGCTTGGGTGATATCGTGAACCGTTTCGGGCATGGATTCGGTAAGGGTACGCTCGTAATTGGCGGCGCTGACGATCAGGCGCTGAACTGGGCCTAGGCGCCCAATCGCTTTTCTAAGTATGGACACTCCCAGTCCGTTGAGCTGGGCCTTGAGTTCCTGACTGGCAAGCACCGCTTCCAGCACCGGTAAAAGCCGGGCATACAGGGCTTTCGTCCCATAATCCAGCAGCTTCGCTCTCAGCTCCAGCGAGAGTAGCCCTGCGGCGGCGCTTCCAGCCCTTCCTCCGGCAGCGGTAATTTTAAAGATCTGCTCCTGCCGCTCCTTCTCGCCCAGGGAGAGGGCGAGGCGGGATACAAGGGATTCAAGGGTTTGAGGGCTCAGGATTGTCCGGACCGGGAGGGTTTCGATATCGCAGACGGCCGAGGAGAGCGCCGAAGCAAAGGCTTTCTTAACCTCACTGGAGTGCAGGGAAGTCTTCAGCGATTCCAGAATCAGGCTTTCGGTCTGGGAAAAGCCGGCACCATCCTGGGATGTGCCGATCTTCAGGGACAGGCTGTGCAGAAATGCCGAAGCGTCCTTCCGGAGGGTCTGGTCAACTATTACATAGACGGCTTCTTCGATCTTGCCTTTCAGGGCGGGATCTTGGAGTCTGTCGCGGAACACCTTGCCGGTGAGCAGTTCCTTGGAGACGGTTTCGCCCACCGAGTCGCTGAGCCTTCGCCGCTCCCGGGGAAGAATACCCGGCGTGAAGGGCAGCCTGAAACGGCCTATATAGATGGGATTCAAGGGACGGAAGAGCATTTTTATGGCGAGCCAGTTGGTAAAATACCCGATAATTGCGCCGATGATGGGCGGAATGAGCCAGATTTTTACGAATTCCATGGGTTTCCTGCTGTCATTTCAGGTACCGATCGCTTGTTCGGCTGCTTTTTTTGCCTGGGCTTCGGTGTCGAAGATGGTCAGTTCGTCCTGGTGAAGCCAGCCTTCGGTGTTTTCGTCTGAAAATTTGTACCAAAGTCCTCCGGCTTCCACACCCTTGGGATCGATGGAGCGGGCTGTGCACCGAAAAACAGACCTTCCCCGCACAAGACCCGCATCCTCCGATGTGGCGTCGGGAGCGGTTTTAAGTCTAGCATAGGCTGTTTTCACCACTGCCCAGCCCAGGTCGGAAACTGACTGGGGGTCCTGGGGTAGTTTCATTCCCTTGTTATAGCCTTTGGAACATGATGCGGCCAAAAGTGCCAGGCAGCATAAAAATAGCGCCGCGG
>DFYR01000010.1 GCA_002383375.1 Spirochaetaceae bacterium UBA4077
CCTGGACGAGACGGTGGAGGAAGACATCGAGATCAAGCTGCTGGCGTTTTTATGGAAGTCATTAGGAGTCATGGGCCTTCAGCCCGATCTGGAGCACTGCGTGGCCTGCGGAAAAAGGCTTCAGGCAGACCCGAACAAGGCGGTATCGTCGCCCGATCTGTATTATTCGTCCCGACTCGACGGCTTTGCCTGCCCCGGCTGCGAAGCCGAGGGGCTCGGATTGAGCCTTGAAGATATCAATTTTCTCGAAAGACTTGGCACAATAGAAATCGAAGACTGCGCCTGGCACCATATGAATTTTCAGGGCGCCGGCAGGACCAGGAGCGCGGGCAGCGCAGGAGAGCTTGGATCGCTGCGCTCCCTCCTCTATTACCTTTCCCAGAAGGCGGCGGAAGGGATTCTCTTGAGCCTCGAGATCGATCCGGCATTAACCACCGGATAAAAATGAAGTATAGTATCTGATCGCAGCCGTATACCCTTAGGGAAAGGAGAGTCTATGAGAGCCGTCGATATCATCATGAAAAAACGCTCGGGCTTGAGCCTTTCCAGGGAGGAGATCGAATTCTTCATCCGAGGCTATGTCGAAGGATCCATCCCCGACTATCAGGCGTCTGCCCTGCTCATGGCCGTCTATTTCAAAGGCATGGAGCCGCCTGAGACAGCCTTCCTCACCACCGCCATGCTCGATTCGGGCGAGCGGATGGACCTCTCAGGCTTGGCCGGCCCCTTTGTGGACAAGCACTCCACGGGGGGTGTGGGCGATAAAATCTCCCTTCCCTTGGCGCCCATCGTGGCAGCCTGCGGCGCAATGGTCCCCATGATGTCAGGCAGGGCTTTGGGCCACACTGGCGGCACCCTGGACAAGCTGGAATCCATTCCCGGCTACCGAACCAGCCTGGATCTTAAAGCCTTTCGCGAGGGCCTCTTATCCGAGGGCTTCGCCATGACAGGGCAGAGCGCCCGCGTCGTGCCGGCGGACAAAAAACTCTATGCCCTGCGGGATGTCACTGCCACGGTGGAATCGGTGCCCCTCATCACCGCGTCGATTCTTTCCAAAAAGGTTGCAGAGGGCGCCGATTCCCTGGTCTTCGACGTAAAGTGCGGCCCTGGGGCTTTCATGAAAACCCAGGCAGAAGCGCGGGCTCTAGCAGAGAGCCTGGTGAGAACCGGCGGATCGATGGGTAAAAAGGTCGTCGCCCTTATCACCGACATGACCGAGCCCCTTGGCCGCAGCGTCGGCAATTTTTTCGAAATAGAGGAAACCCTGGACTGTCTGGAGGGTAATGGACCTGCGGATGTCATGACCCTTACCCTGCGCCTGGGCGCCTGGATGCTCGTGAGCGCAGGCTTGACCGCTGATCCCGACACAGCTGAAGCCTTGTGCCGCAAGGCACTTTCTTCAGGAAAAGCCCTGGATTTATTCTATAAAAACGTCCTCCGCCAGGGCGGCGACCTAAAACGCCTGGCAGCGCTCCGCGGAAAGTACCGCTCCGCCCACCGCATCGAGCTCAGAGCCCCGGCATCGGGCTACATAGCATCGATCGACGCCTACGGCATCGGATTGTCGGGTGTGCTCCTCGGCGTAGGCCGGAACACCACGGCCGACCAGGTTCGGCCTGACGTAGGTTTCATATTCCACCGCAAAAAAGGGGAGTCAGTCCGACAGGGGGAACTGATCGCAGAAATCTTCGGCAAGGACCAGGCCTGCCTTAGCCCCGCCCTGGACATGGCCGCCGGCGCGCTTAAAATCGCCCCGCAACCCCCGAGGGAAAGTCCCCTCGTTCTGGAGGAGCTTTCCGATTCATGAAATGGCTCAAGGATGAAATCGATCAGGAAGCGGTCAGGACCATGGTCCGCCGCTTCGGCATAGACAGTCTCAGCGCCGCGATCCTCGCCCGTCGAAAGCAGAGCCAGCCCGCCCAGATTCTGTATTTCCTGGAGAACGATCTCCGCCACCTCCGCAATCCCTTCCTTTTTACGGCCATGGAAGACGCCGTGGACAGGATCTTCCTGGCCGCCGACGAGGGCGAACAGGTCCTGGTCTTCGGCGACAGCGATACCGACGGGGTTACGGCTACCACCTTGCTGGTAGAATCCCTGGCTACCCTGGGCATCGAGGCGGAATACCGGGTTCCCCAGAAGGAGGAACCCTATGGGCTATCAGTTCCCGTCATCCAGGACTTCGCTGCCAGAGGCGGGGGCCTGATCATAACAGTGGATTGCGGCATCTCCAACCATGACGAGGTGTTGCGTGCTGCGGAACTGGGAATCGATGTCATCATTTGCGACCACCACCGCCTTCAGGCGCCCGAACCGCCCCAGGCCCTAGCGGTGATCGATCCGAAGATCGAAGGCTGCGGATACCCCTTCCGGGAGCTGGCCGGAGCCGGGGTTGCCTTCAAGCTGGCCTCGGCCTGCGCCCTGGGCAAGACCTCGCTCTATAAGCAGCCGGTCGCCCTCCTGAGCATCGAGAAGAGCGCGGAAGGTGAAGAACTGCGCTGGAAAATCGAAGCTGTCAGACTCCACAACCTGGTGGAGACTAGCCGCTTTTCTGAAATCCTGGACGAAAAAAAGGCGCAAGGCTTACTTGAGCGGCTCGCCCGCTTCCTTAACGATCGCTCGATTTTCGTCTGGGGAAAGAAAGACTTGGGCGGCAAGGTTCGTTCACTCTTCGGATCCTCTATCGAAATCGAATGCTTCGACCTGGCTGACGAGGGAGCCCTCCTCTTTCCATCCTGGGCCGGCAGGAGTCTGGCGGAGCTGCGCCGCCTGCTTAAAGTGGATATCTACGCCGAAAAACCCGCCGGGGACATAGATACCCTGAAGGCGGTTTTTGAAGCCCTAGCCTGGGAAAGGGCCTTTGTTAACCTAGGGGGAGCGGACTTTCTCCTCCAGCTCGCAACCCTGGGCACTATCGCCGACATCATGCCGTTGCAGGACGAAAACCGGATTATCGTGCGCCGAGGTTTGTCATCCGTTGCCCAGATGCCCCGGAACGGCCTTCGGGAACTCTTTCAGATCCAGGGCCTGAGCCGCAATCTCAAAGCCACGGAGATCGCCTGGCAGATAACCCCCTTGTTGAATGCCGCTGGAAGGATCGGGAAGCCCGAGATCGCCCTCAAGCTGCTCATGGGAAAAGAGCCTGAGGAGAGAATGGATGCCGGGCGAGCTATCGTCGAAGCCAATAATGAACGCAAGAAAATGGGCAGCGAATCCTGGGAAGCCCTCTATCCCTTGGCCGGAGAAAGCTTTGAAAAAAACGGCCGCCGTTTTATCCTTTTAGGTTCACCTCTGGTAAAAAGCGGCATTACAGGACTATTGGCCTCTCGAATGGCCGGCACGTTCAAGGTTCCCTCCATTATCGCTGCATTCAGGGAAGACGGCACCGTGGTGGGATCGGTCCGCAGCGCCAACGGCTATAAAATTTCAGGCCTTTTGGAAACCTGCGCCGAGCTCTTCCTCGATTACGGAGGCCACGATGCCGCCGCAGGCTTTTCCATGCCTCAAGGCAATTGGGAAAAGTTCGTCCTTCTGGCCGAAGAAGAACTTAAGAAAAGCGATACAGCCCAAACAGAAGAAAGTATGTGGATCGACGCCGAACTGCCCCATCCCTACCTGCGGCCGGAACTGCAAAAAACCTGCGCCCAGTTCGAGCCCTTCGGAGAGGGCAACCCTCCCCTGGTATTTTATGCTCGCGAGGTGCCCATGGTGGATGCCCAGATCGTCGGTCGTTCGGCAAAAAGCCACCTCAAGCTTACCCTGGACTTCGGCCCTTACAAATGGCCTGCCCTTCTCTGGGACGGAGCTAACCGGCTCGAGCGCGATTTCTCCTATAAGGCAAGAGACAAGGTCGATCTGCTGTTCAAGCTCGGCATCAACCGCTGGAACGGCGAAGAGCGCCCCCAGCTCGAGCTTTTGGACATCCGTAAATCCGGGAGCAAAGACTAGAAGGGATTGACTAAAAACGCCCGGTGACGTTATTGTATGCGCCGATTCGCGTGCATTCCCCGGTTGTGTAATGGTAG
>DFYR01000036.1:0-121 GCA_002383375.1 Spirochaetaceae bacterium UBA4077
AGATCGTGGGCGATGAAGAGGTAGGTTAAACCGAATTCCTGCTGGAGATCCTTGAACAGATTGAGTATCTGGGACTGGATGGACACGTCCAGGGCTGAAACCGGCTCGTCGCAGAGAATGA
>DFYR01000036.1:258-13958 GCA_002383375.1 Spirochaetaceae bacterium UBA4077
TCCTGGAAAACCATCTGCATGTTCTTCCGGGCTTCCATGAGTTCATTCGCGGAAGCCTTCATCAGGTTCTTGCCCTTTAAATAGACTTCGCCGTCGGTGGGCTTGTACAGCTGGGCTATAGCCCTGGCAGTGGTGGATTTTCCGCACCCTGACTCACCGACCAGCCCCAGGGTTTCGCCGCGTTTAATCGAAAAATCAACCCCGTCCACAGCATAGATAAAGTCCTTCTTCCGCGAGAAAAAACCTCCCCTGATAGGGAAGTGCATTTTCAGATTGCGCACGTCCAGAAGCAGGTTCTTGTCACTCATCCTTGCCTCCCGAATAGAGCCAGCAGGAGACAGCCCTGCCTTGGTCGAAATGCGCGATTTTCGGATACTTTTTCTTGCATATGTCCATTGCCTTTTCGCAGCGGGGATAGAAGGGGCAGCAGTCGGGCAGATCGATGACGTTAGGCGGCTGGCCTTGAATCGAGAACAGCCGGTCTGTGTTGTCTCTATCCAGCCGTGGCACCGAGTGGATAAGCCCTTGGGTATAGGGATGTTTGGGTTCGGCGAAAACTTCGTCGGTAATGCCCCGTTCCACCACCCTGCCGGCGTACATGACGCAGAGGGTGTCGCAGGTGCCAGCCACGACGCCCAGGGAGTGGGTTATCAGGATGACAGCGGTGCCCAGCCTTGTGGTCAGCTCCTGTATGAGCTCTAGGATCTGGGCTTGGATAGTCACGTCCAGTGCGCTGGTGGGCTCGTCGGCGATGAGAATTTCCGGATTGCAGGAAAGGCTCATGGCGATCATGACCCGCTGGCGCATGCCGCCGGAGAACTGGTGAGGGTACTGATCGATGCGCTTTTCCGGGGCGGGGATACCCGCCAGCTTCAGCATTTCGATCGCCTTTTCCTTGGCTGCCG
This sequence comes from Spirochaetaceae bacterium UBA4077, assembly GCA_002383375.1. Classification (GTDB taxonomy): domain Bacteria; phylum Spirochaetota; class Spirochaetia; order Treponematales; family Rectinemataceae; genus UBA2256. Next base: position 1,164 of record DFYR01000036.1, read on the forward strand.
CCTTGCTCAAGCCCTGGTGGAGCACGATAGTCTCCACCATCTGGGTGGAGACCTTGAGAAAGGGATTCAACGATGTCATGGGGTCCTGGAAGATCATGGAAATCTTGTTGCCCCTGATGTGGCGTATCTCCGACGGCGACATGGCTAAAAGGTCCTTATCGTGGAAGAGCACCTTGCCGCCGACAATCTTGCCCGGAGGGCTGGGTATCATATTGATGATGGATAGGTTGGTCACGCTCTTGCCGCAGCCAGACTCTCCTACGATGCCCAGGGTTTCTCCCTTGTGGAGATCGAAACTCACCCCGTCGACAGCCTTTACGACTCCCTCGTCGACGGTGAAATAGGTTTTCAGGTCCTTGACCTGGAGGATCACTTCATCGGTCATTGCGCTTGCCGCTCCTTGCTCAGGTTCTGTTCTTGCTCTGCGGATCCAGGGCATCGCGCAGACCGTCGCCCAGGAAGTTCATGCAGAAGAGGAAGATTGTCATGGCCACCGCAGGTCCCATGAGCTGCCAGGTGGAGAATTCCATAGCCCTCACTCCCTCGGATACCAGGGTTCCCCAGGAAGCGTCGGGAGCCGAAACGCCCAGACCCAGGAAGGAAAGGAAGGACTCATTCATGATAAAGCTGGGCATGAGGAGGGTGGAGAAGACTACGATGACGCCCAGGGTGTTAGGTAAGAGGTGGCGGAAAATAATCCGCCAGGGCCCCGCGCCCATGGATCGCGCTGCTTCCACAAATTCCGAGTTTTTCAGGCTGATGATCTGCCCGCGTACCACCCGGGCTATGGTTAGCCAGGAAACCAGAGCGATGGCTATAAAGAGGATCACGAAGCTTCCCCTGGCCTTCTCGCCTATCATGGCCATAATGATGATGACGATAAGCATATAGGGCAGTCCGTACATGATATCCACGAAGCGCATCAGAAGGTTGTCCAGCCAGCCGCCCACATAACCCGAGACCGCGCCGATGAAGATTCCCACCAGGGCGGCGGTGAGGGTTCCCACAATGCCGATGGCCAGGGAGATTCTGCCCCCGTAGATAATCCTGGCCAGCATGTCGCGGCCTAAATCGTCGGTACCCAGGATGTAGACCTTTTCGTAGTCGGGATTGCTGCCCACCTCGGACCGTATTTTCTCCAGATTCTCCTTTTGGAATTCAAGCTCCCGGACTAGGGGATCTGAAGAAGCTGTCGTATCAATCCCCGAACCGCCAAAATCTAGAGAGAAACTCTGGTTGGGATCCACGGTTCCAAAATCGAAGCTGAAGGCCGGCTGCTCGCCTCCCTCCACCGGAGCCGCGGGAGCGCCAAAGTCAAACCCCGTGCTCGGATTATAGCCCGAAGCCTGGTCCTGCTCTTTCTTCGCCTCGATGGCCGATTCGAGATCGGCGATCCGTTTTTCCATTTTTTCCAGCACCAGGTGACCCGATTTTTTGAAGGATGGGGGGAGTTTGGCATTGGAGATAACCTGTTCCTTGTAATCGTGGATGATGCCCAGGGAAGTCATGATAGGCGCAGTCAGGGTGACCAGGACGTAGAACGCTACGATATAAAGACTGATCAGCGCCATCTTGTTCTTGCGGAGCCGCTTCCAAGCGTCAGCCCAGAGCGAAACGGGCTTCATCACCTGATTGAACTCGTTGACGGCCTGCTGTTGTTTCTTGGTTTTGCTCATGCCGTTCTCCTACTTGTACGAGATCCGCGGATCGAGGAAGCCGTAGATGATGTCCACCAAGAGGTTGGCCACGACCAGGATGACCGAGTAGACTACCACCTCGCCCATTATGAGCGTATAGTCCCTGTTGATAGCCGACTGCACGAAAGGTCTGCCGATGCCCGGGATGAGGAACACCGTTTCGACCACCACCGAGCCGACCACAATGCCCGAAAAGGCCGGTCCAAGGTAGGTGACCACGGGCAAGAGCGCCCCCTTGAGCACGTGCTTCCACACCACCACCGATTCCTTCAGACCCTTGGCTCTAGCGGTTCTGATGTAATCGGAACGAAGCACTTCCAGAATGCTCGCCCGGGACAAGCGGGCGATGTAGGCGAAATAGGGAAAAGAAAGGGTAAGCGCCGGCAGGATGATAGCCTTCCATCCGTGGGTGCTTATCCACTGTCCCATAGGCAAGATCTTCCACCTCAATCCCACGAAAAGCTGCAGTATAGGTCCCAGGACAAAGAGCGGCACCGATATGCCGATGACAGCCAGCGAAACCGCCACATAATCGGGCCATTTGTTCTGCTTGAGCGCCGAGACTATGCCCACCGCCACCCCCGAGACGACTGCCATCACCAGGGAGGTGACGCCCAGAAGCATGGAGATTGGCAGGCCCGAGTCGATCATCTCGTTGACTGTCAAATCCCTGTAGCGGAAAGAAGGGCCGAAGTCCCAGCGGACCACGTCGCCCAAATAGCGGACGTACTGGTTCCACAGTGGCTCATCCATGTGGTAGCGCTTGAGCAGGTTCTGGAGAATTATCTCGGGAACCGCTTTTTCCCGCGCGAAGGGTCCGCCCGGCGCAAGTCGTATAAGGAAAAAACTCAGGGTGACGATGACGAAAAGGGTCGGTATAAGGCTAAGAACTCTCCGAATGAAATATCGGGCCATCCGGGATCACTCCTTTCTCGATATGCCAGGCAGTCGGGCGCCGGCAAACTTGGTAGTGCGGCAGGCGTGCATGGCATGGATATACGAATAGATAGAGTTTTCCATCATGTTCCAGAGCTAGTGAGTATACCCCGTTTTCCTGAAACATACTAGGGCTATTTTTTCAACGCTTTTATATTAATAAAAACAACGAGGCCGAAGGGCGAAGAGCTCTAAAAAAGGCCGCCGGGAATGTTCCCGGCGGCTTGAAAGAATCAGTTCGTCCTCAGCTTACTTCTTGGGGCGCACGAACTTCCAGGGGTGCTGATTCATCGGGTTGGGATACCAGCCCTCCCACTTGTTCAGGTCGATCACGTTCTGGGTTACGTAGAAGTAGATGGGCAGGACAGCCATATCCTCGTCGATGAGGATTTTCTCGGCGTCCATGAGCGCCTGCATACGCTCGGCTCCAGATATTTCCCTTGCCCTCTGAATGAGAGCGTCATACCTGGGATTGGAATAGAGACCGTCGTTCTGGGTTCCGCCGGTGATCCACATGTCGCTGAAGGTGGAGGGATCCAGGTAGTCGGCGATCCAGCCGGCCCGGGCGATGTCGAAGTCGTGGGACTGGGACCTGGTGTCGAGATAGGTTCCCCACTCCTGGTTCACGAGGTTGACGCTGATGCCGAGGTTGGTCTTCCACTGTGCCTGGATGAACTCAGCGATCTTCTTGTGAGCGGCGCTGGTGTTGTAGAGGATGGAGAAGGTCGGGAAGCCCTTGCCGTCGGGATAGCCGGCTTCGGCGAGAAGCTTGCGGGCTGCGGCGGGATCAAAGGCATAGCCCTTGGCGGGAGTATAGCCGGTGCTGGGGGGCACGAAGGAGTCGGCGGGGACCTGGCCGCCCTGCACTACCTGCTCGACCAGGGCTTTCTTGTCAAAGCTCATGGCGAGGGCCTTGCGCACCCTGGGATCGTCCAGACCCTTGCGGGTCACGTTGATGATGTAATAGTAGGAACCGTATTCGGGGGCGACGTGGAAATCGGAGCGGAGCTTGACTTCGCTGATGAGTTCGAGGGGAACGGTCTCGATCCAGTCAGCCGCGCCGGACTTGTAGAGGTTGTAGCCGACATTGGCGTCCTCGTTGGCCAGGAAGGTGACGGACTTGAGCCCGACGTTCTTGGCATCCCAGTACTTGGGGTTCTTGGTGACCACTACCTTCTCCTGGGGGACATAGTCCGAAAGGACAAAGGGGCCGTTGGATACCCAGTTCTCCTTCTTGACCCAGGCGTCGCCGTACTTCTCGATGGCGTGCATTGGGACCACGGCGAAGGCATAGTGAACGACCATGTCGGGGAAGAAGGGAACGGGACCTACCAGATTGACTTGGAAGGTGTACTTGTCCACTGCCTTGATCTGGAGAGCCTCGGGACCGGCCTTGCCGGAGAGGTAATCCATACCGCCGGCGATGTAGCCTGCGGGAAGATCGGCGTACTGGAAGGCGTTCTTCGGATCCATCTTGCGGATCCAGGACTTGACCACCGTGTCGGCTGTGATTTCAACGCCGTCTGACCAGGTGACTCCCTTTCGAATCTTGAAGGTGATGGTCTTGTAGTCCTTGCTGAAGGACCAGCTTTCGGCCAGGCCGGGCAGGGCTCGGTTAGTGCGGGGATCGCTGATGGTAAGTCCCTCGAAGAGAGCCATGTAAATACGGTGCTCGGGCACGCCTTCGACCGCATGAGGGTCGAGGGATACCGGCTCGGCGCCGTTCACCATGACGAAGCTCTGCGCGCCAAGGGCGAACACGGATAAAAGCGCGAACAGAACCACTAGACTTCTTTTCATTACTACCTCCTAGTAGGATAATATCAAAGAAACTATATTCCCTTATGCTCAATAATGCAAGAACAAGTTTCAAGGAGACCTGATGTACAGCATTAATTTACCAACAAAAATCGTTTTCGGCGAAAGATCCGCCGGTCTGGCGCCCCAGGAATTGGCCGCGATGGAAGCCCGCAGAGTTTTCATCGTCACCGGTCCAGGACGCACAGCCTCTTCAGAAGCGCTCGGCGAGCTAAAGTCTGAACTGGAAAAAGTAGGACTGACATACGTCCATTTCGCCGAGGCCGAGGCCGACCCAAGTATAAGTACGGTGGCTAAAGGTGCCGCATTGTATAAAAAAGAAGGCTGCGATTCGATCCTGGCCTTCGGCGGCGGCAGCCCCATGGACTGCGCCAAGGGCATTGGGGTTTCGGTGGCTGAAGGGCGGCCTATCGAGGACTTCATCGGTACCGGCCTGGTTTTTACCAAAGTTCTTCCTCCCCTGGTAGCGATTCCAACCACGGCGGGCACAGGCTCCGAGGTGACCAACGCGGCGGTGTTCAGTCTGGAAGCGGCTGGGCAAAAAGCTAAAAAAGGAACCGTAGGGACAACGCTTTTTCCCAGGCTCGCCCTGGTGGATCCCCTTCTGCAGGTCTCCATGCCCCCGGCGCTCACCGCCGCCACAGGCATGGATGCCCTCACCCATGCCGCAGAAGCTTACTTGAGCAGCGGTGCCAACGCTGTTGCGGATATGTTCTGCCTAGAATCGATTCGGCTGATCGGAGCGAATCTGTTTAAAGTCTATCAAAACGGGGATGATCTTGAAGCACGGGAAGCCATGGCCAGGGCTTCAACCCTTGCAGGCATCGCCCTGTCCCAGGCCGGCCTGGGCATGGTCCATGGCTTCGCCCATGCCGCAGGGGCACTTGGCGGCCTAGCCCACGGCCTGGCAAACGCAATTATCTTGCCCTTCATGATGCAATCCTACGCACCCGTGGCCGAATCCAGATTAAAAGCCATAGGCAGGGCGCTCACGGGAAAGGCGTCCATCAGCGCCCTGGATTCCGCGAAGGCGGTGGTCGACCTGGGCGACAGCCTCGACATTCCCCACAACCTGAAGGCCGCTGGACTGGATGAGTCGCTTAAGGACAAAGTTTTCGACGATGCCAAAGGCTACAAGCGCAGGGGCCAGAGTCCCAGGCTCTATACGGACGGAGAACTATACGAGCTCTATCTGCGCATCTGGGCAGGATCGGTGAAGGAATAAGCAGCAAGCCGGCGGTAAGCTGATGGCAGACCGGCAGTGGGCCGGGGACAGGGTAAGAACCCATATGCTAATCAACAANNGCAGCGAGCTGCGGAGTATGAGATCCGCGTGCGAATCAGGCATCGCCGGCCGAGAATCCAGAATATTGTCTGAGGCTAGAGCCTGAGTTGCCCTTCTCTACCTCGATGCGAGCTGGTATGCGCGCTTTTAGCTCAGGCACATGGGACACGATGCCGATAACCCTCGAACCCCTGATCCTGTCCAGCACCCGAATCGCCCTGTCCAGGGATTCCTCGTCCAGTGAACCGAAGCCCTCGTCGATAAACACCGACTCCAGACTCACCGCTCCGCGCTGCTCCCGCAGGGAGTCGGCCAGGCCTAAGGCCAGGCTTATCGAGGTGAGGAACTTTTCTCCTCCCGAAAGAGTACTGCTTGGCCGATCCTGCCCTGTCCAGGAGTCCAGTACCCGCAGGCCCAGCCCTATTCTCCCCCTGCCCGAAGCCTGACCTTCTTCGGGCTTCAGGTAATACCTGCCTTCGGACATTTTAGACAGATGGGTGGAGGCTCGGCGGATCACTTCTTTGAAGTACATGGCCAGCACGTAGTTTTTAAAAGGCAGCCTCCTGCCGGAGATTTCGCCCCGCAAAAGCTCGGACAGCCCGTAGAGGCTCCTGGAGCCTTCGTCCATGCGAGCCCGCCGTTCAGTTAGATTCGCTCGCCGAGACAGGGCCTTTTCAAGCCGATCGATCTGAAGGCTCAGGTCTTCGCCCCGGGAGCGCGCATCGTCCCTTGCCGAGCGGAATGCTTCAATCGAGGCATCTAGCGCCTCCGCATCGATTTTTTCATCCCCCAAGGCTTTGCGCTCCTCGGCGAGCTGGGCGGCCTCGGAGTCCGCCGCCGCCCTCGCCGCCGCCAGAGATTCCCGGTATGCCAGGGCCGTCTTTTCTTCCGCGGCTAAAATTGACGGGGCGAGCGCAGCCGCTTCCGCCGCGGCGAGGGCGGCGGCTACGGCCAACTCCCCACCCCCGGATTCTCCTTCCCCCCCTGAAAGGAAACCCTTGTCGGCCAGGGCTGCAGCCAGTTCCCGCTTCGCCTTTTCCAGCTCTTCAGCTGCGGCCTTTTCCTCCGGCAGGATCGTCTCGAGCCTCGCCCCTACCCTGGCCAGTTCCTCTTCCCAAAGCTTTTTACCGGCCTCGAGCCGCTCCAGCTCATCTTCCTTGGCCTTTATTTCCAAGCCCAAGGCCTCCCAGGCGGGACGCGGATCCTCGGAGCCCGATACCTTCTCAATCTCTGCCAGTGAAGTACGCCAGACCGCAGCTTCCTGTCGGTCTTTCTCCGCCCTGGACCTGATGATCTCTAAATTCTGCATGGCTTGGGAAAGCCGGAGTTCCTCAGCTTCGCGCTCCTCCCCGCGCTTTTCCAGATCTAGCAACGACTTTTGGGCTTCGCTGAACAGTGCTTCCTGCCGTTCCATGGAAAGCTTTAGGTCTTCCATGAAACCTTTAGTTTCCTCAGCGCCTGCGCCCTCAATAATCAGCTTGAGATCGAGCATCGAAGCGCCCGCCGGAATGGCGGGGAGAAAAGCTCCAACAATCTTCGATACACTCGCAGCGCAACGTCCTGCCTTTCGTCCTGAAGCCGCGATTTCCCCGCGCAGCTTTTCCATCCGCGATCCAAGCAATGCCAGCGAGGCTTCCAGGGAAGCCAGGCCTGCCGCCGCCTCAATCCGCGCCTTCCGGACCTCCTCCAGCTCCCGTACCGGGGACAGCTCCGCTTTATCCCAGACAAGGGCAGGGGCCGGATGCTCCAGGGAACCGCAGACCGGACAGGCTTGACCGGGCTTGAGCGTGGCAGCCAGAGTCCCCGCCTCCGCCAGAGCGCTTTCCGCCTCCAGTCGGGCAAGTCTTATCTCTACCTCGCGAACTCGAGCTACCGCCCCTTGCCGATCCGCCCTGAGCGTCTCGAGCTCAGCCTCGAGCCCGGCCTTGTCCTCGAAAAGGTTCAGCCGCCGCGCGACCTCGTCTTCAAGGGCGGAAAGTGTATTCTTCTCATCCCGGAGTTCCTCCACCCTGGCCCTGGCCCGAGCCTCCTCTCCGGCGGCCGGGCGCAGCGATTCTATTTTCTTCCTTATGCCCTCGACACGCCCTTGTTCTTCGGAAAAAAGCCGCGCCGACACGGCTTCCACAGCCAAGGCCTTGCGCAAGCCCTCCTCGGCAGCGGACCTCCGCTGCCAGATCTGGACCGCCTTTTCAAGGCCGAAAAGCCTCCGCCGGTCTTCCGCCAGCTCTGCATCCAGGACCTCTGCCCTCCTAGCCTCTTGCTCACGGCTCGGAGCCTCGGACTTCAAGCGCCCCACCTCTTCGGATAGTTGCCTAGCCCTAAACCTTAGATCCTCCGCCTTGTCCCGGGCGCCGGAATAAGCCCGGGAAAGAGGTTGCACGGCCGCGGCTGCCTTGGCAAGCTCAATCCTCCCCCGGCGGACTTTTTCTTCCTCCTCCTTTTCCAGCAACTGCTGCACTGCTTGGGCGGCGCCCTCAGCCTTCTGGATCTTTAGGAGGACTTTGTTCACCTGTTCGAGGCGGCGTTCCGCCGCGTTTAAAGCCGCCACAGCCTCAGCCTCCGCCAGCCGGGCTGCGCCATAGTCTTCCTTTAACCTCGAAAGCTCCGTCTCGGGTTTTTCACCCAGCTCGGTTTGCAGCCTGGCCAGCTCGTCGTCTAAAGACGAAAGGCCGTTTTTAGCTTCCTGCGTTTTGACCTTGGCCAATTCGGTAATCCGCTCGTACAGGTCCACGGGAAAAAGCTTTTCCAGCACCTCGCTTCGCTTAGTGGAATCCATCTCTAGGAATTTTTGGAATTCCCCCTGGGGCAAAAGAATAATCTTGTTGAATTCATCGGCGCTCAGGCCGATAAGCTCGGCCACCTTCTGGTTCACCGGCCTGATCCCGTCGGCGATGACCTTCCATCCCGATTCAGCGCTCGGGGAGGCGCAATAGAGAACAGCCGCGGCGGGCGCTTCGCTGAATCCCCCGCCACGCTTCGGTTTCGTATAGGGTGCCTGTCGCAGAATCCTATACAGACTACCGGAGAGAAAAAATTCCAGCTCTACCAGTGGTTTTTCGCCAGGCTGGGCGAAATCCGAAACTAGCTCTGCTTCGAATCCCTGCCGACCCCCTGGAGCCTGGCCGAAAAGGCCATAGGTCAAGGCGTCGAAGAGTGTGGACTTCCCGGAGCCTGTGGGGCCGCAAATGAGAAAGAATTCGCCCAGCGACGCGAAGTCCACGGAGGTCTTCTGCCGGTAGGGACCGAAGTTTTCGATGCTCAGCTTACTCGGACGCATCGGCGGCCTCCTTGGCGAGTTTCTCGAAGAGGGCCAGTTCTTTATCCGAAGGTTCCGAACCTTTCAGTTCCCTGTAGAAGTCTATAAAATCGACCTTTACCGCTTCCAGGCTGTCGCCGCCCCTCAAGTCCAGGGCAGAGGCTTCCTCTTCGTCCTTCGACTCGGCGCCCAGGCCTGCTTCGAAGGCTCTCTGCCGTACCGAGAGAAGCCGCGGGTAAAATGCCTTGAGCCGTTCCGCCGCATTCAGCACCGCTTCCTCGTCCACGAGCTGGAATTCGACAAAATCCTCCCGCCCCGGGTCCGCGGCCGCCAGCGCGAGCAGCTCGTCGAAATATCCGTTTATTTTTCTGATTTTCCGTTTAGGCGACAGAGGCCGAAACTCAACCCGGCACTTCCCCTCGTCCAGGTTGATTTCGATATAGCCTCGCTCCTCACCCCCCTCGGCAACCCCGAAGGCCAAGGGAGCCCCCGAGTACCAGACAAACGGGCCGGGACTTTGGCAGCTGTGCAGGTGCCCCAGGGCGGCGTAGTCGAAACCGGCGAAAAGTTCCGAACCCACCTGTTCCGCAGTACCGATGAATCCCGTCTCGCTCTCCGACACCCTGGACCCGGCGGCGAAACAGTGGGCCAGGATGACATTGTGCTCGTAGTGCCCCAGGCGGGATTTTATTCGGCCCAGGGCGAGTTTGAACATTTCTTCCTGGCTCCGGATCTTGGGCGCCGCACCGCCGGACATACTGTCCCCGGCGGCTGCCTGAGCTGCCTGAGCTGNNCTGGCTGCGCTGCCTGGGCTGCCTGCCCGGCCTGCAGTGCTTGGCGAGCCCAGTCCTCCCAGGGTGCATTGGCCTGGTGCAAAAAAGGCAAAGCCCAGACCGCGCATGTCTTCCCCCCCGAATCCCGGAGTACCACAGGCTCCACATCTGCCCTCGCCGCTATGTAAAGTCCCGCCTGGGCTAAAAGCGAAGCCCCGAAACCCAGCCTTCCGCCCGAATCGTGGTTGCCCGGTATGGCGACAATCGCCATACCCTTTCCTCCCGCACGGCGGGCCGAACCCAGAAAGTGATCGAAGAGCTGCACCGCCTCCACCGGGGGTACGGCCCTGTCGTAGATATCTCCGGCTATCAAGAGCCCGTCGGGCTTGCGCAGGGCGATCGCCTGGACAATCTTCTCCACTATGAAAGATTGATCCTCCAGCAGATCGTAGCCACGCAGTGTTTTGCCCAGGTGGAGGTCCGAGATATGGAAAAATCGCATAGGCCTAGCATGGGGTCCTTCAGGGCGGAGGTCAAGGACAGAGGGACTTATGTAGGATCATAGTACAACAAGTACTGGTATTCGGTGGCAGAATGTTAGTATATTAATTAATCACCATAAACAAATAACGGGAGGAGGAGATAAATGATCTATAGAAGGCTAGGCTCGGCAGGCATCAAGCTCTCGGTGTTCTCTTTGGGTTCCTGGATCACCTACGGACCCCAGGTGGATATCGACGCTTCAGCGGATATGATCAAGCTCGCCTACGACAACGGAGTAAACTTTTTCGATAACGCCCAGGCCTACTCGGGAGGCAAGGCCGAGACGATCATGGGCGCGGCCATAAAAAAACTGGGCCTGCGCAGAGGTTCCTACCTCATTTCTACCAAGCTCTACTGGGGACTTCATGAAGGTCCCAACGAGAAGAACACCCTCAACCGCAAGTACCTCATGGAAGCCATAGACGGTAGCCTGGAGCGCCTAGGCCTGGACCATGTAGACCTTCTCTTCTGCCACAGACCAGATCCTGATACCCCGGTGGAAGAAACCGTGCGCGCGATGAACGACATCGTGGCCGCGGGCAAGGCCCTGTACTGGGGCACCAGCGAATGGCCCGCCGACAAGCTGCTGGAAGCCTGGCAGATCGCCGACAAGCGGAATTTTTATCTACCCCAGATGGAGCAGCCGCATTACAACATGTTCGTCCGCGACAAGGTCGAAAAGGAATTCGCGGGCCTCTACGATCGTATAGGCCTCGGCCTCACCACCTTCAGCCCCCTAGCCTCGGGATTCCTTTCGGGCAAGTACCTGAACGGCGTGCCCGAGGGTTCGCGGCTTTCGCTCTCCGGCTATTCCTGGTTGCGCAACCGCTACTCCCATGCCGACATCGACGGCGTAATCAAAAATCTCATGCCCATCGCCGCCGACCTCGGCTGCACCATGAGCCAGCTGGCGCTGGCCTGGGCCGCCCACAATCCCCGGGTCAGCTCGGTGATCACCGGCGCCTCCAGGCTCGAACAGCTTGAGGAAAACCTGGGCGCCCTGGAGATTCTGGATAAGCTGAATCCCGAGATCATGGCCAAGATCGAAAAAATTCTGAACCCCGGGGATAAAAAATAGAGTTCTTCACCTGCAGGTTCGCTGGTCACCGGTCGGCCCTGCAAAGGATCGTCCACCACCCGGCGCCGCGCTTTTCAGCGCGGCGCCTTTTTTCAATGCCGCAACCCTTCGTCTGATCGCATCACCAAGAAAGCCCCGCGTTATCCACAACCTTATCCTCAGCAAATCGCACAACGACATCTACCGGTTCGACGCCGAGCATGCTCACGCAGAATTTTCCACCGATTGCGGCAAGACTTTCTTTAAGCTTCTGCCTCAATGCGGAGTCAGACAACGTTTCTCTCGCCCGCTTCAGAAGATCATCGGAAAGATCGTCCCGCATCGATTCGGCCTCATTTTTAAGCCTGAAAACCGCGTTGCTGACTAAATTTCCGCCTTTGGTCGTTATTTCGATCGTATCGCTGCGCACGGCCGGCGGCAAGCAGTCAGGCTCGGGGGCGGTGAGTGAAAGGATGCGCGATTTTTTGTCCCAGTCTATGCCCCATTTTTCAGGCTCTTCGGCGTCGACGTAATAGAAGACATCGGCCCAGGCCGATAATTCTATGGAAGCGCTGATTTTTACGGCAGCCAGCAGTCTGGCGGTGAACTCCCGTGATGCGGTATACCGCTGCTTCGAAGAAAGGATGACCAGCTTGCTCTCCGGCTGAAGCTGTTCGATATAGAGCGCCCAACGTTCAGAAACGCTGGGGCGAGACGCCGCAACAGCCTTCCACGCGAAAAAGCTTATAAGCACGAACGATACAAGGCCGAGCGCAAGCAAGAGCATGGTTTTGCGCTTGGGCTCCATCAGAACCCTCCCTGAGTCTTACAACCCCAGATCCTTCTCCCATCCGGAAATTATCGCCCCCGCTTCCTGTCTCAATACGGGCAGCGAAGAGCCTTCTTTCGAAGCCTCTAAATCGTACAACGCTTTTTCGGCTATCAGCGCCAGGGCTTCCTGCGCCTGCCCTAGGGAAGCCGCGTATGCAGCGTCCTCTGCGCGCTTCAGTTTTTTGGACCGATCTTCCCAGTCTTTCCAGCGCCGCCAGTAGCTCTCCGATTTTTCGGCACCTTCGCCGTAATCGTAGCCCGTCCACAGAGTCTTGAACTCGCCCTTGTACAGCAACAACGGCTTATAAAGCGAAAGACAGGGCGTCGATGTACCGGTAAACCAGATGATCGCCGAATCCTCGCTCCGGTAATCCACGGCGAAGGAAGCCGTAGTGGCGGTGGCGGGTAGTCCGCCCGGATGGATGCAGAGACTCTCCATGTGCAGCCGACCCGGCCTGCTCGGATCACGAGCTCCGTGGGAACGGAGAATATCCAGAAAGCCGAGCACCGGCGACCTGTTCACAGCCATACTGTCCATGGCCATACTGTTCACGGCCGACCTGCTCCCGGCCGAGCCGTCGGTAACCGCCGGATCCGCG
>DFYR01000036.1:13996-22040 GCA_002383375.1 Spirochaetaceae bacterium UBA4077
CCCTTGGTAAAGCGGAGGAAAAAGCGGTTTTCCACATGCGCCTTAAAGGATTCCTTGCTCCCCTTGCGCCCCGGATCGGCTTCGTCGGAACAGGCAGCCCTTTCGTTTACCGGCGCTATCTCCTTGCGTGTCTGGGCATCCAGGCGCTTGTAATCCTCCTCGATCGCATAGGCATTGGATATGGCGTCCCACTTTTCAGCGGCTCGCCATGCCCAGCGACGCCCTGCGGTTTCCAGTATAAAAGCTTCCTTGGGGTCGGCAATGATAAAGCTGTTATCGTAGTACAGCGAGCCCCGATACGCCCCATTGCCCCCCTGGTCGTAGCTCTCCACGAAGCGGCAGAGAAAATCCAGGGCTTCCTTAGCCGTGGCAGCTGATCCCAAGGCAGCCCTCAGCATGTCCATGCCGAGAAACCCCTCCTTTGCCCGCTTGAAACGGGAAAAAACAGCCTCGTTGCCAATGGCGACGCCCTTTTCGTTGATCCCCATCTCGCCGCCGGCCATCCAAGAGGGTTTTGAGAGCAAAAATGACAGCCCCGCGTCCGGAACCGGAAGCTGGCGTTCTCCAAAGCTACTGGAATCCGAACTCTGGCGCCGGGCGACAATGCAGATACTCTGCGCTTCGGCGGGATGCCGGTCGGAATTCTTGCCGAAAAAAGCCTTCGTGGGAAAACCTTTGTTATGCAGGGAACAGTAGAGCGTGTCGCACATGGGCTTCCTCCAGGCCCTTACTGTAAATCCTCCCCTGGGTATTCGCAACACCTCGACGATCATGGCGACATCATGCCCTACAACGTACTGCGAGATCTTGATTGACCTATGCTCCCTAAGGATAATAGTCTACAGGTATGAATTCCGTGAGGAAGGCCTTGCTGATACTTTTGTATCTCGCTCTCGTAAGCGGCTCTTCCCCTCTTTTCGCCTTTCCCGACACAGGAAGACTCTTGCAGACCGAAAACGCCCCCGCAGGCCGAGTCCTCCCGGCGGACACAGACCCAACAATAAGCTCAGCCCTCTATTCCCTCCGAGACGCAGTGTACATGAACGCCGACCCTTCACTGGTCGAAGCCCGGGCAGCCCTTATAATCCAAGCGATAAGCGACTCCTCCGCCCGAATTCTGGACGAGACAGACCGCCAATTGCTCCTCGCAAGGACAGCGTTTCTGGCAGGAAGAGCCTTCAACGAAGCCGGTTTGAAAGAAAAAGCAATCACCAGCTTTGAAAATGCGGTCGACCACGCCAAGGCAGCCATGGCATCGGGCGAGGATGTTCCAGGAATCATGGCGCTGGTCAGGCCCCTCTCAGAGCTTTGCCTGCTAAAAGGTACAGCCTTTTTGCTCAGCAACGGGCCCCTTATTCCCCGCTACACGCGGCAAGTACTCGACATGGATCCCAGAAATAGAGCCGCAGCGATAACCTTCGCCTCGTCGAAGGCCTACCCGCCGGGCATTTTCGGGGGCAACCCCAAGGAAGCTATAGCAGTTCTCGAAAAACTCATCGCCGAACATCCCGAAGGATTCGAAAAGGATGAACTGTTCGATATTAGGGCCTGCTTCGGCACAGCCTACGCAAAGCTGGGCGACAAGGCAAAGGCAGCCCTATGGTTCAAGGCGGCTTTGGAGCTTTACCCAAAAAACAACTATGCTCTAACCGAGTTGGAAAGGATTGGAGGATGAGTCTTCTGCAAATCGCCTCATTTATAGCCTGGCTCTGCCTGGCTGTTTCATTGCTTGCCCTTTGTCTTACATCCCTCAACGCCCTCTGGATGCTACGAAGCGCAAAGCCAAAAGCCCTACAGACCGGCCCGCTGGTCTCCGTCCTCGTTCCCGCCCGGGACGAGGAAGAAAACATAACGGCCTGCCTGGATTCCCTGATCTTACAGCGCTACCAGCCCCTGGAGATCATCGTCTACGATGATGATTCCACAGATCGAACTGCCGCCATCCTGGATCGTTATGCCGCCTCCTGGCCAGAAAAACTCCAGGTAATTCACGGCAAAGGTCTCGAATCCGGCTGGTACGGCAAACCCAAGGCCATGCAGGTTCTTTTCGAGGCGGCCAAAGGCGAATGGCTGTATTACACCGACGCGGATACAATCCATCAGCCCGACAGCGTCGGATTTTCCCTCGCCCTGGCTAGACGCTACGACAGCGACTTAATCTCCGGCTATGTCCAGCAGCACATCGGAAGCTTAGGCGAAGCCTTGGTCGTGCCCGCGATCTATCTGCTTTCCATGTTCGTCATGCCCCTGGGCCTCGTGCACACCCTGCGCGCCCCCGCGATCTCCCATGCCATCGGTCAATCCATGTTTTTCAAACGCAGCTTCCTGGCTAGGCTCGACGGGTTCAAGCTCCTTAAAAACAAAGTTTCCGAGGACGTCTACATGGCCAGACTGATAAAACGCCGGGGCGGCAGGGTTCTCTTCGCAGACCTCAAGGACCATGTGTCCTGCAGAATGTATAGGGATTACACCAGCGCCATCGTCGGCCTTTCCAAGAACGTCTACGATTACTTCGGTAAAAACCAGGCCGTCCTGGTCGCCGCCACGGCAGGAATTACCCTTGTCCTCCTTCTTCCCCTTTTGGCATCCCTCTGGCTGCCCTCCGGCTTCGAAGCAGCCCAAGGCATCTTCAGGTTTTCCTGTCTTTTCATGTTCGCATCCTGGGTTCTTCTCATTCTGGACAGAAGACTTCCCTGGTACCTTCCTTTCTTCTACCCCGTCCTGTTGATCAACGTTCTCTCCACGGCATGGAGGGCGGCCCGGCTCTTCTCCACCGGCAGGGCGGTGGAGTGGAAGGGAAGGATGGTGCGCTAGCCATGGCATATCGGCGAGGCGATGAGCTGATAAACACCACACGGCCTTTTAGGGCGCTTTCCTGCACGGTAACCTGGTTTATCGGACTTGTTGGCTGGCTCCTGGTAAAGATTCTCTACAGTTACCAGAGCTACGGCCGCAAGAACCTCTACCGTGTCCCTGGGGGACCGATCATCTATGTGAGCAACCACGCCATCCCCCTGGATCCGCTCCTGCACGGACTCAGCCTTATGCCCAAGCTTCTTTATTATACCCTTTTAGAAGAGACCGTCCTGACTCCCGTCCTGGGAACCTTGGTGCGCCTCTTAGGCGGTATTCCCATACCTACGGACCAGAACAGGATGCCGGATATGGAAAAAGCCATGACCCAAGCCCTGAAAGCCAGGGGAAAGCTCCATTTCTATCCCGAGGGGGAGTGCTTTCTGCTCAACCAGGAGATCCGCAACTTCAAACCAGGAGCATTTTACGTCGCGATCCGCCAAGGAATTCCCGTCCAGCCCCTGGTCACGGTCATCAAACGACGCCCCTTTCTGGGTCACTCGAGGATCAGGACCGAGATACATGTGCTCGAGGCCGTGCGACCTCCCCCTTCCAAAGGAAGATTGATCGCCGACATCCACCAGTCGCTGAGCTTTGCCGAGCAGATCCGCAGTCGAATGCAGGAGTGCATCGATTCGGTCGGAGGTGACAAGAGCCTTTACCGCGGCCCCATGCCCCGGATAAAGGGAGTCAACGACCGCAACCGCCAATAAGAAGTCCAATAGTTGCGAAAATAAAGAGGCCTAATTATATCTGGTAACTGTAGTTAATTAGTTCTAGCCTTGCGCTTTGACGGCAGTGTTTTTTCGCTTACGTGATGTATATACCTGTGATATCATGCTCCCTTGTCTTACAGTCTAACCTTTAAGGAGACGAATCATGAAGAAAAGAATCTTCACTGTTCTCGTTCTGCTGGCCCTGGTTCTCTCGTTCACCCAGGCCCAGGCGGTAAAGCGCTACTCGTTCTCGGGATCCAACCCCGGCGGGACCTGGTACACCATGGCAGGTGGCATCGTTCAGCTTTTGAACGATAAAATGCCCCCGGAAGTTCGCTTCGACATGATCGGTTCCGGCGGCTCGGTGGAGAACACCAGGCGCCTAGCCCTCAACCAGGCCGACATCACCCTCACCTACTCTTCCCATATGTGGGAAGCCAAGAATGGCAAGGGCATAATGGATGGCCGCCCCTCGGACAACATCCGCGTTCTCATGGAACTCTACGGAAGCTCCCACTACTTCGTCACCCTGAAGAGCAAGAACATCAAGACCCTCCAGGATCTCGAAGGCAAGAAGGTAGTCCTCGGCTCCCCCGGCTCAGGCTCCAGCGACAACTCCCGCCGCACCTTCGCCGCCCTGGGCATCAAGGTTAAGGAGAGCGAGCTGGCCTTCGCCGATGCCGCCCGCGCCCTCCAGGACGGCAACGCCGACGCCGTGGGCATGAGCGGACACCCCTCAGCTGGTCTCACCGAACTGGCCATGTCCAAGGATATCTATGTCATTCCCTTCAGCAAGAGCGACCTGGACAAGGTGACTGCGGCTAACCGCTACTACGATCCCGGTGTCATGCCAGCCAACGTCTACAAGGGACAGACCGAAGAAGTACCCTGCTTCTACTTCTCTGTCTATCTGGCAGTCAACAAGAGCATGCCCTACGATGTAGTAGCCAAGATCATGGAAATCATCATGAGTCCCGAAGGCAAGAAGTACCTCGAAAGCGTGCATCCTCAGTTTAAGGGCATCCGCGACAACACCTCCGGCGTCAAGTCCATCGACATAGCGTATCACCCAGCGGCTGAAGCCTATTGGAAGGCCCATCCCTAATCGTTGAACCGAATTACGGGGCTTTCCCCCGGGGAAGCCCCCTCTCCATTTCCAATTGCATCTACCTGTAACGATATAATCGACATCAACGCTGAAACTTCATCCAAAAGCGGATCCGAGCTTCAAGCGAAGCGGTACCGCACAACAACAAGGGGAATCCTATGAAAACCCGACCCCAGGCCGATTTTTTGAAAAAGCCCGTCATGGTCATCGCAGTCCTCTTCGGGCTTTATTACTTTATCACCTCAGGATTCGGCATCATAAGCAGCGAAGCCCACCGAGGCCTCTACATGCTTTTTACCTTTATGCTCTGCTTCCTAATGTATCCGGCATCCCAGAAAAAACCGAATTCCAAGCTTCTCTACGGTCTGGACGCCCTGCTGCTGATTCTTTCTGCTGCGGCTATCATCTATTGGGTCTTCCAATATCCTACCTACGCCGCCAGGCGTGTTGGCATTCCCAATAACACAGACATTTTCTTCGGCGCTGTGATGATCCTTCTGTCGCTGGAGGTCACCCGTCGCGCTATGGGCTACACCCTCACCATCCTGGGCGCTCTCATGATCGCCCAGATATATTTCGGTCCCTACCTGCCCGGAATCTTCCAACACGGGGGAGTGAGCCTTTCTCGACTGATCGAGTACAACTACTTTATCGATGGAATTTTCGGCACCATTGTGGCGGTGTATGCAAGCTATGTAATGCCCTTCCTGGTGTTCGGAGCCTTTTTGCAGACCTCCGGCGCCGGCGATTTCTTTATCGACCTGGCTTCATCCATCGCAGGAAAGATTCCCGGCGGTCCCGCCCTCATATCGGTTATCGGCTCGGCCATATTCGGCTCCATCTCCGGAAGCCCTGTGGCTAACGTCGTCGCCACAGGTACTTTCACGATTCCAATGATGAAAAAGGTGGGATATTCCAAGGAATTCTCAGGTGCGGTAGAAGCGGCGGCTTCCACCGGAGGCAGCTTCCTGCCGCCGGTCATGGGCGCAGCAGCCTTCGTCCTGGCCACCATCACCGAAACCCCTTACGGCACCATCATGATCATGGCAGTCCTGCCAGCCCTGCTCTATTACCTCTCCATCGGCCTCCAGGTCTATTTCCAGGCCAGAAAATCGGGATTGAAGGGTCTTGAAGCCTCCGACGTGCCCAGCACCAGGGCAGTGCTCAAGCGGGGTTGGTACTTTGCCCTCACCATCGTAGTAGTCGGCGTTCTGATCGCCCTGGGATACTCTCCCGCAGTCATCGCCTTCGGTGGTTCGATCTTCGTGGTAGTCTGTAACATCATTTTTGGAGCTCCCCAGGATAAGTTGACTGTCAAAAAATTCTTCAAGTCCCTTGAAACTGCGGGCACCAGCTCCCTGGTCGTCGGTTCCACAGCAGGCACCCTCGGTCTTGTCATGGCCGGCATGACCATGACTGGGCTCGGACTCAAGTTCTCATCGGTCCTGGTTACCGTTGCGGGTAACCACCTCTTCTTGATGATTTTCATGGTAATGCTGATAGCAACCATCATCGGCATGGGCACTACGATAACAGCTTCCTACATCATTCTGTCGATTCTGGCCGCCCCCTCCCTGATCATGGCGGGAGTGCCTCCGGTAAACGCCCATCTGCTCTGCTTCTGGCTTTCAATGTCCTCGAACCTGACGCCCCCTGTCTGTGTCGCAGCCTTCGCGGCATCCAGCATCTCAGGTGGCAATCCTATGAAAACGGGCTTTCTTTCCTTCATGCTGGGAATTTTCATGTACCTCATGCCCTTCGCCTTTGTCTACGTGCCCCAGATCCTGATCGTGGGTTACGGCTTCTTCGAGATTGCCGAAATCGTGATCAGCTATGGATTCGCCACGGTGGCCCTGGCGGCAACAGTCCAGGGCTGGCTCCTGCGCAGGCTACACGTGATTGCCAGAGTTCTGACCCTGGTAGCCACCATTCTCCTTGCCACACCGGAGTTGTTCACCGACCTCATTGGCCTGGGAATACTCCTCGCTGTACTGGCGTATAGCTACTTCAAGCGCGGCCAGGAGCGCGGGGCGACGGCTTAAGAGAAAGCCCTTAATCGTGCAAACGAAGCATAGATTCAGCGAAAGAAGGCGCCGCATTCAAAAGTCGCACGACTTTTGAATGCGGCGCGACAACAAGGAGCATCCATGAAGACGGTGACAATAGCGGACATACCCTCGATCAAGATTCAGAACAGGGAAAGTCTCTACCAGAAGGACATATTCGACCAGAAGGACGGAGCCAAGCACTTCACCTTCCACTACTCGCTGATGGAAAAGGGCGGCCACGGCCAGCTCCACTCCCATCCCCATTCGGAGCATGTGCTCATGGTGGCCGAAGGCTCTCTGGTGGTACGCAACGACAAGGAATCCCACGCCCTGACCCCGGGCATGGCCATACTCATCATGCCCACCGAGGAGCACGA
Organism: Spirochaetaceae bacterium UBA4077; assembly: GCA_002383375.1. GTDB lineage: Bacteria > Spirochaetota > Spirochaetia > Treponematales > Rectinemataceae > UBA2256. The sequence goes on from DFYR01000036.1 coordinate 21,099, forward strand.
AATCATCAACAGTTTCGACGGCAGGACGGTCTATTACGTGATCTACGCCCCGCCCCGCTAGACCGCAAGCACTGAATCGACGATAGACCATCGACAACCAGGTCGCCGGGGATTCTTTCCCCAGAGGCCTTTTCTTTCCCTGCTGGTCTTTGTTGCTTAAAATCTGCCTGGTCTATCGCTTGGACATTAAAAAGGGCTGTCCCATCGGGGGCAGCCCTTTTTGTATTGAATTGAAGCATCGCTGCAACATACTTTGTGCCGCGGCGACACAGCGGCATTCACGCCGCGGCCGATTTATTTCGCCGTGCTGGCTGCGTTCATGAACCTACGCTGGTAGGTGACTACCTGGGGCGTGGTGGTCCACTTCACGAGGTAGGCCGGCTCGGTGGTGACGACCACCTTTCGGGTCATGTCCAGGAATTCGGGCTCGGCCAGGAGCTTGTCGATGTCCGGGTAGTTCCTGTCCCCTTCCATGGAGCAGATGATCAGCCTGGTGTCGGGCAGGTTGGCCTGGCGCAGCACCCTGAGGTTGTGGCGGACCGAGTCCAGCCCGTCCGAGCCTTCGGGCTTGGTGAACTGGCGGTACTCTTCATAGAGCTTGGCGCGCTCCAGCACTTTCCCCAGATCCATATCCGCGTCCGTGGGAGCCAGGTAATCCCTTTCGATCAGGAGGCTTCGCAGGGCCACCAGATGCTCGTCCTTCTTTTCGGCCTTGTACTTGGCCAAGAGGTCGGTGATGAGCTGGCTCACCACCAGTCTGTGGCGGATGAAGCTGTTGATGAAGTAGGGCTTGGCCTGGAGAGCCAGGGCTGTCTGGTAGGGCTCGAACATGAGGGTAAAGTTGATCCTGTACCCGTGTTCCTTCAAGAGGAGGGCCAAATTATGGCCATGGACGAAATCGGCGGTGTTGCCCTCGTCCCAGCGGCGCTGGAATTTCTTGTC
>DFYR01000036.1:22195-22434 GCA_002383375.1 Spirochaetaceae bacterium UBA4077
TTGCAGGTGAGGTTGGCGATGAGACCCTTGATGGGAGCCACCTCGTAGGGGTTGGCGCTATCCGCGGAGAAGAGGACGTTGGTCGGCCGCAGCTCTCCGTTTTCCCCGTAGGAGATATCTCTGACCAGGTCGGCGCAGAGAAGTCCGTCGCCCTGGTAGGCGTATTCTATCCTGAATCCCGCCGGGGTCTTGCCCTCGGGTACTTTGAAATAGTCTATGACTTCCTTAAACTCGGCCGT
>DFYR01000036.1:22455-24352 GCA_002383375.1 Spirochaetaceae bacterium UBA4077
GCCCTGACCGTGGTCTTGATTTCCGCCATAATCCTCTCCTTTACGCTTCGAAAGCCGCTTCAGGCGGTACTTCCTTCGCGCCTTGGTCTCGACATTTGGGATTCAGCCCTATCGCCTCACCCATTTCAACATGTATATACAGATATAACACGGAAAAGACAAGCAGTCAATACGATTCTTTCATTTTTACGTATCTCGAAGCCCCCAGGCTGCGACCGAATAGGCGCGGTACAATGCATTCGCGACGCGTTCTGGCGCCGCTCCGATTTAACAGCGCCTCGATTTAGCGACACTGCGATCCAGCGACGCCGCGATTTAGCGGCGCCCCTATTAAACAGCGCTCCGATTTAGCGGCGCCCCGATTTAACAAGGTCGGGCCTGCCAGGCTAGAAATTTTCAGCGGCTGAACGCGAAGCGCAATTTAAAGCGGTCCCCCCGGAATACAACCTTGGTGAACTCGAAGGGAGCGCCGGTCTGGGAGAACAAGGTATAGTGAAGCAGCAGGAGGGCCGAACCCTTGGGCACCTTCAGGAGTCTGGCTTCTTCGACCGAAGCCTGGCAGCTTTCCAGGGTTTCCACGCCATGGGTGGCCACGATGGAATAGCGTTTTTCCAGGATATTGCAGAGCGGTTCCTTTTCCAGATTCTGCTGGAAAAAGTCCTCGCAGAGTTCTTCGGGGATGTAGGACCGCTCCAAGGCCAAAGGCTCGCCGTTGGCGTAGCGGAGGCGCTCAAGCCGATAGACTGGGCTGCCCACAGGCAGGGAAAGGCCTTCGGCGATGCCCTGGTCCGCCCGCTCCACCCTCTTGTCCAGCATAGTGGTGCCGGTTTCATAACCCTGGGCTTCCAGCTGCTCCCGAATGCCTTTTTGTGAAAGGGGGCCGGTCGTGATCTTGGGTTCAGCCACAAAGGTTCCCTTGCCGGGCACCCTGTAGAGGAGGCCTTCATTTACCAATCGGGTTATAACGCCCCGCACCGTCATCCGGCTGAGTTCGTACAAGCGCGATAGCTCGTTTTCGGAAGGGATGGCCTGGTGATGCGCGAGCCTGCCGTCCCTGATATCCACCCGGAGTATCTCTTCCAGCTGGGCGTAGAGCGGCTTGGGGCCTGAGCGGTTGAGGATGTGAATTTCGTTAGAGAGTTCCCTCTCCTGTAGGGCTGCGGCCATGGCTTATCCTCCTCTGGTAAGGACAATTCTGAGTATAAACCGGCCGAATCTAGCACGAAAGCGCGATGGACAGCCGGAGGTTCCTTGCATAGTACGACTATTCTCTATATTATGTATATACATGTTTGTATGGGGTTGAAAAGGGAGCAGCGACGAAAATCGTCGACCTGCGACTCGAAATCACCCAGGGAGATCCGCCCGCTGATTCATGGACAGGGGATTCCCGCACCAGCGCTCGTAAAGGAGTAAAGACCATGGCGACAAAAAAATGGAAGGTAGCTGTCGGATGCGATCCCAACGCTGCCGAGCTCAAAGAGACAATCAAAGAACTTCTCAAGGCCGAAGGTCACAGTTTTGAGGACTTCGGAAGCGACGATCCCATCTATCCCAACGTCGCCTTCAAGGTGGGGGAAGCCGTGGCTTCAGGAAGATTCGACCGGGGCATCCTGGTCTGCGGCACGGGCATCGGCATGTCCATAGCGGCCAACAAGGTGCCCGGGGTCTACGCCGCGCTTCTGGCAGACCCATATTCCGCCGAAAGGGCGATAAAGAGCAACAATACCAACGTCGCCACCCTGGGGCAGCAGACCATGGGACCCTACGTGGCCAAGGCGCTGGTCAAGATTTGGCTGGACGCCGAGTGGGAGCCGGGCACCAGGAGCGAGCCCAAGGTTCAGGCTATCGTCAATTACGCCGCCAAGCAGGGCAGATAGAATCGAGATTACGGCGA
>DFYR01000036.1:24363-45555 GCA_002383375.1 Spirochaetaceae bacterium UBA4077
CGCTGAGGGAAAACGTACTTCGCATGGTGAAGGCCGCCGGCACCGGCCATATGGGCGGAGCCCTCTCGGCGGCGGATATCGTCACCGTGCTCTACTACAAATTCATGAAGCTGGACCCCCAAAATCCTCACCTGGCCGACAGGGACCGCTTCGTGCTCTCCGCTGGGCACAAGTGCCTGATCCTCTACGCGGCGCTGGCCGAGAAGGGATACTTTCCCAAGGAAATAATGGACAGCTACGGCAAACTCGATTCGCACATTCCCGGGCATCCGAGCATGGACAAGCTGCCGGGGGTGGAGGCCAATACCGGNNGCCGAGGGCTCCAACTGGGAAGCCGCGGCGGCCGCCAGCCACCACAAGCTGGATAACATCACCGCCATCGTCGACAAGAACGGTCTCCAGATCGGCGGACCTTCGGATTTCATCATGAACTATGAGCCCCTCCAGGACCGCTGGGCATCCTTCGGCTGGTCGGTCCGCCGCATAGACGGCCACGACTATCCTGCCATCGTCAAAACCCTGGAGAGCCTTCCCTTCGAAAAAGGCAAACCCTCTCTCATCATCGCCGATACCGTCAAATCCAAGGGTTTCCCCTTCGCCGAAGGCAAGGCCGCCTACCACTACTGGAANNCCCTGGCGGAAGTTCAGACAAAGGGAGGACTATAATGAAACAACGCGCGATGCTATCCGCCAAGGCCTTCGAAGCCAGCGAGGCGCCAATAAAAGCCTTCGGCGAAGCCCTTCTCGAGGCGGGCAAAGCCAATCCCGAAATCGTCGTCGTCTCCACCGACTCCTCTTCCGGTTCGGGCCTTTCGCCTTTCAAGGCGGCTTTTCCCGAGCGCCATATCGAGTTCGGCATCATGGAACAGGGAGCCGTCGGCTACTGCGCTGGCATGGCAGCGGTGGGAAAAATTCCCTTTTTTGCTGCTATAGCTCCCTTCGTCTCAGCCCGTCCCTTCGAAATGGTCAAGGACGACCTGGGCTACATGCGGCAGAACGTCAAGGTAGTCGGACGCTGCGGCGGCCTCACCTATTCCCAGCTGGGCCCCACCCATCATTCCATCGACGATTTCGCCCTCATGCGCACCATCCCCGGCCTTCTCGTGCTCAATCCGGGAGACCCGGTTTCGATCCGCAAGGCCACCCTCGCCCTGGCCGCGCACAAGGGCCCCTCGTACATGCGCATCGGCAGCCCCAACATGCCTGTTCTCTACGATGAGGACCTGCCCTTCGAAATCGCCAAAGGCATCCTGGTCAGGGAAGGCCACGACGTTACCCTCATCGGCACGGGCACCGTCCTCGGCCAGGCGGTCAAAGCCGCCGAACTCCTGGACCGCAAGGGCATCAGCGCCCGAGTTATCGATATCCACACCATCAAACCGCTGGACGAGGAAATGATCCTCAAGGCCGCGGGCGAAACCGGCAGGATCGTCACCGTGGAGGAGCACTTCCTCAACGGCGGCATGGGCAGCGCAGTCACCCAGTTCCTCTCCCAGACAAGGCCCACGCCGGTAAAAATGTTGGGCATCGACGACCGCTTCGCTTCCAACGGCCCCTACGAAGGGCTCTTGGGCCAGCATGGTCTCCTGGCTGAGCAGATCGCCGCCAGCACTACCGAGTTTTTAAAGAAAAAATTCTGACCAAGGAAGTCGATTTCGAAGGCTTCAAAGATTTCTGAAGACTTCATCCAAAATTAAAAAAAGGCGGCCCCTACCGGAGTCGCCTTTTTTGCAGTCAGCGAAGCTTGTCGTTATCAAGAACTTCGCTACCGCCGTATCTGGTTACCTTAGCCTTTTGCCAGGAGCAATTTTTCCTCTCCCGCGGGGACATAGATGATGATATAGACCAGGTCTTCCTTGGGATCGAGGTTGGTCAGATAGTGAAGCTTCCGAGAAGGCACGAAGACGGCGGTGCCGGGCAGCAAGGGATAGGTATCCTCGTCGATGGTGATCGATCCTGCGCCGGAAAGGCAGTACACGCCATGCTCGATCTCGTGCGAGTGCCCCTTGGTTCCCTCCTGCTGGCAGGTATCGGCGGGCTTGATCTTATTCACCAAAAGCGAAAAGCTCTTGGCGCCGCAGGTATCCTCGTTGATGAGGATATTGACTTCCACTTTGCCGTGGTGGGCTACGCCCTTGATGGCGTCGTCCATGGTGAAGGCTAATTTCTTGCTCATGTGAATCTCCTTGAGTTTTTTGGCAGCCCGGAGCCGCAGCGAAGGCCGACCGGCCTTCGCTGCGGCCGACTACTAGGCTTTTTGATTCTTCTTCTTGCGGCGCACCTGGCTCACAAGCACGAAAACCGTGAAGGCATAGAACACAATGCTGATCGGACTGGCCACGAAGGTGGCGAAATTACCCTGGGAGAGAATAAGGGCTCTTCTGAAGGAATCCTCCATCGTCGGTCCGAGAACGAGTGCCAGGATTGTCGGCGCCACGGGGAAGCCGAATTTCTGCATGAAGAAGCCGATGAGTCCCGCGGCGAACATGGTAAAGACGTCGAACATGTTGTTGTGGGACGAATAGGCGCCGATGACGCAGAGAACCATGATGGTCGTATAGAGATAGGACTTTTTAAAGTCCAAAACCTTGACGAAGAAACGGATGCCGAAGCTCTGGATCGAAAACACCAGCAGGTTGATGATAAAGAGCGTAGCATAGATTCCATATACGAAGTCCGAATTCTCCTGGAAAAGCAGGGGCCCCGGCTTGAGTCCGTGGATAAGGAGGGCGCCCAGCAGAATAGCGGTAGCGGGGTCGCCGGGAATACCCAGGGTGAGCATGGGGATCAAGGCGCCGCCGGTAACGCCGTTGTGGGCAGCCTCGGGACCGGCTACGCAGTCCAAAGTAGGTTCGTCGGAGCAGGCCTTTCGCTTGGCCTGGTCGTAGCCCAGGAAGGCAGCGATAGGACCGCCGGTACCCGGAATGGCGCCAATACCCACGCCGATCAACGCCGACTTCAGGATAGTACCAGCGAGGCCCTTGATTTCCTTGAGCGTCGGGAATGACATGGAGACATTGGTGTCCAGTTTCCGCTTTATCGCTGATTCATCGGTGGAAAAAGCTTCGACGATTTGGGGGATCGCGAACATGCCGATCATGAAAGACAGCACATCAACACCACCCAGAAGATTGATTGAACCGAAGGTATAGCGTTTGACTCCCATTACTGGATCCATGCCCATGGTCATTACCAGGAGGCCGATCATGCCGGAGATCAAGCCTTTGATCACCTTGCCCGACGATATTCCCGCTATGGCGGAGAAACCGAAGAATACCAAGGCAAAAATCTCAGCAGGCCCGAACTTGAGGGCGAATTTAGCGATAATAGGTGCTACTACCACAAGGATCACCACCGAGATAAGGCCGCCGATTGTGGCGGAGAATACCGCGGTACCCAAGGCTTTGCCCGCCTTGCCCTGCTTGGCCAGCCTATGGCCGTCCAGGCAGGTGGCCGCCGCCGAGGGAGTTCCCGGAATTCCGAGTATGATCGCTGAAACCGATCCGCCGGTCATGCCACCCACATAGACGCCTAGGAGCAGGGTAATCGCGGCCAAGGGATCCAGGTTGAAGGTGAGAGGGAGAACGAGGATGATCCCCATGGAGTAGGTGAGGCCGGGGATAGCACCGAAAACGATACCCACCACCGCACCGAGGATCATCATGAGAATGACGTTCAGATGTAGCGCCGCGCCGAATGCTTGAAGTATTGCTTCCATAGTTTACCTCAGTACCACAGCGAGCCGCTGGGAAGCGAAAGCTTGAAGAAGACCGTGAAGATCAAATACACGGCCCCGGTGATAACCACGGTCGCTATGATCGACTTGGGCCAGCTTTTCGTGTTCATGATCAGCTTGATGATCACGAATACGAAGGGCACCGTGGCCACATAGAAGCCTATAAGTCCTGTCAGCACCGCATAGAGAAAAATGGCGATGAAAGAGTACAACATCTTCATGGGGACAGGCTTCGGTTCCTCAAACTCTTCGCAGACCCCTTCGCGGGGCGCCGCTGAAGCAGCCTGGGATGCCACGATATCAGCCATCTTCGTGTCTTGCTTTTTCGCGGCCACCGGCTTCGAAGCCGCGCCCTTCTTGAAAGAACCGATAAAAAGCGCAAGCGCAAGCAGCGCGAGGACAGCGATGATGACTAAGGGGAAGAACCGAGGCCCCGGCGCCCCCGGAAGGGAATTGGCCTTGATTTGATAAGTGAGATATGTCCAAAGGCCCGCTATTCCAAGCAAGACTATCGATACATATCTGTCAGCATTCTTCATTGATGACTCCATGAAAACGGGGCCCGGGCGGCGCCCGGGCCCCGCGAGCAAACTTAAATTACGTCCTGAAAAATACTAGCGGTTGCTGGTGCCGGTCTGCTTCATGAGCAGGGCATTGGTCTTGTCGTCCTGCTCCAGGAAGGCCTGGAATTCGGCTCCGGTCTTGAATGAGGGGATGATCGCTACGGTCTTGGCGAAGGCCTTGAACTCCTCGCTCTCCACTACCTTCCTGGTGGTATCCACTAAGATCTGGACCACGTCGGCGGGGGTGCCCTTGGGAACGGCGAGGCCTCTCCAGAGAATCAGCTCGAGGGGATAGCCGGATTCCTTGAGGGTGGGGACATCGGGCATGCTCTCGACGCGGTCGGCGCCGGTGACCGCCAGGATCCTCACCTGCTTGGCTTTGTACTGGCCTTCAACTTCCGAGGGGAGCTGGATGGTGGCTTCGATCTGGCCTCCCAAGAGGCTGGCGAAGGCCAGGCCCTTGCCGAAGGGAACATGGACTACCCTGGAACCGGTCTCGTTTTCAAGAGCCGCGGCGGTCAGGTGGGTAAAGGTGCCGGCGCCTGAGTTGCCGATCCTCACCTTGCCGGGATTGGCCTTGATATAATCCATGAATTCCTTGATGGTCTTCCAGGGAGCGTCGTACTTGACGGCGATGGACACAGGCTCGTAGGAAACCTGGGCGATATGGGTGAAAGCTTCCTGCTTGAAATCGATGTTGCCTTGATAGTAGGCGGTGAAAATTCCGTTAGAGGTCCAGATGATGTTATAGCCGTCAGGCTTCTGGTTTTTCACGTAGTTATAGCCGATCGCCTGGCCGCCGCCGGTGCGGTTGACCACGGGGAGGGGCTGGCCGAGGTAGCCCTGGGCTAGGTCCGAGAACTTGCGGGCGATGAGGTCGGCCGCGCTTCCGGGTCCAAAAAGGCAGGTTACTTCGACAGCTTTTGTTGGGTATTTCTTGGCCTGGGCCGCCAAGGGGGCGGCGACCGCCGCGACCACTAGAAGCAGAGCGATGATCCGTTTTGTCGTGGGCTTCATTCTTTCCTCCGTTGCGAGATATCAAGGCCGCCCAAAAGCGGCCTGCGCAAAATCGGCGNNCCGCGCCGATTCTCGTGCGAATTACACTTCGGCCCAGGCGGTCTTTATGACACGCTTGGCCTGGGCCATGATCGCCGCCGAGGACTCCTGGTAGAGCAGGGGCCTCACCTCGACGCTCATGACGGGCTTATTCTCCGGTTTCAGGAGCTTGCGGTCAAGCAGAAGCCTGAAATAATCCCTCACATCCTTGGTCCAGACCTCGCCGTCGGCGATGTTGAACCTGGGCTGGAGGTCGCCGTAGAGCGGATGCCTCCAATCCCTCATGATGCAGTTTCCGATGTGGAAGTGCATGGGATACTTGTCCACCAGAGGGATCGCTTCCTCGGGCTTCTCTCCCAAGAGAGGGAAGTGTGAAAGATCCGCCAGGGAGCCGAAGTTGTCGTAGTGGGGAGCCACCATGTCCAGCACGTCTGCCGCGTCTTTGAAATGGCCGATCAGGGCCTTCTTGTCCTGGTCACGGTCGAAAATCTTCATGTAAAGGTTGGCATCTCCGAATTCCTTAGTGAACTCGCAGAGCTCCATCAGGCTTTCGACGAATACCTTCTTGGCCTCTTCCCGCTTCTCGTCCCCGGGATCCTTGCCGGAAAGCACGCGAATGGAAGTGGCTCCCACGTGGTACGCTTCCTCGATGCCTTTCTTCACTCCGTTGATGCCCGCCCTGCGCTCCTTGGGATCCAGGGAGCTCAGATTGAGCTTCTGGCCGAAAACCCTGGGCTGGGTGGCGTAGCAAACCCTCAGGCCCGACACTTCCAAAAGGGTGCGCACTTCCTGGCGCTTTTTATCGTCCTTTATCCAACCCACCTCGATGGCGGTCCAGAAATCGTCCTCGATAATCTTCTCAAGGCTTTCTACGATCGGCCCCTCGCCGTTCACGATCTCGGGGAAGGCCTTGAAATGCACGATCCCGACATCCATGTACCGGTAGATAGACATGTTATCCACGTTGTACCCCTTTAAAATTATTGTGCTTCAAGGATGAAGGACGATGCGGATCGCCCCGCCTTCCCTGGCCATGAACACCCTGAACGCTTCCTGGATCTGGTCCAGGGGATAGGAATGGGTCAGCAGGTCCTTGGCCTGTATCTTTCCCATCCTCATCAGTTCCAGGGCCCTGTGGGTGCAGCGCTTGCCCTCGCCCCGGACGGTATAGAGATTGTTGGAATTCTGAACGCAGATACCCAGGTCTGCGGACACCGTATCCTCGAAATGGGCTACCAGCACGATGTCCCCGCCCTTGCGCACGATGCGGATAGCTTGCTGGAGGCTGGCGCTGTTGCCCGCAGTGAGGAGCACAAGATCTGCGCCATAGCCGCCGGTCTCGCGCTTCACTGCTGCGATGGGATCCTCCTTATTCAGGTTGACCACCACATCGGCGCCCAGCTTTTTGCCCAGGGCCAGCCGCTCGTCCCTGGTGCCGGTCAGGATAACCTTGCCCGCTCCCAGAGCCTTGGCGCACTGGACGGCCATGAGGCCGATGGCTCCGGGGCCTACCACCGCCACCGAGTCGCCGGCCACGAAGCCTCCGGTATGCTCGATGCCGAAGAGAGCTGTACCCGCTGTGGTGATGATCGTCGCTTCGTCGAAGGAAATATTGTCTGGGATTTTGCTGATCGTGTTCACATGGTTCACCGCGTACTCGGCGAAACCGCCGTTGGTGGTGAAGCCGTTCGCCCTGTGGCCCTTGGCCAGATTGCCGTAATTCAGGCAGGCGGTATACTTGCCGTCTATGCAGTTCCGGCAGCGACCGCAACCCTTGTGCACTTCCACCGTGACCCTGTCGCCCACCGCGTACTCGTCCACGGCCTCGCCCAGTTCCACGATCGTGCCGGCATATTCGTGGCCGATGATGAAGGAATCCATGGGCGGCTGCTTGAGCATTCCTCGGGTGACAATCTTTACGTCACCGCCGCAGATGGAGCAGGATTCGATCTTGATGAGAACCTCTCCCGCTCCGGGGATCGGGACAGGCCGCTCCACCATCCGAATATCATTCCAGTCGTGCAGTACGGCGGCGCGCATCATTGCAGGGTGGCTCATAGGACCTCCAAATTGGTGATTATTCTGTTGCTAGACAGCGAGAACCGCTTTCGGCGCGGTATAGTCTTGAGCCTGACAGCGGTCGGTTCCAAGGTAGGTTCATTATACAGTACTACAACAGACTCCTGTCAATCATTGATAAGGGTTCCAGCATATATAAAACATTAAATAGAGAAAAAAGTATCAATGCCTGAGCCTTCAAAATTGTTTTCTTTCCCACATGGTGGGATATAAAATCCATTTGCCCCTTGTCGTATTGTATGATATAGTGGTTAAATCGAGTTGTATCATTCAATAATAGCATGCCGAGACCTTAAATAGAGGCGCCTCGAGTGATCGCTATGGAATAGAGGTGTTTGATATGAAGTTTGCGAAGATCGACAGAAGCTCGGTGACCGAGCAGATCATAGAATATCTGAAGGACCAGATCTTCAAGCAAAAGCTCAAGCCCGGACAGCAGCTTCCCTCCGAGGAAAACCTTGCCTTGCAGCTGGGAGTCGGCCGCGGCACGGTCCGCGAGGCCCTGCGAGTTCTCGTGTATCTCGGCCTCATCGAGCGAAGGAACAAAAGTACCTACGTTACGGCCATAGCCAGCTCCAACAACCTGATGGAGGGATTCCTCGATAGGATCCACAAGCATCGGGACGTGGAGAAGATAATCGAAGTCCGCAGGATCATTGAACCCGAAGCAGCCGCCCTCGCGGCGGAGAACGCGACCCCCGAGGAGCTGGAAAAAATCGGCGGGCATCTGACTAAAATGGAAGAGACCGCCGATAACTATAAAGAGTTCATCGTCCACGACGAAGAGTATCATCGTGCAATTTTCAGCGCCTGCGGAAACCACATCCTCCTGGAGATCAACTCATCGATCCAGCATTACATGCACCAAAACCAGGAACTGGTCGTCAAGCTAAGACCGGGCATCATTCCCCATTCCCTTGATTTTCACCGCAGGCTTTTCAAGGGGATAAAAGAAGGTAAGCCCGACGAAGTCAGGAAAATTATGCGGGACCATATCGATAATATCGAAAGCGAAATGATGCAAATCATCAAAAGCGGAGTTGGACTAAAAGTCGAAGAACAAGCATGAACGAACCTACTCAAGCCTCACTCCCTTCCACCATGAAGGCAGTTGTTCTCATGGGTCCCAATCAACTGGAAATGCGGCAAATTCCCGTACCCAGCCCCGGCCCGGCCGATGTGCTCATCAGGGTTGAATCCTGCGCCATCTGCCGCTCGGACCTGGGCATGATGGAAAAACCCTTCCCCGGCCAGAGCCCCTACGGCGAAACTATCCTAGGCCACGAATACTCAGGCACGGTGGTCGCTCTCGGCGACACGGTGGACGAATTCGTCGTCGGCGACAGGGTGACCGTAGAAGCCCATTTAGGCTGCGGCCGATGCAGGAACTGCAGGCTCGGTGACTATACCTCCTGCCTCAACTACGGCAACAAAGCCAAAGGCCATCGCTGCAACGGCCACGTCACCCCAGGCGCCTACGCCCAGTACGTCGTCAATCATATCAATACTGTCCATAAAATTCCCGACTCCGTATCCTTCGACGAAGCCAGCCTGATCACCAATCTGGGCTGCGTGCTCTACGGCATAGAAAACCTAGGCGGTTACATCGCCGGAGAGCGGGTGCTGGTCATAGGGGCAGGTCCTCTCGGCCTGGCCGCCGCAGCTGCCGCCAACGCACTGAGTGCCGACAAGGTGTACTTGAGCGACGTGCTGGCCGACAGGCTCGAAGTGGGCAAAAAGATCGGCGTGCAGCGGACGATCGACGCCTCGGCCGAGAACCCCCTGGACGTGATCCTGGCGGACACCAAGGGCATAGGCGTCGCATACGCTATAGAATCCTCGGGCACCCAGGCGGGCCTGGATCTCGCGGTCAAGGCGACCTGCCGGAACGGCAAGATACTGATGCTCTCCATCGCTCACAAGCCTCTCACTGTGGACCTGGAAAACCTCTCGCTCAACGATAAGGACATAATTACCAATCGGGGAGAGAGCAGGGCCAACGTGGCCAGGGCAGTGAGCCTCCTGGCCAAGGGCCGGGTGGATCTAAAGCCCCTGGTCACTCACGGCTTCCCCTTGGAAGAATACGAAACCGCTCTGGCCGTCTTCAGGGAGCGGAGAGAGGGAGCAGTCAAGGTCATACTCCATCCCCAGGAATAGGATCATAGGCTCTACCATTTATAAATACGAAGCCCGGCCTCGACGAGGCCGGGCTTTTCATGAATCGGCGCCGCCGCGATCGACTAGAGTTCTCCGGCCTCGGCCAGGATATCCACTATCCAGCCCGCGGCCTTGCCCACCACGTTGGTGCATTTATCAACGTAAGCGCCTTCGGCCATGTATTTCGCCTTGTCGTCCTCGTCCCTCAGGTAGTAGGTGCGGCCGAAAAGCTTTCTGTGAATATGCTCGCAGGTGACCGAACCGTATTCGTCGATGAATTTCCGGTGAAAGACAGCGGCATAGTCCCGGGCTTTGTACCGTTTTTTATCCGGATCGAAAAACGCCTCCCGCTCGCGGCCGAAGAGGTAGCCCAGCATGAGCACGCCGCCCGAGTAAGCTCCACAATGCCCGTCGGCCTCGCCGGCGACTCCCCCCGCCATGGTGGAAGCCGCCCTGAAGATCGCGTCGGTCTCGGAATTGCGAAGATCCAGGGCTTCCTGGAGGGCGGCGAAACAGCACTGGGCGCAGCCCCTGTTGTCCCGCTCGTACTCGAAGCCCAGGCGCTGGGCCTTCGCCTTTATTTCGTTTCTATCCTTGGTCATCTCAATACGCCGCGCTCTTTACTCCCATGAGTCCCGTGGGCTTCACGAGGATTACGATGAACATGGCGATGAAGGGGGCAACATAGGCCAGAGGACCCCATATCGTGCCGCCCACGCTTATCACCTGGCCGATGAGGATCGCCGAAAGGGCGGTTCCCTTGATCGAGCCCAGGCCGCCGACGATGACGGTGATGAAGGCCAGGAGCAGCATGTCGAAGCCCATGTAGGGACCGACCATGATGAGCGGCGCGTTGAGTGCGCCGCCTAAGCCTGCGAAGGCAGAGGCCACCACGAAGGTGCCGGTGAAGATCTTGTTGATATTGATCCCCAGCGCCTGTACGTTATCCCTGTTCTCCACGCCGGCCTGTATGGCCCGTCCTATGATCGTCTTGTTGAGCATAGTCTGGATGAGGATGTAGGCCACGATCGCCGTGGCGATTACCAGGAGCCTATACAGGGGGATATTGGCCCCCACCAGCTTGATGATGGCAGTCGTGGGCGATGATACGGGCTTGGGCTGCAAGCCCCACACCATCTGGATGACGCCTATGCCCACCAGGAAGGTAGAGTAGGTGGCCACCATGGTGAACATCATCTTCCTGTGATAGAGCCTGCGCAGCAGCTGGGTTTCCACCAGAAGTCCCAGGGCGGCGCCGATGAGCATCGCCACCACCGCACCGAGAATGAAGCTTCCGGTCTGGGACACCACCACATAGGTGGCATAGGCGCCGAAGGAATAGTAAAGCATAGCCTCCATATTGACCACGCGCATGAGCCCGTAGCCGATGGAGAGGGCGAGGGAAACCAGAAAGAGAATCGCCCCGGAACTGAAGCCGTATAATACTGCGGTAATCCACTTGTCCATATGTCTCACCTCGCTTTTGTGGCCTGGGCGCCGTTCTTGAACCGCCCCTTTATCCAGGCTCCAGCGTTGAGGAAGAAGCCCCAGATGCCCTCGTTGAACCGGAAGAGAATCAACAACGTGATGATACCCACGATAAATTCCCAGCGGGACACAAAATTGCTTACGATATCCTTAATACCCAAAAATCCCAGCGTTCCGAAGAGGGGGCCGTAGAGCGATCCTACGCCGCCCAAGAGGGTGGCCACGACTACCTCGATAGCCCTTGAGTTCTCGCCCATGTTCGGATTGACGAACCCGAAGTTTATGGCGAAGAGCGAACCCGCGAAAGAAGCCATCACTGTGGAGAGCATGAACCCAACCACTTTAATCCTAAAGGGATTGTAGCCCAGGAACTGGAGCTTCTCCTCGTTGGATTGAATGGTCCTGAACGCGTTGCCCAGGGCCGATCGATGCAATTGTCGGTATAAAAGCAGCACAACCAGCAGTATCGCCATGATGAAGAAGAAAAAGTTCTTTGGAAAGCGTATGTCCAAAAGCGGTGTTGCCACCATCCTGGAACGATACCATAAACCGTCATCACCTCGGGTAACGCCGATTAAAAGACGCTGGAACATAAAAAGACCCATGGCGCACAACGCGGCATTTATCAGAGTAAAGTAGGAGCTTTTGAGCCTCATGAAGATAGAGCCAAAAACTCCACCTATTATTAAACCGGTGAGAATCGCCAGAGCTATGGCTACCAAGGGATTTCGCCCAACGTAAGCTAAATACAATGCCGCCGTATAGGCTCCGCTGCTTAAATAAAATGGCTGTCCAAAAGATATGAAGCCCATGTAGCCCATGAGAATATTGTTTCCCATCGCATAGATGGAGAAAGTGGCTACCTCCACCAGAAAAGTCATTTTATTAGGTATGAGGAATCGGGCGATAATGAGAAGGCCTACGAACAAGAAGGGGAATACCAGACTCAAGCCCCTTCTGTGTGGCGCTATGGTATTCGCCCTTACTTGCAGATTTTTCATTTTGCTCATAGATACCTCTCAAACGCCAGGTTACATATCTCGCCTCTGTCGGTGGTTTCGGCCACAATCTTGCCCTCTTTCATGGAGTATACCCTGTTGGCAATCCTGGCCACTAAAGGTAAATTCTGCTCAACGATAAAGAGCGTTGTCTTGGATTTAAGCTGCTGGAAAATATTGGCCAAATCTTCGATCACATGGGGAGCCAGACCTTCAGTGGGTTCGTCCATCAATACCAGAGTTGGTTTTCCTAAAAGCGCCATAGCCATGAGCAGCATCTGCCGCTCGCCGCCGGATAGGGCTTCCGCCTTCCTGTCCATGAGATCTCGCAGTTTCGGGAAGAAGGGCAGGACCTCCTCCAGATCCTTATCCTTGGTGGCGTAGGAGGAAAGCTCGAAATTTTGGCGCACCGTCAGAGATCTGAAAACCGTCTTGTCCTGGTGGATGTATTTGATGCCCTTCTGGGCCACCTTAAAAGCTGCCAACGCGCTAATGTCCTCGCCGTTGAAGCTAACTTTCCCATTTATCTTGGGCAGGAATCCCGATATTGTCCTGAATAGCGTTGTCTTGCCGGCTCCATTCCTTCCAGCCAGCATCACGATTTCGCCCTGGTTAACCTTGAGCGATACATCGAAGACAACCCTGAGCTGTCCATATCCCACATCCAGATGCTCTACTTTGAGAAGCTCTTTATTCGGCGCGTCCTGTGCAATGTTAGCAGTGTCGTTCATCGTTACGCTGCCCTTGAGAATATTCTGGATGCTCGCGGCGCCCTCACCATTTTCTTCGCAGCTTATTTTCCAGTAGCTTTCCCGTACCGCGGGATCGTTCATCGTCTCCTCGAAGGGACCCACCGCGATCAGCTTGCCGTCATGCATGACCGCCAGCTTATCGACGATGCCGCCCAACTTCGAAACCTTGTGCTCGACCAGGATTATCGTCTTTTTATGCTGGATCCTCTGCATGATCGTTAAAATTTCATCGATCTCCTGGTCACCTATGCCGGCGAAGGGCTCGTCCAGGATGAGCACGTCCGGGTCTGCGATCCAGGACATGGCGATCTCCAGCTTTTTCTTCAAGCCCAGGGAGAGATTGCCGACCTGGGATTCCCGCACCAATGCGATATCAAAAAGCGCAAGCGTTTCATCTACAGCCTTGGCTATTTCTTTCGATTTGTAGAAATTGACGAAAAACATATTTTTCGGCATGGAACTCTTTTCTTTCTTTCGATAGTAAGAGAGCGCCATGTTCTCGAATACCGTCAGGTTGTCAAATACCTGCACGATCTGGAATGTACGTAAAACCCCCGAAGCAACCCTGGATTCGGGCCTCTGGTTGGTGACATCCTTGCCTCTAAAAAATACATGGCCTTCTTCTGGGATGTAGAGCCCGGTAAGGATATTGAGAAAAGTAGTCTTGCCCGCACCGTTGGGACCGATTATCGCTACGGTTTCATTCTCCTCGATATCGAGGTCCACTCCGCCGACAGCCTTGAAGGTCCCGAATTGCTTCACCACGGCCTTGGTGCTAATGATTGTTCCCATGTTCTTGTATCCTTTTTACACGGCGAGCCCGGGGCTTGCCCCGGACTCGCCGTTCCTAGAAACGATTAAATCTAGAAGTATCGAAGACCTTAGTAACCAAGCGACTTGAGCGTGGGAAGCGGATCCTGTCCGCCAAAGGCCTTTTCAACTTTGTACAGGTCCCACATGTTGGAACCGCTGGCCTTACCGGACACCAAGTATGCCAGATATTCGTTCACCAGCTCATGGTCCTCGCGGAAATAGGATTCACCCTTGATGGTCTGGAACTTTTCGGTTGCCAGAACCTTGGATACCTTGTCCACATCGAAGGTACCGGCCTTCTCCACCGCTTCGAACATAATGGTCGCAGCCATGTACGCCAGTGTGGTATAGGCATCGGGCGGTTCGCCGCCGAACATCTTCATGTGGGCATCGGCCCATTTCTTGGTCTTTTCGGCCAAAGCCTTGTCTTGAATGCCTTCCACATCGTAATAGTGGAACGTAAGCGAGGGTATCTGGGCCAGAGTGGCTCTGGGGATAGTTACCGCGACATAGTTCATGGTCCAGGAATTGAAGACCGTGGTCACGTTCATGAGACCCATGTCGTAGGCTTGTTTGTACAGAGCGATCGCGTCGCCGCCTGTCTGGACGGTCACGACGACGTCCGGCTTGAGCTGCATGGCCTTGTTGATCGCGGAGGAGAAATCGACGTTGCCGAGAGGATACTCTGCAAAACCAACTACTTCGCCGCCTATCTTGGCGATCACGTCTTTCAGGCCGTCATAAATCGTGTTGCCCCAAGAATCGGAACGGGAAATAAAGAAAATCTTCTTCTTGCCCAGACCTTGCACGACGGACTGACCGGCGATGTATCCGATACTCCAGGGAGTAAAGGCTACCGAGAAGGATCCGGGAGCGGGGTTGCCCTTCTTGAAAGTATCAAGGGCGGGTACGCAGGCGGAAATCATGGGCATCGGCTTGAGCTTGGACTCCTCGTTCAAGGCTGCGGCCATGGGATTCCAGCAGCTTCCGGTAAATCCATTGATACCGGCTTCCACCAACTCGCGATAGCGGCGAATGCCAACATCGAGCTTAGCCTCATCATCCTTTATGATGAGCTTGACGGGGACTTTTCCCCACGGCATGTTAAGTCCGCCGCGTTCGTTGATCTCGGCGACCGCAAGCAAGGTTCCCTTGCGCTGGGTCTCGGCCAAAGGCGCGAAAGTACCGCTCAAGGAAGTCATGAAGCCGAGCTTGAACTCTTTTGGATTGGGCGCCGCTCCGGCCTGGAATACCATGGCCAGAACGAGGACCAACGTTGCGATAAAGAATACACTTCTTTTCATCAACAAGCCTCCTGGGACAGATTTGTCCTACATTTATACTGTCCTATACATATTTCGATTTGTCAACTTTTTTTTATTGTCTTTTGTGATATTTTTCCTTTGCCTCCTCTTGATTTCAGCTAAAAATTCAGGCAAGCCCTGGGTATGCAATTTCCACTATATACCGAAGGAATCGTAATTTCCTGACTTGACAAATTCCGGATATGGGGCGTATCCTGATTACGGTAGGACAATATGACGGTTCTACAATCTTGACCGCAGAAGGAAGTCCGCTTGTTCAGGATACTGCTTTCGGAACCCATCGAGGCCGCCGGAATGGCCGCCCTACAGGGCAAGGCCGAGGTAGTCATTAGCCCCGATCCATCCAACGAAACCGTGGGCCGCCTTTTACGGGACGCCGACGCCCTCATCTTGCGCACCGCCACTAAAGTCACAAAAGCTATGATCGCCGCCTCTCCCAGGCTCAAGGTTATCTCCCGGACCGGCGGCGGACTTAATAACGTAGATATCGATGCCGCCACCGAACACGGCGTCGTGGTCGCCGGTGTAAAAGGCCCTCAGGACCGCTACGTCGCCGAGCATGCGATCGCCCTCATCATGGCCCTCTCCAAGCAGCTTCCCTACCTGGACGCACAGACCCGGAAAGGAAACTTCAAATCCCGCTTCGAGTATAAACCCATGGGCGTGGAAGGCAAGATCCTCGGCCTCGTGGGCTTCGGTAGAATCGGGAAAATAGTGGCAAGCGTCGCCCAGGTCCTGGGCATGAAGGTCCTGGCTTACGACCCCTATCTGAAGCCAGAACAGCTTCAGGGCAGCGGCATTCGGCTGGTGAAGACCCCCGAGGATCTGCTCAAGGTCGCCGATTTCGTATCCCTCCACGTGCCCGCGACGCCGGAGACCGACAAGTTCATCAACGCCGAGCGCCTGGCCGTGATGAAACCCGGCGCCTTCCTTATTAATACCGCCCGGGGCGAAATCGTTGACGAGGAAGCTCTCGTCGACGCCCTCAAATCAGGGCGCCTGGCAGGCGCCGGACTTGACGTGCTGGCCCACGAGCCCCCCGATCCGAACTCGCCCCTGATGGGCATACAGTCGGTCATCTTGAGCCCGCACACCGCAGGACTCACCAGGGAAGGCGTCGCTCTCCTGGCTAAAGGCGCGGCGGAGAACGCCCTTGCCGTCCTGGAGGGCAGGGCTCCCAGCTTCAGCGGAAACTGGGAGGCGGTGCATGGGAAGGCAAAAGGGTAAAACAAAGGGCAAAGCCGGCCTTCAGGCCGAATGAAATAGTCTTTCAAAGAGATTTTTTTAGAAGGAGAAGCAGTATGGCACAAGAAATGTGGACCTACGCGATGGAAGAGATGTCCTATCCGGATGTCAAAGAAATCCTCAAAAGCGTAGACACCGTCATTATCCCCATCGGATCCCACGAGAAGCACGGACCGCACATCCCCCTGGCTACCGACGCCTGGGTGACGATCGAGGTCTGCTCCAGAGCCGCCAAGAAGGCTAAGATGCCCTTCACCCCCCTGATGCCCTTCGGGTATTCCCCCCACCACATGGGCAAGTGCAACGACGGCGTGGGTACCATCACCCTCACCGGCAACACCCTCAAGCGCGTCGTCTACGAGATCGGCCGCTCCCTCATCTACCACGGCTTCAGCAAGCTCATCTTCGTCAGCCATCACGCCTCCAACCAGAAGGTCATCGACGAGCCCTTGCGCAGACTGACCTATGAGACCGGTTGTTTCTGCTGCTGGTTCCTCACCCCCACCGAACGAAAAGACGGCCTGGTCAAGGACTTCATGGTCGAGCATCCCGCCTGGCACTCCGGCGAGATGGAAACCTCCACCAGCCTGGCCCACAACGAGAAATGCGTCCACCTCGAGCGCGCCCACGCCCACAAGGCCCACGCGCCCAAGTGGATGGGCCCCGCATTCGACAAGTACGACGGCGTTCCCACCGTCATCTTCCAGGGCGAAGAAAGCGCCTGGGTTCCCATGGAGCACCACGAGTATGTCGAGGAAGCCACCATCGGCGATCCCTTCCTTGGTTCCAAGGAGAAGGGCGAGAAGTACTTCGAAGTAGCTTCCCAGCACCTGGCCGACTTCGCCAGGGAAATCCAGAAGATCGACATCAAGATTCCCTACGAGAAGCGCGACTATCCCACCAGGACCATGGACTAAGCTAAGGCAGTCCTAAAAAGATCACGATCGGCCAGAAGATGAGAATCTTCTGGCCATTTTTTTCAAACTATGAAATAAACAGTAATGCCAGGAGGTCCTATGATACGCAACAAATACATGGTGCTCGGCATGACCTTCATGTCTCTGGGACTGCTCGGGGCCCTCATATCGGCGATAGGCGCAAGCCTACCGCCCATTCAGAAATTCTTCGGAGCAGACATCAGCAAGGTAGGCTCGGTGACTACCTATTATCAGCTGAGCTACGCGTTTTTCTGCTTTTTCGGCGGACTGCTCACGGATTTTTTCGGCAAAAACCGGGTTCTCGCCCTTGGGGGCTTCTTCTATGGCATCTGCACCCTTTCGCTCGGCATGTTCGGCGACTTTTCCTCCACTCTCGCCCTTTTCACCGTCATAGGCATAGGGGGCGGACTTTTTTTCATCGGCGCCAACACCATGATTGTCCAGCTTTTCCCCGAACAGCGCGGGAAGTACCTCAACCTCCTCCATCTCTGTTTCGCCATAGGCTCCGTCATCGCCTCCCTCATGGTCAGCGGTTTCGTCGCCGCGGGGTTCAAATGGAATAGGGTGTTTCAAGTGCTGGGTTCTCTGGCGCTCACGATAGGAATTCTCTTCACCTTCACCAAGGCGGGAGCTCCTTCCTCAACCCTCGGCTCCGGCACGCTCAAGGGGCTATTGGCTAAATACAGGCAAATGTTCGGCAATAGGCTGTTTTTATCTGTCCTGGTTTCCAACACCCTGGCCATCGGCGCCCAGTTCGGCACTATCTACCTTCTGGTCCTTTTTCTAAGCAACGTACGTGGGCTTCCAGTACCCTCGGCTAGCCTGGTTCTGGCCATATTCTTCATACTCCAGGGCGCAGGTCGCATTGTCGTTAGCTCTTTGATTTCGAAAATCCGAATAACTACCATCGTGACATTTTTACTTGCGCTGTTGTTTGTAACCCTCGGCTTGGGTTGGCTCTCCCGAGGCATGCTTTCGGTAGTCCTCTTGGCTTTCACCGGCCTGGCCTGCTCCGGCCTCATGCCCAGCCTCATCGCCCTGGCCAGCCACTTGCTGCCTAAAGAGGTGACCGGCCTGGCGCTAGGCATACTCTCGATGCTTGGAGCCTTGGGAGGGATGGGCATCACAAAACTGGTAACGTGGCTGGCGGGCAAAATAGGTCTGGATAAGGCGTTTCTGGCGCTGATCGGGCTTTCGCTGATAGCGCTGCTCTTCTTCCTGGCCACCAGGAAAAAATTCGCCGATGTGGAGCGCAACAAGGGCTAAAGCTACCGCAACGCGGAAAACTCCAGGCCTTTACGCCCGGGGCCGGCGGCGCGATGACNNACCTTGATCACAATTCTCCCCAGCGTCTTGCCCTGAGCTACCGTCGCAAGGCCCTCGTTGGTCTTTTCAAAGGGCAGAATAGTGGAAACCACCGGCTTGAGCTTCCTAGCCTCGGTGAGGGCAATAAGCTCCACCAGGTCCTGTTTGGTGGCCGCTCTGGTGCCGCAGATCTTCCACTCGTTATAGTGCATGTCCTTGGTGTTCACGGTGATTGGATTGGGCGGATCGTAGCCCATGATCACCAGGGTGCCGCCAGGCTTAAGGCAATAGAGGGACCAGGAAACCGTCGCCTGTCGCCCCACCCCCTCAAGTACCACGTCCACGCCTTTTCCATCGGTCCAGTCGAGAATTCCCTGCTTCGCGTCGGCCAGGGCGCTGTTTATCGTCAAATCCGCGCCGTACTGCCGCGCCATTGCCAGGGCGTCTTCCTTCACGTCGGTAACCGCCACCCTGGCGCCTGCCAGTTTGGCTAACTGAATTCCATGGAGCCCCAGGCCTCCCGAACCTACGACAAGCACCGACTGGCCTTCCCGCACAGGCGCTACACTCTTGAGAGCATGGTAAGGAGTGGCCACCGCGTCGGCGAGCACCGCCATTTCCTCCAGTTTGGAACTCGGAGAAACCTTGCAGAAGTTATAGGCCGGCATTTTAACGTATTCGGCGAAGCCCCCGGGCAGCTCGAAGCCCAGGCGGCGCAGATTGAAGCAGATATTCTCCCTGCCCGAGCGGCAAAGCTCGCAATCGTGGCATGTGGTGTAGATGTAGGCGATGCCCTTGTCTCCCACCGCCAGGTTTTTCACTCCCTCGCCAAGGACAGCGATCTCCCCTGCAATCTCGTGGCCGGGGATGTGGGGCAAGGTAATTATGCCCGGAAGCTTGCCTCCGGTGATCTTCAGGTCCGTACCGCAAATCCCGCAGTAGTGTACCTTTACCAACACCTCCAGCGGACCCGGAGAAGGGAGCGGAAGTTCTTCCAAAGCCAGGTTTTCGTTGTAAGCTTTCAATACCAATGCTTTCATAATGTAGGATGATACCACGAGCTTTTATTGTTGTACAGTCCTACAATTATATTTATACGGCCAGTGATATCTTTGCTTGACAAGTCCCATATGTCTTGTATAATTGTAGAACAATCGGAACTAGTGTAGAGAACCCTTTCTGGGTTTTGGCCTTGACTCCGCTCACTGCGATTTTTCTGTTTCCGAGAAAACAATTGGGAGGATACGATGAAGTTGCCTGAAACAATGAAGGCCTTGGTATTGATGGGTCCTGACCATCAAGAGTTGAAGACGGTCCCCGTGCCAAAAGCCGGCCCCCAGGAAGTCCTTATCCAGGTGGAATCCTGCGCCGTATGCAGCACCGACGTAGCCCTTATCCATAAAGCCTTCCCCGGACAGCCTCCCTACGGCGTTCATATAACCGGCCACGAATACTCAGGCATCGTCGTCGCCCTGGGCGACACAGTGGACGAATTCGCCATAGGCGATAGGGTTGCCGTGGAAGCCCACAACGGCTGCGGCCGCTGCAGAAACTGCCGCCTGGGCGACTACACCTCCTGCCTCAATTACGGCAACACCAAGAAAGGCCACAGGGCCAATGGCTTCACCACCCCCGGCGGCAACGCCCAGTACGTGGTCAACCATATCAACACCGTCCACAGAATCCCCGACTCCGTATCCTTCGACGTGGCCTCCCTGGTGACCAACCTGGGCTGCGCCCTCTACGGCTACGAAACCATGGGCGGCTATATCGCCGGCCAGAATGTCCTGGTCATCGGCCCCGGCCCCCTGGGCATGGCATCGGTAGCCGCAGCCAAGGCCCTGGGCGCCAACCGCATCTTCCTCTCGGGAACCCGAGCCTCCAGGCTGGCCATCGGCAAGGCATTGGGCGCCGACAGGCTCATCGCCACCGCCGACGAAGACCCCCTGGAAGTAGTCATGAAGGAAACCGGCGGCATCGGCGTCGACTACGCCATAGAAGTGTCCGGCTCCAAGGCCGGCCTCGACCTGTCCATCAAGGCCTTGAAGCGCAACGGCAAGATGCTCCTTCTGGGCATTCCCCACGAGCCGGTTCCTATCGATCTCGAAGACATGTCCCTGAACGACAAGGACATCTTCGCCATCCGCGGCGAGAGCAGGGCGAATGTAGGCAGGGCAGTCTCCTTGCTGGCCAACGGCAAGGTCAACCTCGCACCCCTGGTTACCCACACCTTCCCAATCACCAAGTTCGAGGAAGCCTACCGAACCTTCAACCAGCGCATTGACGGCGCCATGAAGGTCATCATCAAACCCCAGCAGGAGTGAGCTATCACGATGGCAGCTACCTCTAAAAAGACCGTACTTATTATCGCCACCCTGGACACCAAGGCGGTCGAGGCTCAGTTTTTGAAGGAAAGCATAGAATCCCAGGGCTGCGCCGTCATGGTCATGAACCCCGGCATTCTAGCGGCATCGCCTTATAGGCCGGACGTCGACAACGTGGAGCTGGCCGCCGCGGCCGGCGAGGATTTAAAAGCCCTATTGGCCTCCAAGGACAAGGGGCGCTGCATCGCCGCCATGATGGCCGGCTGTGCCGCAATAACCCGAAAACTTTATGACGAAGGAAAAATCCAGGGCGTGGTGAGCATAGGCGGCGACCAGGGTACCAACATCGGCACGACAGCCATGCGCGCGCTGCCTTTCGGCGTGCCCAAGTTCATGGTTTCCACCGTGGCCAC
>DFYR01000009.1 GCA_002383375.1 Spirochaetaceae bacterium UBA4077
ACCAATTTCAATCGCGACCGTCGTATAACGGCTATTACCCCAGCCTTCCAAGCTGGAGACGTGGGTTCGACTCCCATCGGTCGCTTATCCCTAATCAACAGTAATTCCCCATTTAAAGCCTAGCTCCCTGATATTCAACAAGGAGAGGAAAGGCACTCCCTCCTCCATCATCCTAGCCATAACGCCCCTGTTTCTGCCCAGATCGAAGGCTCGAGCTTCGATAAATCCGCTGGACAGCTCCAGGACCGCACTCCCCTCGCCCATTGATGCTTGGGTACCCCCGATGTTCACATAGAGTGATATACGCCTGCCCCTAGCGGCTTCTTTATAGAGGTCCAAGCGTTCTTCCACCGACTGGCTGAAGCCTCCTTTACCGAGCAGCCGGGCTCCCAGGGCGGCCGAGCATTCACTGGCGATCCTTTCGGCAAGCTCCCTGCCCTCGGGCTGTAGGTCTATGCCCGAATCATCCGAACCTCCCAGGCTGATGCCCAGGGAGGTTCGCGAAATAATCCCGGCTTTTACGAGATGCAGTTCCAGCTCGGGCCAGGTGAAGCCTTCCTGGTTGGCGCCGTAGCTGGAGGCTGTGACCGATGAAACGGCTAGTACATCGAGTCCCAAGGCCTGAGCCGCTGAGATGAGGGCGATATTCAAGCCCGGGAAGGAGCCTGACATTCCGACAGCCAAAACATCGCCCCGCTTCAACCCGAAACGCCAGAGCTCACGCACCAGAGCTTCGGCCCATTCGGGATTCTCGGCGCTTCGTTTGGCCGAAAGATTCCCCAGGGTTGTCGTGAGTACATTGTACTCATCTCCGATCAGCCCTCTCGAGCCTGGCATGATAGGGATACCCGATTCGGTCTTGGCATTTTTTATGACATCGATCGCCGCTTCCATGGTAGCGCGGGCTTTTAGAGCAGCCTTGAGGACTTCTTCTGGCAGCGCGCCCCGCAGGCTGTGGGGCAGTTCCAGTTTAGCGGCGAGAAGCGTAAAAACCAGCGTAACCAGAAACAGGATCAGCCGGCCATGCAGAGAATTCCAGGTAAACCTGGTCTGCCTTTTTGAGTCGGCTGATGCAAAATAGGGTTTTTCTGGTTTGTAGAGGCCCCTCATATGACTGCGGCACCCAAAAGAACGAGAATGATCCTCACGATCGACGCGCCGAGCAAGGATGAAAGGCTCGTTTTAAAGACTCCCTCGGAGAGCATTCCGGCGGCCAGAAGGCCGGGGATCAGGTGTCCTATGGGATGGAACTCCAGTGGCAGGCCTGGAAAGGCCATGAACAGTTGTTCGGCTGCCAGGGAGATGAAAAAACCCGAAAGGAGGCTGAGTGCGAAGCTTCTCCTTCCGTAGAGCACGAGAACCTTAGCCAGCACAAATCGAACGAATGCCCAGGTGAGTAAAGCAATTGCGTAGGTCGAGGCCAGACGCAGCGGTCGGTGAAGGTAGAGGGCAAGGTAGCCGGGCACGATAAAGCCCCCCGAAGGAAGACCGAAAGCCTCCGTAAACAGTAGATTGACAGCTAAACCCAGCCCTATGGCAACATCTTGAATCATTGTCACTGTTCCTTATTATCTAAACGCTGCCGTAAAGATCCATAGGCCATCCCTTTGTATTGCCGCATAGAACAAGTCTCAGTGTCGTGCCGGAATCTTCGGACTTCGCCTTTAGCATCTTCTGAAGTTCCAGGGCTAGCTTGGAACTAGGCACGTATCGTGGATCGTCGTTTAGTCTGGATGACAGGGCTGTGTCTGAAGCGGAATGGCTCTTCCGCTTTCTGCGAGTTCTTGAGAGCAGTAAGCCCGGATTGGCTCCTGTGATGAGTATCCCTCCGGGAAGCTCAGCCGATAAAAAGGAAATCAGCCGCGGAAGCCTATCCTGTCTGTTATTGTAGACAAATAGTAGTTCCGCTTCGCCGCCGATCATGGTATCCACAAGCTCTAAGAGCGATTCTGGATCATTGGCGGCCGACGCATCCAGAGCCTGCAGGCCGTTCCAGACATCCACAAAGCGCGCAGCCCCCGGGTCGGGTCTGGCATTAAAGATGCCTCTGAGCGCGGACGCTCTATCAACCCCGCAGTGCTCGGCGACAGCCAAGGCAAGGCCGGCATCGGCAAGCCACCAGCCGGGACCTTCACCAGCGGACGAGTCGCGTCCAGACTCACAATCCAAGTTACACCGATCGAGGGCATGTATGAGTTGGATCCGCGTCCCCTGCTCCCTCGCCCTGGGTTCGAGGATTTTTGCGACCAATGGATCAGCGGTAAAAAGCAGCCCCTGCCTTGGCATCGTATTGCCGAGGCTCGCAGCGATTTCCTCCAGTGAAGTGCCCATCTCCTCCACGTGATCGATCCGGGCGTTCGTGATTACCCCGATGCTGGACTGAAGGATCTTATTTTCGGAAACCCACTGGAGCTCCGGCTTGATAGCCATGCACTCCGCGACCAGAGCTCGGGCTTTCAGCTTTTCAGCCAAGCCCAGGGTTGAGATCTGTTCCCGTATGGAAGGTCGGGACAGCCGGCGTACGGGTTTTTCACTTCCGTCGGGTAATAGGTGACGGGCGGCGGTGCCGGTAGTCTTGCCCAGGCTTGGAATGCCCCCTTCGACAAGTGCGGCGTGTATGAGTCTTGTGACAGTGGATTTTCCCCGTGTTCCGTTCACATGGATACGCAGCGGCACGGCCTGCCGGGCTTTAACCAGCATACGCCTTTCGATGAGGCCGATTCCCGCGACAAAGGTTAAGGCCGAGGCGAAGACAGCGAGAGGATTCATTCCACAGGAGCTTTTAACCAAGCTCCAAGCCCTGTATCGAGAAGCTCCGCGAAACTTGGAAGACCTGCGAATTCCAAGGGTCGCTCCGGGTTGTTCAAGGTCCAGGAGAAGGCCAATTCGGCTATACCCGCCAAATGCCGCCCCACTCGCTCTTCCAGGGGATGGCCGTTTTCGTCATAGGGCACATAGAGTCTGCCCAGCTTTTGAGCCTTTACATACCAGGGATCGATACCGGTGAGCACCAAGGCTTCGTCCGTCCTCCCTCTAAGACGGCCTTGGGAAGCGTTGGGCGTTTCCATAAGCACCGGCAAGGTGTTGGTAAAATCACCCAGTTCGCGATGTGTCAGTCCGCGCAGATTCACAGGAGAAGGTTCCAGTCCAATAGCGATATCCTGCATCTCCAGGCCGATTACGGTTTCGGAGGCCAGCGGCATGGCGTTGGGGTGAGCCACCATGGCCATATTGACCGGATACTCCGGCGAAGCCTCGTGGAGGTCAACGGTTATCGTGATTCCTTCTTTCTTGATGAGCTCGGTGATGCCGAAGCAAATTTTTTCGGTAAGCGTTCCATTCTGCTTGCCGGGATAGCCCCGGTTCAGATTCCTCGTTTCGTTGCCCGAAAGGCTTTGTCCTGAGGAGGCGTGGATGTAGACGTCTGGGTCAGGCCACTGGTGAATGGGATTGGTCGCCCTGGATCCGTAGCGGAATACCCGATCCCCGGACGGAGTCTCGATGCTAAAGCGCTGGGGCGATCCCTCCTGAGGGTCGTTATGGGTAAAGGCCGAGTTGTTCGCTCGGGGAATGACATACAGCGTCCCCGTTGAGGGAATGGCGTTTTCGATCAAGAGGATGGCTGCCATGAAGCCTGCCGGCTCGTTGGGGTGGGTGCCTCCCAGAACGAGCATGGAAGCATCGCCTTCGCCCGACCCATCGGCCTTCAGAATATAGACCTCCGTATCGCCGGGTCCGCCTGCCAGGGCGGGAAACCAGTCTGAGAGCATCTTGATTTCGCTGACCCCAGGACCTTTGGCGATGTATTCGCTCTTACGCATAGAGAGGAAGGAAGCGCCAGCGATGCCTGCGGCCGCTAGGGCGAGCGCGAGGAATACAAGGGCGCTTATATGGTGTTTTTTCATCGTTTAGCCTCTTAGTTGATGAGAAAGAGCCGCAGCACCAGGGGGACAATCACCATCGCAGCAGTCGCCTGGGCACTGGGTTTCTTGGCGCTCAGAAGACACCACAGGCAGAGCCCCAGCACACCAGCTAAAATGGTCAGATAAATACTTTTCATACCAGGGGCCTCCTTATAGCATCCCGCGTATTTGCTTGGAGAAGATGATGAAGAGCAAGGCCCAGGCAATGATCACCAGGGAGGGAATTATCAGTTTTTTCAAGGTCGAGCCATAGCCCTTCAAGCCCACGACCTGGGCTGCGAATATGGCCGACAGGGCGGTGGGAGGCATAAAATCGCCCAGCGAACAGACCAGGGAAAGCGCCGCCGCGGTGATGATTTGGTCCTGCTGCAACAAGGCGAGCAGGAATGGCACACCCAGGACGCTGGCCGATCCGAAGGCGGAGACCGCACCGAAGAGAGGGATGGAGACGGCGATGGCGAGGTACAGAAGGGCGGGAGGCACTGACAGGGCGTTGACGACGATAAAGCCCCGCACGCCGGTGAGGGTCATGATCTGGATGAACATGCCGACGCCCACCAGTATGCCCAGCACGGGAAGGGCCTGGTCAACGGCTTGTTTGGCCGCAGTCAGAACATTGAAGCGTTTGCCCGTGAAAAAGGCGAGCAAGGCGCCTAGCGTAAAAATGAGGGGCATACCCAGGTTGGAATACTTCGGAAAAACCCTGTCGGCCACCATGAGGACGAGGACCAGGAGAACGGGAGAAAAGAGTCTGAATGCTCCGTATCTGTCCAGGACCGAGCTGTCGAGGGATGCAAGGACTTTTTTCATATCGGTTTTCTTGACATACCGATAGCCGAACCAGAGCGCCGAGACCACCGCCAGTGGCATAGTAAGCAGAAGCAGGGGTATCTCGAAGCCCACATAGGGCATGTCGATACCGCCGCCGATGATCATGGCAGGTACGTTGACCGGGGGCGCTATCATACCAAGAATCCCCGCCATGGCTATGAAGGCAGCAGTCTGGGATCCGGGGATACCCATAAGGCTGAGAATCGGTGCCACCACAGCGCCGGCGGTGAGTACCGCCGCGCTTGAAGAACCGGTTATCATACCCGGAAACATAGCTACCAGCATGAGAAGAATTACAAGAAGTGCGGGAATTTTATGGAATCGCCGTATTACCGCTGTGGAGAGCGACTCAAGTCCCCCCGATTCCTTGAAAGCGTTCATAAAAATCATGGCCGTGGAGATTGTGAGTATCGTATCCACATAGCCGAAGCTTCCTTCCACCAAATGGCGCACAGGCAGTCCCTTGCCTCCGGCCAGGGCTCCGGCCACAGCGGCGAGGAGCATGCTGACGGATACCGGCCATTTGAGGGCAAAGGATACGGCGGCAAAAACACCGACCATGATAACAAAAATCAGTAATTCGGACACCTTGGGCTCCTCGCTGAAATGGAAATAGCCTGAGTCGGCCTGCAAGGCCGGGCCGACGAAAAACCAAATAAAAATCGGGGCGCCGCTCAGGC
>DFYR01000074.1:0-3124 GCA_002383375.1 Spirochaetaceae bacterium UBA4077
TTACAAAGCAAACAGTTGCGGCGAAGAAGACTTGAACTTCCATGCCTCTCGGCACTAGCACCTCAAGCTAGCGTGTCTACCAATTCCACCATCGCCGCACTGATAGGCGGATTTATAACCCTAAGCGCCGGGCCTTGTCAAGGCACCGCGGTATTCAGGAAGGCTGTAAGGAAATTGAAATTCTTACCTCACGCTTTCGCGAGCAGAGACTCGGCCCGCTTCAGAGCCTTGTCCAGATCGGAACAGATGTTTTCGGAACCTAGTTCCTCGGCCAGCCCATACTTGGCCATGGCTTGAATAGGCTGTTCTCTTACCCCGCTCAGGATCAAAGCGGTCCCGTGATGCCTGCAGCGCTTGGCGAAGCTTCTCAGGGCGTTGAGTCCTGTGGCGTCTATGGCTGGCACGTGGCGCATTCGGAGTATGAAGACCTTTGGAGCTTTTTCCAGTCCTCCCAGAACATCCTGGAGCATATCGGCCACGCCAAAAAAGAAGGGGCCGTTGATTTCGTAGACTTCGCAGCGCTCAGGGATAGCGTGCGACACCGTGGAGTCGGGATCCAGCTTGTCACCCGGCGAGGGAGCTCCGGACTTGCCAAGATATTCTTCAGCAAGACGCTTGCCAGCCCCCTGAGGTATGAGGGCGCTGGTGTCCCTTGCCCGCTTGACGAAGAGGAGAATAGCCAGAAGTACGCCCACCTGGACCGCTGCAGTAAGATCGACAACGACAGTGAGGATGAAGGTGGCAGCCATGACGGCCAGATCGCTCTTGGGCGCCTTGCGCATGGAAAAGAAGCGGGGCAATTCGCTCATGTCCACCGCAACCACCACAAGGACTCCCGCCAGGGTGGCCAGGGGGATAGCCTGCACGAGTGGACTCAGGAAGAGAGTGAAGAGAAGGAGCACTAGAGAATGGATCAGCGCTGATACTGGGCTGGTAGCGCCTGCTTTAATGTTCGTGGCCGTCCTGGCTATGGCTCCGGTGGCAGGAATGCCGCCGAAAAGGGCGCTGGCCAGATTGCCCAAGCCCTGGCCGTTGAGCTCGGCCGAAGAGGAATGCCTGGTGCCTGTCATACCGTCGGCTACCACGGCTGACAGGAGGGATTCGATAGCCGCCAGAAGAGCTATAGTGAGGGCACTGGGAAAGACCTGCCTGAGCTGGCCGAAACTGAAGGCGGGGAATTGGGGTGCGGGAAAGCCCTTAGGCAATGCTCCAAACTTGGAGCCCACAGTTTCAAGCGGAAATTTAAGGAGGAATGAAACCAGGGTTACAATCGCTACGGCGCTGACCGCCGCCGGGAGTTTGGGAAGAAACCTGCGTACAAGAATGATTATGCCGATCGTCGCGAGACCTGCGCCCAGTGCAAAAAGATTGCTGGTGGACGCGTATTCGAAATACTGGCCGATCTTGTCGAAAAACTCCGGGGCAGGTTTCGGAATGCTCATCCCGAAGAGGTCCTTGAGCTGACCCACAAAAATGGTGACGCCGATGCCCGTGGTGAAGCCTATCGTTACGGGATAGGGGATAAACTTGATGATGCTGCCTAGGCCGGAGACGGCCATAAAGATCAGAAGAAGCCCGGCTATGAGGGTGGCCAGCTGTAGGCCGGCCATGCCGTGCATGGCGATGATATCGGCGATGATCACCACAAAGGCGCCGGTCGGTCCGGAAACTTGGTGGAAGCTGCCGCCGAATACAGCGATGACAAAACCGGCGATTATCGCCGTGTACAGTCCCTGGGCGGGGCTAGCCCCGGCGCCGATGGCGAAAGCCATAGCCAGGGGAAGGGCGACAACACCCACGGTTATGCCCGCGGCGAGATCCTTGCGGAAGTCTTTTTTCCCATAGCCCTGGGAGAATGTTTTAAAAAGGGCTGGAGTAAGCTGGGCAATCAGAGATCTGACCGCCAAGGCAGGGGCTTTTGCGCTTCTTTGAGCCTTTTGCATAGCGGGAAGTATACGGTAGAGCCGCTTCTTAATTCAATCTGTACGAAGATTGAAACGTTCTATCGAAACACAGGCCTTCGTGGAGGGGTCAATCTGAAAGATGGCTCCGGACATGAAGGCTTCGCCCTCTGCGGTTTCCATTCTAAAGGGAATTTGGGTCAATGAGCGTTTTATGCAGATATCGGTTTTTACGCCGATAATGGAGTCTATCGGTCCTGTCATGCCAAGATCGGTAACATAGCCGGTCCCCTTGGGGAGGATTCGTTCATCGGCGGTCGGCACGTGGGTATGCGTACCCGCGACTACGCTCGCCCGACCGTCCAGGTGCCAGGCCAGGGCTTCCTTCTCCTCCGGGGACTCGGCGTGAAAATCGACGATGATGAAAGCTCCGGGATGTTGGCGTTTCGCCTTAGAGACTAGTTCGTCGGCAGCCCTGAACGGACAGTCGATGGCAAAAAGCCCTTCCCTTCCCTGCAGGTTGATCACTACCCATTCAAAGCTGCGGCCTTTTATGTGGAGAAGTCCCTTGCCTGAAAGGCCGGGAGGATAGTTTGCAGGCCTCAGTAAAGCCTGCTCGGAATCAAGGAGCTCCGCCGCTTCTTTCCGCTCCCAGACATGGTTGCCCGTGGTGATCGCCGATACGCCCGCCTGAAGTATTACTTCCAGTTCTTCCTTGCCGATGCCGTAGCCTTTCTGGGCGTTCTCTCCATTGGCGACCACCAGGTCGGCCGAATGCCTTTTGGCGAAGGAGGGGAGAAGGGCGAAAAGGGCTCGCAAGCCCGGAGGGCCTGCGATATCCCCCACCATGATCAGGGTAGCTTTGTGCTCGTTCAATACCGTGGCCGCTCCGGAGCCTAGCGCGCGTACTCGACGATTCTGGTCTCCCTTATGATGGTGACCTTGATTCGGCCGGGATAGCGCAGATCTGTTTCGATCTTCTTGGCGATGCTCTTGCAGAGCTCCCTGGCCTGGTCGTCGGAAACGTTCTCGTAGTTAACCAGAATACGCAGTTCGCGGCCGGCTTGAATGGCGAAGGCCTTATCGACGCCGGAAAAGCTTTCGGCGATGGATTCTAGGTTCTCGAGACGCTTGATATAGTTGTCCAAAGTTTCGCGGCGGGCGCCGGGCCTGGCCGCCGAGATCGCATCGGCGATCTGCACCACCACAGACTCGGGGCAGGA
>DFYR01000074.1:3211-34786 GCA_002383375.1 Spirochaetaceae bacterium UBA4077
GCGACTTCCTTGGAATGGAAGAGGACGTTCTGACCGTAGCTGGTGCGGAAATACAGCCTTCCCAAGGCCCGGATGAGCTCGGGGGCTATATTGTGGAGGCCCAGGTCGAAGACAACCTTCTCGCCCTCGTCGTAGATCTTCTGCGATATTTCCCTGGTGACCTTTTGGACCATCTCTTCGATTCGAGCCGGGTGAATTCGTCCGTCGGTGATAAGGCGCTCCAGGGAAACCCTGGCGATTTCACGGCGCACCGGATCGAAGCAGGAGATCACCACGGCTTCGGGAGTGTCGTCGATGATCACATCCACGCCCGTGAGGGTCTCCAGGGTGCGGATATTCCGCCCCTCTCTGCCGATGATGCGCCCCTTCATCTCGTCCGAAGGCAGACTGACCGAAGTTACCGTCGTTTCGGCGGTCACATCGGTGGCTATCCGCTGCATAGTGGTGACTAGTATGTCCCGGGTCCGCTTTTCGGCGGCGAGCTGGGCTTCCTGATCGATCTTGTTGATCAGCACCTGGGCGTCGTGCTTGGCTTCGTTTTCCATTGTCTGGATGATAAGCCGCTTGGCCTCGTCGGCGCTCAGGCCGGAAATCCGCTCCAGTTCCTGGCGGTACTGTTCTTCCTGGCCAAGTAAGTCGGTTTCCCTGTCCTGTAAACTTTTCTCTTTTGCCTTTAAGGCGTTTTCCAGCCGTTCCAATGCCTCGATCTTGTTGTCGAGGTTCTCTTCTTTCTGCATGACCCGGCGTTCGAGCTTCTGAGCTTCGATTCGCCGTTCGCGTATTTCCCGTTCCTGCTGGTTGCGTTCCCGAATGAGCTGATCTTTCGCCTCTACAAGGATCGCCTTCTTCTCGGCCTCGGCCTCTTTTTTAGCGTCCTGTTGTATACGTTCTGCTTCATTTTCTGCAGCAGTGAGTTGAAATCTGGCATAGAGCCAGCGGATCGTCCATCCAAGAATCAAACCGGCAACGGGAAGGGCAATCATCCAAACTCTGGGTGCCATATGTCCCTCCGATGTATATTCGCCGTCGCTTCGATTATACGGATGGGAAATTCTTTGTCAAGGTGAATTAAATTACGGTAAAATAACGCGAAAGCAGTTGACGGCCCTCGAGCAATACCCATATACTCCCAAATGAGGCCGTGTATGCGGCTTCCTGTACTTTCGGAGGGTTCAGGAATACTGCCCCCGTTTTTAAGGTAGAAACTGGCTTTTCATGCATCGTCATTCCTTTGTGTACGGTTTTGGGGGTTCGGCGGTCGAAATCTCCAGAGCCCCCGCCCCACTCGCTTCTTCCTTCGGAAAGACCCCAGCATCGCTNNGCCCAATCGAGGTTTTTCCGAATGTCCAAGAAGGTTTATGTCGGCAACATGAATTACAGCACCGCCGAGAATCAACTTCGCGACCTGTTCGCCCAGTACGGCGAGGTCTCGTCTGTCAACATCATCATCGACCGCTACACCGGCAAGGCGAAGGGATTCGGCTTTGTCGAGATGGCGAACGACGATGAGGCCCAGAAGGCGATTGATGCCCTCAATGGCTTCGAATTCATGGGAAGGCAGCTCCGCGTCAACGAGGCTGAAGACAAGCCCCGCCGCGACGGTGGATCCTTCCATCCCCGCCGCTACTAATCGTTAGCCATAGCGTAGTGAGACCAAGGNNGTCCTGTCAGCGCTTGAGCCCGCTTTTTCTGAGCGCTGCGGCCATGGCCAGGAAGCGCTGCGGCAGCGGCGCCTGAAAAATAGAATATTTCTCCCTGCCCGGCAGGAGTATCTTGAGCCTTCTGGCATGAAGCATAAGCGTTGCGTCGGGAAAACAGGGATCTTTTTTTCCATAGAGCGGGTCACCCACGATGGGGCAGCCCAAGCCTGCCATGTGAACCCTCAGCTGGTGAGTCCTGCCCGTTCGGGGATAAAGTGCCAGAAGGGAGTATTCGCAGCCGTTTTTTACTACCCAGCGGGAAATTAGCCGATACTCCGTGATCGCCCGTTTTCCGCCGGATTCTGTCGGGGCGAATTTTTTTCTGTCCCGTTTGTCCCGGCCAATAAAATTTTCTATACGTCCCGATTTCTCCCTGGTAAAGCCCCGCACAAAGGCGATGTATTCCTTGCGGGTCGAACGGTTTTTAAACTGGGCAGCCAGGAACTCATGTGCTGGGCTGTTTCTGGCAACGATGATCACCCCCGATGTGTCCTTGTCCAGCCGATGGACAATTCCTCCCCGGGGAGGAGCTTGTCCGCCCTTTCGTTCAGCGTCGAGCCACAGCGCGGCGTTCGCCAGGGTTCCTCTCCAGTTGCCCGCCGCCGGATGGGTTACCATGCCCTGAGGCTTGTCGAAGACAAAGACGTTTTCGTCCTCGTAGAGAATGGATACATCCAATTTTTCAGCCACGAGGTCCTGCACTGCTTCATCGGTCCAGCGTAGTTCCAGCTGGTCGCCCATAGTGAGTTTACGTGAAAATTTCACGGCTTTTCCATTGACTAGAAGGCGGGCATCCCGCGCCTTGAGCTGGGATCTTGCCAGGATTCCAGCCACTTCGGCGATGTATTTATCCGCACGCAAGCCCTCCTCGGTTTCCACCCTGCCCTGCCAAGTCATGGTCTTTGCCTGATCAGCGCGCTGGGTTTCTGCAAGAAGGCGAGAACCCGACACTTTTACATCGGGGGCAGGAACTGTAGATGCTATTCGTTTTTTGCCTTTGGACACTATTCCGTTCTCCCTATCTTTTATCCTATAGTTGGCCTATGAGCACAGGACAAAAGCTCCTCGATTCGATAGCCGGATGGTTTCAAGACTTTGTCTCAGCCGATTCGGTAAAGACGGCGATATCAGTATTTTTCATTCTGGTTATCGGCGTCACCCTGGTACGCATAGTATTCATCATGACCAGGCGATTTTCAAGAAAGGTACTGCCCAAGCGGAGCGCTTCCACCCTGGACAAGCTGATAAAGTATGGTGGCTACACTATTGTTGCCCTGATGGCGATCAAGAAGGCCGGAGTGGATGTTTCAGCCTTGCTGGGCGCCGCAGGGATCGCAGGTATCGCCATAGGTTTCGCCGCCCAGACCTCGGTGGCGAACATTATATCTGGTCTCTTTCTTTTTTCTGAAAAACTCTTTTCGGAAGGCGATATCCTCCAGGTGGACACTATAACCGGAGTGGTCAAAACCGTCGATCTCATGTGCATCCGCCTCCAGACCTTCGACGGCCGCCTGGTGCGAGTGCCTAACGAAACCCTGATCAAGACCAATATCATAAATATCAGCTATTTCCCCCAGCGACGCTTCGATCTATGGCTCAGTCTTCCCAACGATTGCGATCTAAGACTCGCGATGGACAGTATTCAACACGTGATCGATTCGGAAGCCTTAGCCTTGAAAGAGCCTGCTCCACTTATAGTTTTGGACGCAATAACTCCCGATGGAACGAATCTCCTGGTAGGTGTGTGGTTTTTGCAAGAGAACCTGGCGGCGATTAAAAACAACCTTATTCCGGCCATCTTGTCGGCACTGGCGGAAAAGGGAATTCAACCTCAGGCGAGAAGATTAGAAATTCAAGAACCAGTGAAGTCCGGAGGCTTGCAACCTGTACAGTCTTCCGATTCTGTTGGATCTTCGGAATTTTTCAAGAAAACCTGATCGAGCCGGCCGGCATCATTGGTTGTCCTCTCTTCCTTTTTCCTGCGCCGATGGCCGTGGAGCCGAGTTTCGTACTCGACGTTCCATAAAAAAAGTCCCTCGGGGGGAGCCGTCGGTCCGGCTTTTTTTCTGTCCACTCCTTCGAGAATGTCGCGCATAAGCGCGGAAGCAAGCGCCTCACTTTCGGTTTTAGCTTCGAAAAAAATCATTGTTCCCACCAGGGAGCGCACCATGCGCCAGAGAAAGGCGTTTGCGGCCACCTGATAGACCAGCCGATCTCCCTCAAACCAGAAATACGATTCTTGGATGAACCTGGATCGGCTCAGGCTTGAATCGCCGGCCGAGGCGAAAGCGGAAAAATCATGCTCCCCTAGAAGCACCGCCGCCATCGCGTTGAGTCTGGACAGGGAAGGTTGACGGGATATGCACCAGGCATAGCGGTTGCAAAAGGGATCCTGGCGGGATCCGCAGAGCATGAAATACCGATAGCGCCGCATGGAGGCATCGAATCGGGCATGGAAATCCTCAGGTGCCTGACTCGAACTCATCACCCTGATGTCCTTGGGTAAAATGCTGTTGAGGGCAGTCTTGAACCGCCCAACCGGCATCGTGAGGATATCGGAAAAAAAACCGGCAGCCTGACCCAGGGCATGAACCCCGGCGTCGGTACGGCCTGCTCCGGTAAGCCTGACCGGGTGTCCATGGATCCGTTCCAGAGCCTTTTCCAGTTCTTCCTGCACGGAGCGGGCATTTTTCTGCCGCTGCCAGCCTGCGAAGTCTGTTCCGTCGTAGGCCAGCACCAGTTGGACGGCTTTCTGCTTCACCACGTCTTCTGATCCTCGATAAGCACGATCGCGACGGCATTATCCCCCTCATGGGTGAGAGAACAATGGAGCACGCCGCCGCCAAGCTCCGAAAAGCGCTGTTTTGCGGTCCCTTCCAATATAATGACCGGCCTTCCGTCCCTTTGGTTTTCTACGTAGATGTCCCTGAGCTTCATATTCCGCAGGCCGGTGCCGCAGGCCTTGCCGAAGGCTTCCTTGGCCGCGAAGCGGGCAGCCAGTGACAGGTCCCTGCTCGCGCCTCTGGATAAGGCAGCCTCGATTTCGTGAGGGTGGAAGAACCTTTCTATGAGGCCGGGCACGGTGGACCAATGCCGAATTCTATTCACATGGACAATATCGATGCCGATTCCGCGGATCATTGTTTTTCCTTTTAAAGTTTGTCAGCCACTTTACCAAACCTGAGCCTGGCATAGAGCTAAAGTCCCAGCCCAAGCATCTTCCCCGAGCATTCTCAGAGCCCCTCAGCAGGTTCGGCGGGCTGGGTTAAAGCCTTAAGCCGGATCGTCAGCGTCTGCGGCTCGTAGGTCTCCACCACCGCTTCATCGGGGACAGAGACGAGCACATCCACCGTATAGCTGCCTGCCTTCGTGAAGCTGCTCAAATCCACCGAAAGCGCTTCGCCGGTCTTGAAATTTTTGAGCAATTCTTCGGCGATATGCATTCGCAGATTACCGGTCGGAAGGATTTCTTCCAAGGCGAGGTCGGGAGCAAGTCCTCGAATAAAAATCGGAAGGTTGACGAAGTTCTTGACGTCCCTGGATTTATTCACGGTGGCGGAAAAAACCACCAGGTCCTTTCCTTCTACGCTTAGAAGCGGATCTTTTTTCAAAAGACGTACGCTGGCCGTAAAATCAGCCTTCTTCCCGCTTAGCTCTATGGTATCCGTGGAAATCTCAGTAGTCCTGGCGATCAGTCCAGCCGGTCCGGAAATAGTAACCTCCGGCGGCACAATATCGAAGTTGGCCAGCTCGAAACCCGACTCTAGAAAGCCCTTGAACGATGGCGTTACTGGCACGCTTTTGGCTACCCTTTTTTCCAGGCCGATCGCGATGTCGGAAGGTTCGGGATGGATCTCCAGCGGATCGGCGATGAGGGCGTTGCCCCGTTTTTGCAGCCTGATGGGCGCTCGGTACACTCCCTCGTTCTTGTATTCCGAGAGATCCAGGGAGGCGGAGATCTCGTCCTCCCGAATGCTGTAGATCAGGTCCCGCTCACCTCTGAGTATAACCTTGACCATGGAGGGGTATTGGCTGGAAGGCGCCAATTCCTCGTTGAGTGAGACACTGAGGGGAATATTGATCGTCCGCTGCTCCAGCCTGGTGAGATTGAAAAAGAGGGTGAGCAGGAGGGCTATGGACAGGGAGAGGACCTTGGCCGGCCAGTCTGAGAAGAGGACTATGAGAATTCGCTTAAGCTTCATAGTGCTTGCCCTCTTCCGATTCCTGAGCCTCCGCAGCCTCGTCGGAAAGCCCTTCCAAGAGTCTGGCCAGCCTGAACCTCAGCTGATCGCCGTCGAGGCCGTAGTAAAGCTTGGAATCATAGGCCAGCGAAAGGGCTCCCGTCTCTTCGGATACCACGAGCACCACAGCGTCGGATTCCTCGGTTATGCCCAGGGCAGCCCTGTGCCGACTTCCGAAGCTTTTCTTTATGTCCTGCTGATCCGAGAGTGGAAGGAAGCAGGCGGCTGCGGCAATCTTTCCTTCCTGTATAACCGCCGCTCCGTCATGCAGGGGATTGTCGTGGGCGAATATGGTCACCAGAAGGCTGGGCGAGAGAACAGCGTCCAGCCGTATTCCCTTGTCGATAATCTCCTTGAGACCCACATTACGGCTGAAGACGATCAAGGCTCCCCGCTTCATGTGTGATAAAATTTCACAGGCCGTGACCGAGGCTTCGATCTGACTCGCCTTGGGCTGCCGAGTATTCCTGAACAGACGGCCCTGGCCGAGGTGCATGAAGATTTTCCTAAGTTCGGGCTGGAAGATTATGGCTAAACCGATGACCAAGCCGGGAGCGACAATGCCAAGTACCCAGGTTACGGTGGAAAGCTGGAGAAAAAAGGCCACGGCGTAGATTCCTGCCAGGAGGAGGATACCCTTTATCAGCTGGACCGCCTTGGTCTTTACCAGGATCTGATAGGTATTGTAGATGAGATAGGCCAGGAGCAGGACATCCAGCACCGGCCGGACGTAGGTGGAGAAAAAAACCGATATGTCGTTAAGATCCATACTCAGGTCCTCACTGCTCGTCCTGGATGTTCTCGTATCGGCAGGCAAGAAATGAAAAGCCTAAGCGCGTCCTTAGTTTCCCCCACATCGTGTACCCGTATGATATCGGCGCCATTCATCCAGGCAGCGCAGGCCGCGCCTAGGCTGCCGGAGAGCCTCTGCTCCACGGGCTTTCCTGTGATCTGCCCGATAAAACGCTTGCGCGAAAGGCCTACTAGAACAGGATACCCGCATTCGGCAATGAGATAAAGCCTTTTAATGAGATCGAGGTTGTGTTCCAGCGTTTTGCCGAAGCCTATCCCGGGATCGAGAATTATCGAGTCCTCAGGAATGCCCGCATCCAAGGCTCTGGCTGCGGCTGCACGAAGATAGGCGGCAACTTCGCCGGCGCAGTCGACATACTCCGGATTCGCTTGCATAGTAGATGGTTCGCCCAGCATGTGCATGAGCACAAGCCCTGCACCAGATCGGGCTACTAGCGAAGCCATGTCTGGATCGGAAAGCGCCGCGATATCGTTCACGATATCGGCGCCCTCTTCCAGGGCGGCTCTGGCCACCGTCGCCCTCCTGGTATCCACCGACAGCACCGCGCCCGACCGGGCTCGAAAAGCCCTGAGGGCGGGGATCAGCCTTTTTATCTCCTCATCCGAATCCACCGGCGCCGAGCCCGGTCGGGTCGATTCGGCGCCGAAATCCAGGATGTCGGCGCCCTCTTCCAGGAGCGCGAGGGCACGTTCAACGGCTTTTTCCGGTTCGGGCGCCCGGGAGCCGGGGAAAAACGAGTCCGGCGTCAGATTGACGATGCCCATAATCAGAGGTCGCTCGCCGAGGACAAGGCTTCGTTTACCGGGTAAGGATAGGATGCGCTTCATCCACCCTCCCCGCCGCATCGGCAGCCAATAAAGTAAACGTAGTATACAAGCCTTCCTCATCCAGGCCCGCGTCGCTGAGCAACTCATCCCTCGTAGCCTGGGAGGGGAGTCCCGGCCCAAACCCCAGGATCACAAGCTTTACCCGAACAGCCCTGCGGGCAAGAATCGAGGCGATCGATTCTCCCACACCTCCCGCCTTGCTTCCCTCTTCAACGATAGCCATAATTCTGTACCCGGAACAGATACCGGCAATCTCCTGCTCGTCCAGTGGACTGGCGAAGCGTAGAGAATAGAGGTCGATTGGAAACCCGGATTCATTGATCCTGTCCGTAGCCCTGGCTGCTGCATGAGCAACAGGTCCCAGGGCACAGATCAGTACGGAAGCCTTTTCCCTTTTTCGCAGGAAGATCCCTCGGCCCGGCACCGGCGGGGCTTCGCAGCCCGGCTCATCGCAGTCCACCCTAGCCTTGGGAAAACGTAAAAAGACCGGACCTTTCCAGTCAAGGGCGAAGCGAAGAAAACTCCCCATCTCTGCTGCGCAGGAAGGGGCTAGAATTGTGCTGTTGGGCAAGTTCTTGAAAAGCGGGATGTCGAAAAATCCTTGATGTGTCTCTCCATCCTCCCCCACAGCCCCCGCCCGATCCATAGCGAAAACCACGTGGTGATTGGGCAGGGCGACATCGTGGATCACCTGATCCACAGCGCGCTGCATAAAGGTAGAGTAGATGGCCACAACGGGAAGAAGTCCCCCGGCGGCGAGCCCAGCCGCGAAGGTTACCGCGTGCTGTTCCGCGATGCCCACGTCGTAAACCCTGGAGGGCAGGAGCTTTGCCATCCTGTCTAAGCCCGTTCCCTTGCTCATGGCGGCGGTGATCGCTACAAGCTCCGGTCTTTCCTGAGCCAGGTCGGCCATGTGTCGTCCGAACAACTCGGTGAACGAAGGCCTTGCCACTACTGGCAGATCCAAGCAAGAGGGAGCCAGTCCATGAAAGGCCTCGGGATCCTCCTCAGCCTTGAAAAATCCATTGCCCTTTTTCGTCATCACGTGGACAACCACGGGACGCTGAAGCCGCTTAACCTGAGCCAGAACACTCAAGAGAACAGGAATGTTGTGCCCGTCTATGGGGCCGACGTACTCAAAGCCCAGATCAGCAAAGAGATTTTCTTTGAAAAAAATAGCCTTCACTGCCCGCTTGCCCCTGACGATCAGTTCCAGCAGGCTTCGCCCAATACGGGGAATCGAAACAACAATGGCGTCGAAGCTTCTCCTGAAGGCTTGATAATGGTTGGTGGCGGTAAGCCGGGATAGGTAGCGTGAGAGCGCGCCCACGTTCCTGGATATGGACATCTTGTTATCGTTCAGAATGACGATGAGAGGAAGCTCGAGCTGGGAGACATTGGCCAGAGCCTCGAAGGCCATGCCGGCGGTGAGGGCGCCGTCACCTATCACCGCCACGACCCTGCCGTTTTTACCCTGGCGTTTTCTGGACTCCAGCAGCCCTAAGGCCGAGGAGAGGGAGGTGGATGAATGGCCTGTATCGAAGATATCGTGGATGCTCTCCGAACGCTTGGGAAAACCCGAAAGTCCTCCCTTTTTCCTTATCCTGTCAAAATCCTTAAGCCTGCCGGTGATGAGTTTATGCGCATAACTCTGATGGCCAACATCCCAGATGATCGCATCCCTTGGCGAATCGAAGACTCTGTGGAGGGCTATAGTCAGCTCCACGACACCGAGATTGGAAGCCAAATGACCTCCATTCGTCGTCACGGTTTCGAGAATCTTTTTCCGAATTTCCTTGGCCAGGACGCGAAGCTCAGATTCCTTGAGCTTCTTGACATCCTCGGGCGATTCTATCGAATCCAGCAGACCCATGAAAAGTAACCATATCATCAATTGAAGGCTTTTTCCAGTGCTTGCGGAAATCCCTACTCGAGCCTAGATTCTAGCCATGGAAGAAACCAGAATCCTGACCCTTCACCTGCTCTCGGCACTTCGGGGAGAGTCATCGTCTCCAACTGAATCATGGTCGGAAGCCTCCCCGATCCTGGGCTCCTTCTTCTGGACCTTTCCAGTGGATAAAATCCAGTCGGACAGATTGGAAAACGGACCAAGCCTTATTAGGCCCCTGCCGCAGCCTGGCCTGCTCTCTCATCTAGAGCCGGGTAATTATTATTTTATGCAGTGGAGGGAAGACGCCTATACGGCGATAGAGGATGGGCTGGAGGACTTCCTTAAGCAGCTCTGGTGGGAAGGCAAGGCCTGTAAAGGCCCCCTCGTTCTCAGGGTATTGAACGAGGAGGGCTGCAGAACGTTCCAAGCCCTGCGGGAGCTGGCGTAGCTCTATTCCAGAATACCGTAGATGCGCCGTACTCCCGCGCTGGACGACTGTTCCTTCTGTATTCTGAACTTGCCCAGACTTCCGGTGCGTTCCACGTGAGGCCCGCCGCAGACTTCCTTGGAAAAGTCACCCATGGAATAGACCTTGACAACGGCTTCATACTTTTCTCCGAAAAGTGCTATGGCTCCCGAAGCCTTGGCCTCCTCCAGACTCATCATCTCCATGGTCACGGGAAGGTCACGATGTATCTGTTCGTTGACGATTTCTTCGACCTTCGCGATCTCTTCCTTTGTCATGGGCGCGGGGTGTGAAAAGTCGAACCGGACCCGCTCGGGATTGATGTTGCTTCCTTTCTGGGCAACATGGTCGCCCAGAACGATGCGAAGCGCCTTGTGCAGAAGATGGGTAGCCGAATGGTACTTCGTGGAGAGTTCAGAATGATCGGCCAGGCCGCCCTTGAACATCTGTTCGCTTCCGGCTCTGGATAGCTCCTGATGCTTTTTATAGGCCTCGTCGAACTCCTGGCGATTGACCTTGAGACCGTTCTCGGAAGCCAATTCCTCGGTGAGCTCGATGGGAAAGCCGTAGGTATCATAGAGTTTAAAAGCTAGGCGTCCCGACATGATTCGCTGGGGATTCTTAAGCAGATTGGGAAGCATCTTTTCGAACTCGTGCTCGCCCTTCTGAAGGGTCTCAAGGAATTTTTCCTCTTCCCGCTTCAGTTCCGAAAGAATCCTTTCACGATTTTCCAGTAGCTCCGGATAGGGGCCTGAGTAGTTTTCCACGATTCCCGCAGCCGGCTCCGAGAGAAAAGCTCCCTCTATGCCCAGCTTGCGGCCATGCCGCACCGCTCTCCTGATGATCCTCCGCAGAACGTAGCCAGCGCCCACATTGGAGGGCAGCACGGCTTTCGGATCACCCAGGATGAAGGTTGCCGTCCTGGCATGGTCGGCGATAATCCTGAAGCTGCGGTCCAGTTCGGGATCGTTGCCAGGAACACGGTAGGTTTTACCGGAGAGTTTTTCCAGGGCGTGGAGGATAGGAATGAAGGCTTCAGTCTCATAGACCGATTTCCTTCCCTGCAGCATGGCCACCGTACGCTCCAAGCCCATGCCGGTGTCGACATTCTGGGCCGGTAGGCGGACCAGGGTTTTTTCGTCCACCCTGTTGAATTCCATGAATACGTTATTCCAGATCTCCATCCAGTTTTTGGGGTCAGTGCCCTTGTTGGATCCTGGCGGGGGCAGGCCTTGCCCTGTCCAATAGAAAATCTCGGTGTCAGGGCCGCATGGCCCCGTTGCCCCGGTAGCCCACCAGTTATCTGAGGCGGGGAGGTAGGCGATCCTGTCCTCCGGTACGCCCTGCCGGCGCCAGGCCTGGGCCGAAACCTCGTCCCGGGGAGCATTTTCATCCCCAGCGAAGACGGTTACCGAAATCTTAGCCGGATCCAAGGCCAACCACTGGGGCGAAACAAGGAATTCCCAGGAAAAGGCAATGGATTCTTCCTTGAAATAGTCTCCCAAGGACCAGTTGCCCAGCATTTCGAAGAAGGTGAGGTGGCTTTCGTCGCCCACGTCCTCGATATCCCCGGTGCGTATACACTTTTGATAATCCACCAGCCTCCTGCCTGCCGGATGAGGCTCGCCCAGGAGGTAGGGGACCAGGGGATGCATGCCCGCGGTGGTGAACAATACGGAGGGATCGTTCTCGGGGATCAGCGATTTTCCGCTTATCTCTACGTGCGCCTTCGTCTTGAAGTATTCGATGAATTTTCTGCGCAGTTCATGGATGGTGATCATGCGCGGAAGTGTACGGTAGGTCTGGGATTATGGTCAATCAGAGGCCTGGAGAATGAAAAGCTGTAACGCTTATCTTGAATGATTGTTCATTTATACTATACTAGGAGAATGCCAGGTATTGGGAGGTGGCTATGGAGATACTGGTGACCGGCGGATTCGGCAATGTAGGACGTAGCGCAGTAAAGGCCTGCATCGCCGCGGGCCACGAAGTAACGATACTAGAAAGTCCCCAGGCCATGGCTAAGGCCGACCCGGAGCTGCGCAGGATGCTCCGATCTCCCTGGAGAAATTGTCGTATCCTGTTCGGCGACCTGCGAAGGCTGGAAATCCTCCGAAACC
This sequence comes from Spirochaetaceae bacterium UBA4077, assembly GCA_002383375.1. Classification (GTDB taxonomy): domain Bacteria; phylum Spirochaetota; class Spirochaetia; order Treponematales; family Rectinemataceae; genus UBA2256. The sequence goes on from DFYR01000074.1 coordinate 15,271, forward strand.
TGTTTTCGTCCTTCGATAAAGGCCCGGATGCGATCATTCACCTGGCAGCCCTGATTCCCCCCGCGGCGGATAGGGACGAGAGAAAAACTCAGGAGGTGAACGTCGGAGGAACGAAAAACCTCATCGACGCTTGCCTCGCGCTTCCCAAGCCCCCGCGATTCGTACTGGCTTCCAGCATCGCAACGTATGGGGACAGGCTCCAGGACTTCTGGATCAAAGTCGACGATGAACTTAAACCAACGGAAACTTACAGCAGGACAAAGGTCGAGTGCGAAAGCCTGGTTAAGGCTTCGTCACTCGAGTACGCCATCCTGCGCCTATCCTACGTCGTCTGGGCCAAGTGGCTACCCTTCGATCCAATGCTCTTCGCCATGCCCCTGGAAACCCGCCTGGAAGTTGTCCACACCGAAGACGCAGGCCGCGCCTTCGCCGCCGCCGCCGAGCTTCCCCTCGCCGCAGGCAGAACCCTGAACATCGGCGGCGGCTCTCTCTGCCGTACATCCTTCAGGGCTTTCCTGGATAGAATTTTCCGCTACTACGGCCTCGGTGACTCCTCCTTCCTCCCCCCGGAAGCCTTCGCGACATCCAACTTCCACTGCGGCTGGTACGCCGACTCCGACCAGGCCGAGGACCTTCTCCATTTTAGAAGAAAAACACTGGAGGATTACTACGAGGAAGTACGCTGGGAGACCAGGCTCATCGCCCCCTTCGCAGCAGCGGCGGCTCCCGCGGTCCGGCGATGGCTCATCAATAAGAGCCCTTATGTCAAAGGCAGAACTAAAGCTCGGGCAGGGCGCATCCAAGGCTTGCTTCGACTGTCGAGACAAGAAAAGCGATAATCTCTCCCGCTCCTATGCCCATATCGATTCTTCTGTTAAGGCGCAGCGACTCCAGACTCCCCAGCAGCATCACTAAAAGCCCGGCCTCCAGTTCAGGAATGGTGGCCTGCAGATTCTGACCCTTTTCCTCCACGCATTCGCCGATGATTGAGGCGATTAGGGATGCCAAGTAGTCCAGCTTTTCCTTGAGCCGGGTAGCGCTCCCCGCTTGGCCTAGGAGAATGGCGATAAGATCCACATCCTTGAAAAGGGCGGGCAGAGCTTTTCGTATAAGGAAGGCAAGCTTGGCCAAGCCAGCTCCGACAGAGGCGGGAGCCTTGCCCAAGCCCTCCTCCAGATAAAGAGCGAACTCGCCCCAGCCCTCCTCGATGATGACCCCGAGAAGCGCTTCCTTGGAAGAGAAATAGGTATAAAGGCTGCCTACCGGGATACCGATCCGAGCGGCAAGAGCGCCCATGGAGCTGCGATCATAACCTTGTTCGGCGAACATGCGCTTGGCTTCGGCGAGAATGAGCTGGCGCTTGTCGGCATCCTTCGGCCTGGCCATCAGCTCGGCTCCAGGGCTTCAAAAACGCCTAAATCCTTGTTCTTCCGCACCCTGTCCCAAGAGAAGACCCTCCCGTTCATGGCGATATACACCCCCGGCGGTAAAAGCTGAACCGCGGAGAAGGCAGTGCCGAAGTTGAATAAAGCGTCCGAGTCCTGAATCTTGTAGGGCACCATGGCTCCGGTGAGTACGATGGTCTTGTCCAGCCCTGCGGAGCCCAAAAGCGAGGCCGTGGCTGTCATGGTGTCGGTGCCGTGGGTGATCACGATCCGCTTTTCTGGCGCGCTTTTGCAGGCGCCCAGGACTGCTATCCGGTTTTCATCCTGCATCTGCAGACTGTCGATCAACTGGTTCATCTCCAAGACCACGGGAACCCTCACCCTCGCCTTGGCAAGGATCTCGGGCATATGGCTTTCCCTGAAGGTAAGCTCGCCTCGAATCTCGTCGTAATGCTTGTCGAAGGTTCCGCCGGTAACGATAACCCTAATGCTGTCCTCGCTCATACTAATGGAGTATGCCTGCTTTTCGGTCCTTTGTTAAGGGAGTCCGCTATCTGCCACAAAGACTTACGCCATGCTTTTTTCACCCCTTGACCATTTTTTCCTATTCCTTGAAAATGAGCGCCAGCCTGGAAAACGCTGGGATCTACCCTCCTTTCCCAGGAAGGAGATGTTTTGCATAGCGTAAAGTATACGTTGTTACGGGCCAAGGGTGCAGTGTTTTTAGCCCTGGCTGCGGCGCTCAGCCTCGCAGCCTGTTCAGCCCCTCCCGCCACCGACCTGGAGCTCGAGAGCGAAATCCTTTCGCTCGTGACCAATACAGAGAAAGTTCCAGTCAGCATAGAAGACAGAAACGATATCGATCCGATAGCCATCTACTTTCAACATCCGGACACAAAATCCAGTGTCATTGATTTTTTCACGTCCATCACCAAATCCAGGGTGATTGCCGTAGCGATCCTGGAAAATTCGGTAAAACAGGAAGTGCCCGCCAGTCTGGCATTCGCCATAGCCTTTGGGGAAAGCCGATTCGATCCGAAGGCCTTTAACCAGAACCCCGGCAGCGTGGATCGGGGGCTGTTTCAGCTCAACTCCCTCACCTTCCCCGACCTAAGCGACGAAGATGCGTACAATCCGTCCCGGAATGCTAAGGAAGGCATCGCCTACTTCCGTCACGTCCTCGACATTTCTGGGAACGAAGTCTCAGCCTTGGCCATGTACAACGCCGGCCGGACCAGAGTGACCAGGCAGGGAGCCCCGGTAAAGACCCTCGATTATGTCGCCAAGATTTTAAACTACAAGAAGAACATCGAAAGTCTCTTTACCGCCAAGGTAGTGGCGAGGGCTTCGATGATTGCTAAATTGAGAATGGGAATGCTGGAGCAGCAAACAGCATCGCTCCAGTAAAACGATGTTTTCCCCATGCTTAATCCTGTGGCCGCGAGACGGGCGGCTCAAGGCTTATGCTTAAGGCCAGAAGGCGCAGGGAATCCTGAAGACTGGAAACATCCTTTTTCCCCAAAACGGTTATTCTAAAAACAGCAGCCTCTATCAGGGCATAGAACAGCTCGCTCATCGCCTTGCCTGACACCCTGGGGGAAAATTCGCCTCGTTTTTTTCCTTCTATTATGATGAGCGCCAGAATATGGCGCATACGGATAGTCCTGCGACGGACCCGCTCGTCCGGATCGCCTCCTGCCAGCTTGAGTTTTAGCAGATAATCGAGTATCACCGACAGAAGTTTGGACTCGGCTGCGCACTCCCCTACGATCATCTCGCCGATCGCAATTAGCTTGTCGATGCTCCTGAGTTCCTCGTTGCCGGCGATATCCCGCACCCTGCTTTCCATTCTCCCCATAAGGCGTTTGATGCTGGTCGAAAATATTTCCCGCTTATTGGAAAAATACAGATAGAGAATCGTTCGCGTTATGCCGCAGCGCTCGGCGATTTTCTGAAAGGTCGTGTCCTTGTAGCCCTCTTCCACGAAGACATCCAAGGCCTTGTCCAGAATCTCCTCCCTCCGCTTATCATGCTCTACATAGACAGACAATTTTACCTCCGCTGTAGCTTTGTAAGTATAGCAGCGAAAAGGGCTTTTGGGAAAGGAGAAAATGCAGACTATGACTGTTTATCCCTTGTGCGGTATTTCCAGTAATCGGCTTTGCATCCTTTTCCCGATGCGGTTCCAGCTTGTGTCCCTAAGCCGGGGAAGCTATAGTGAATCCATGATCGACATGAGCGATACGGTACTCGCCTGCCGCCTTAATAAAATCGAAACCTCCCCTAAAAGCATCCAATCCGGCGATAGGACTCTGGAATTCCATGTCCACGCCTGGCTGCGGAAAATCACCGGGATAGATACGGCGCTCTTTATGATTTCAGGGAATCTGGTCATTCCGGATTTTACCGCAGCCCGGAGCATGGCCCAGGCGCTTCGCGATCTAGGTTCTGTCCGAGGTCAGGATACCACGACCTTGAGTGCAGGGCGGCTAAACGCCATGGGTCTGGTGGACGAGATCCTCCATAGGGTACTACAGCTCTATCGGCAACGTATCGATCCTCAGGCGCTTGGCCGCCTGATGACAGCCGCCGGGGAGGCGGTGGGTTTACAAGCACTGGACAGACTCCTTCAGGAATTCTGTACGCAATTTCCGCCCCGGGAGGTCTACTCGGGCGCGATGAGCCCTGAATCCTGGCTGGCTGGCTCCTCGGCCGCGGACTCCGAGAGCCCGGGGGTGAGCAACCGGGAGATTGCCTTTGAGGAGATGATCCTCCTAAAGCTGGCCAACGAAAATCCCGCATTTGCCCCTTTCCGCTTTCTCTTCGACGATGGGCTGCGCCCCCTGGCGGAGGTCCCGGACAGCCTGGCGGCAAAAACCTTGTACGCCAAGGTTTTTGCCGCCCTGGACCGGAAAAGTCGCGAAATGCCCGCCTTCGGCCCAGCCGGCGAAGAGAGCACGCTCCTCGACCTGCTCCGGATGCCAGCCAAGAGGGCGCCCGAGTCTCTGGAGGCGCAGCTGCGCTGGATCAAGGAACACTGGGGCGCCCGCTTCGACAACGTAGGCGGCAGGATCCTCTCCGGCCTAGACTTGATCGCCGAGGAGGAAAGGCCTTATTTCCCCCCTGGTCCCGGTCCGGCCAAGGCTTACAGCTATGTCTTTTCCCGGGAAGAGTATGAAAAATTCACCCAGGACCGGGATTGGATGCCCTCCCTGGTTCTTCTGGCCAAAAACGCCTTAGTCTGGCTCCACCAGCTTTCGGTCAGCCATAAACGTTCCATCAGGCGACTGGACGAGATCCCCGACAGCGAACTGGACACGATAGCCTCCCAGGGCATCAACGGGCTCTGGCTCATCGGCATCTGGCAGCGGAGCCCTGCCAGCGAAAAAATCAAACGCCTCTGCGGCAATCCCGAGGCTGCGGCCTCGGCCTACTCTCTTTTCGATTACGAAATCGCCTGGGAGCTCGGGGGTTGGGAAGCATTGGACAAGCTCAGGGAGCGCTGCCTCTGGCGGGGTATACGCCTGGCTGCCGATATGGTGCCCAACCATACCGGTCTCGACTCGGCCTGGATCCGCGAGCGCCCTGATCTCTTCATTGGTACCGATCGCTGTCCCTTCCCCAATTACAGCTTCAACGGCCCCGATCTCTCGGAAGACCCCTCGGTGGGACTCTGGATCGAAGACCACTACTATTCCCGAAGCGACGCGGCGGTGGTCTTCAAGCGCCTTGACCGGGCAACAGGCCATGTGCGCTACATCTATCACGGCAACGACGGTACCGGCATGGCCTGGAACGACACGGCGCAGATCGACTTCCTCAATCCCGAGGCCAGAGCTATGGTCAGGGAACGAATACTTCACGTCGCCAAGCATTTTTCCATCATCCGCTTCGACGCCGCCATGGTGCTTGCCCGCCAGCATATCAGAAGGCTCTGGTACCCAGCCCCCGGCTCAGGCGGAGCCATACCCTCCCGCTCGGAATATTCTCTCCACGAGGCCGACTTCGACCAGGCCATCCCCAGTGAATTCTGGCGCGANNTGGGCATGCACAGAGTCTATAACTCCGCCTTCATGAACATGCTCAAGGAGGAAAAGAACTCCCTCTACAGGCTCACCATCAAGAACACCCAGGAATTCGACAAGGAAATCCTCAAACGCTTTGTCAATTTCATGAGCAACCCCGACGAAGAAACCGCCGTGGCCCAGTTCGGCACCGGCGACAAGTACTTCGGCGTCTGCACCATGATGGCCACCATGCCAGGCCTTCCCATGTTCGGCCACGGCCAGATCGAGGGCTTTACGGAAAAATATGGCATGGAATACCGGCGCTCCTACAGAGACGAAAAGCCCGATCTTGCACTCATTGAGCGGCATGAAAAGGAAATCTTCCCCCTGCTCCGCCGGCGCAGACTCTTCGCAGGGGTCGAGCAGTTCTATCTCTTCGACGTTATTTCCGACGATGGCCATATCGACGAAAACGTTTTCGCCTATTCCAACGGCCTCGGCAAGGATATAGCCTTAGTCTTTTACAACAACTGCTGGCAGCGAACTTCGGGCAGCGTAGTCTCCAGCTGTGCCTATACTGAAAAAAGCAGCTCCGGAGCCTCCCATCTGCGTAGAAAGTCACTGGTCCAGGCCCTTGGTCTGGATCCAGGTCCCCGCAATTATCTGGCAGCCCAGGAACAGCGCTCGGGTCTCTGGTACCTGTATCGTTGTTCCGATCTGGGCAGCTTCGGCTGGAGAGTTGAGCTCCAGGGCTATCAGTCCTTGGTCTTCTGTGAGTTCACGCGAATCCACGACCTGGACGACATCTATGAGAGGCTTTGGATCAGCCTCATGGGTCGAGGTGTCCCCAATCTGGACGAGGCAGTGGAAGAAGCCTCCCGACCTGAGCTCTACCGAGCTCTGGACAGCTGTACCACTTCGCTTCGCCGCTGCGGCGAAGCCCTGCTTGCGAAGGGGGCGGGGTCGGGAGAAGGAGCTGCAGCCCTCACTCCTCTGGTAGAACGCCTTGGCAGCGACGCTGAGCATTTCTTCTCCCGCCTTGCCCTGGCAATAACCGAGGACGGCGGCAATGAGCCGAGCATTGAGGCATCCATCCGTGGGCGGACTGTCATTGAGAACGGCATATGCCTTTTGGGTGCCATCCTTGGTCTTCAGCACCCCGAAGATTCCTTCAATCCGGAGGAAGCGCTTTTCTTCTCCCGCCTGAAAGCTCTGTTAAGATTCCCCACTGCTCTGCGTGCCTGCCTTGATTTTATCTTCATCGAAGGCTTATCCAGGGTAAACCAGGGGGCCAACAAGACAGAGGAGCTGCGATATATTCTTGAAAAATTCCTCATCAGAAAAAAACTCCTCTATCCTGGACTTTCCCAAGCCCGGGACGGCGATGAATCCGTAAAAATGGACGAACTAGGTATGGAGCCGCTTCAGGCAGCCAAGGCAGTGGAGGTCTTGGGCAGGCTTGATACGCCAGCCCTCCACGCCATTGTCTTCGCTTTCGCCACCAGACCCAGAGATACGAGCTTCAGTCCTCCGCTCGGTAAGGGCGAGGAGGAGCCCAGGCAGCTAAAGTCGGCCCAAGCTCGGGCGGCGGAGCTAATACGCTGGGCCGCCGGCGACCAAGAAGGAAGGCTGGCTATAGGCGTGAACCGTTGGGAGGGAAGAGATTATTTCAACAAGGAACGTTTCGAAGCCCTCGTGGAGCTCTGGCCATTCTTCGCTCTTATCGAAGCCGCTCTGGACAGGGTGAAGACCGGTGTCGCTTCTGAAAGCGGGACAGCCGGAGAACGGCAGCCGGGACGCGAAACCTCAACAGCCGACGTTTTATCCCTTCTGAAAGAGCTGTCCCGAATTCAGGCGTTCGAAATCCAGGCGATCGCCCGGGAAGCCCAGGCGGCCAGCGCGTATCTCATGGAGGCTCTGCTTGCCCACATCGAGCATGAAGGGACTTGAGCCGCCATCACAGGAGGATTTAAAAGCCAGCCCTGTAGCGGTAAAAATCGCCTCTGCCCTGGATGATCCGGACCTAGTCTTTGTCTTTCCCACCCAGATCGCCGCTGATTCCTGGGCAAAAGCCAGCCTGGACTTCTCAGGTCGGACCTGCATCAATCTGGATCGTTTTCTGGGTTGGGACAGTTTTCTCGGGTCTCTCCGCCAAATTCCAGACTCTCTGGAGCTGCGGGAGGCCGATACCCGGAGCAGGCTGCTCTGGGCTTGCAGCCTGCTCGAGGGTAAAGAAAAGAAGCCGAACCTCAAGCGCCTGGTCAATCCAGATAAAACGCCTCCCAAGAGCATGACATGGAGCCTGGCAGCGGCTGCCCCGTTTTTACAGGATGCCGCGGCGTGCATTCGCGAAAAAATCAATGACGGAAGCCTGCCGCAGGACGATGCACTGATTCGAGATTACGAATTTCTTTGGGCTGACTATGCTTCATTTTTAAGGAAACACGGAATCTACGAACCAGCAAGCCTTCCCTTGCGCAGCGAAGCCGGGGGACGCTTTCTGCTCTTCTATCCCAGCCTCATGCCTGGCTATTCGCCTGAACTCTTTGCCTGTTCTGCGGCACTCAGTATTGAAATCTGGGCTCCTGAAGAGCTTAAAAGCACTACCGCGGCCGAAATCATTAAGACCCAATCGCCACCTGAAGGGATTCAAGCCTCTCCACTCACCCAAGGCAGCCCTGCAGTTCCAGCCGTCCGGGCATTTCAGCCTCCCCTGCTGCTCAGCTTTGCCAGTCTGCGGGACGAGCTGGAGTATGTATTCGGCGTCTGCCGGCGCTGGCTGGACCAGGGCGTGCCGGCTTCGGAACTTGCGCTCAGCCTGCCGAGCCTGGGAGCCGACATTATTGCCCATGTGAGCCGCATCGCCCGTTCCTGGGGCCTGCCGCTTCAATTCCGCTCAGGCCGAGCCCTCTCCGACTCCCCCATAGGAAAGCTGCTCAGCGCCTCGATGCAGGCCTTGAGCGAAGGATTTTCCCGGAGAAGCCTCGAAACCCTTTTCGATCCCAGTCTTGCGGAATGGAAAGAAGCAACCAGATGTCTCGCCCTGCTGGATTTGGCGCGGCGCTACCATATTCCCGAGCTCTCCTCCGATCCTGAGTATATGAGAATCCTTTGGGCGAAAACCCTGAGGCTCGCACCGGAACAAGCCGAATCCGCCATCCCGTTCTTCACCACGCTGCGCAGCTCCTGTGCGGCGATCTCTGGCTCCCGATCCTTCTCCTCCCTCAGGATCGCTCTCCATGTATTTATCGACGATCTCCTGGTCGAGAGGAATTTTTCGGATTATGCGAATAGAACCCTCCAGAGGATCTTCGAGGAACTTTCGTCGCTGGAAACTTGGGAAGCCCGCCTGACCGATTCCTTGCCCGCCTTCTCGCCGATAGAACTGCTCCTGGCCGTTCTTGAGCATAGCCACTATACGCCGGACGAATCACTGGAAGCGGTTTCAGTCTATCCCTACCACCTGGGGATACTGAGTGCCGCCAGGCTGCATTTTATCCTCGAAGCATCGATGGAGTCCGCAAACCCGGCCATCCGCCTTCTCTCCCGGGCACCCCAGGAGATCGGAGCGCGGCAGGACGAAGCAGCCCTCACCCAAGCCCTCTTCGATTCCATGAGCATGGTCAATGGGGTATTCTGCCACGCTGAAAACTCCTTGGAAGGCTATAGCGTCGCTCATCCCTACTTTTTCAGGCGTTCAGCCCAAAGAATCACCATCCAGCCGGCAGCGATACCCCCCTCGCCCGAGCTCCTGGAGACTAAGGCATGGTGGAATCTGGACGCCATCACCGTGCCGGCCAGACTTCCCGCCCTGGCGCTTGAAGCGGCCCAAGGAAGCTTTTCTGGCCCGATGACTAGGTCTCAGACCTTGCCGCCCCCCATATTTTTCGATGCTGAAGGCTGCCTGCGGCAACAGCCGGAACCAAGGCCAGCCTTGGATCCTGCCTCGCTTCTGCGCTTAAGAGCATTCAACGCCGCTCCATTGTTCAAGCTGAACCCCAGAGGATTGGGATACATCAGCCTTTGCCCCTTCCGCTGGTTCTTATCGGGAATTCCCGGCATGGAAGAAGAAATTGCCGACCCGGCCATCCTGGCCGAAGGCATGCTCATGCACGACATGATCCGCAGACTCCTGGCCGAGCCGCAGTCAGCCGCTGAGCTGGGTGAAAAAGCAAGCCCAACGCTTCCCGGTCAAGCCGGACTCTCCCTGGACGATAGAATCCAGAACGCCTTCCAGTCCGCCCTCAAAAAGACGCTGAACCGCAGCGGCCATTCGCTCCAGATTGCCCTGGAATCGGCTTATCCTAAAATACGTGACAGGATAGGCAGGATCCTCGCCTACGAAAACACCCTCAGCGAAGAAAGTTGGCTGAAGAGCGACTTCGAGCGAGTCCTCTGGATGGAACTGCCCGAACTGGGCTTGAGGTTGGAAGGTCGTGCCGACCGGATAGTTTTCAGGCCCGCCCCCAACGGATCCCGCATCCCCTCGTCCCAGGCTGGCGAGGAGGCAGCATTTGCTTCCTCATTCCAGGCAACCGGCGGCGTCCTGGTAAAACCTTTGTCCACTCGCCCCGAATGCCTTCTGCTTGACTACAAGCGGAAGCGCTGCCCGGCTAAAAAGGAATTCCTTGCCGACGAGGAAGGCAAAGTCCAGGATTTCCAGATCAACGCCTATGCGGCCATGCTCGAATCTTCGGGTTTTACCGTGCTTCAAGCTCTCTATTGGTCCATCGAAGACAACAAACCCGTGGTTGTTTTCGGCTCCGGAAAACAGCGTCCTGACAGAGCTTCCTTCGAACCCGAGCGCCGGGCGCTCCATAACGCCCTCGCAGAAGCTTCGGAGCGCATACACAACGGGCGGTTTCTGGAAATCAAGCCTTCGGCACAGGCCTGCCTCGACTGTGCTTTCAGGGCTGTGTGCAGAATTCATTTTTCGGCGGAACGATCATGAATCAGGTAGAAAACCAAGGCTACCTTGCCAGGCTCGACGAAGCGCAGCGCCAGGCTGTGCTGGCAAGGCAAAGCTGTGTCGTCACGGCAGGAGCCGGAGCAGGCAAAACCACGGTGCTGGCCGCCCGCTTTGTTCATCTGGTGGTGGATAGAAAAATCCCCTTGCGCTCCATTCTCGCGCTGACCTTTACCAAAAAGGCAGCAGCCCAGATGTACGAACGGATCTACCAAGCCCTGGCGGATCAGGAGTCTCCCTGGGCCAGAGAGCAGCTGGAGGATTTCCAGAACGCCCAGATCACCACCATCGATTCATTCTGCACCACCATACTTCGCAGCGGCGCCAGGGATTTCGGCTACACCCCGGAGTTCACCGTGGACGCCAAGATCTGCGCCGACCTCGCCTTTTCCATCGCTCAACGCTACATCAGCCGTCATCGCAACGAAGATGGCATAAAAGAACTCCTAGCCTCCTTTTCACCCGACGATGTCGCCCGCTCTCTTTTCATGGATCTGGGGACCTTTTTCATATCACCCCTGGCCCTACGCGACCTTCTTTTCCAGCCAATGGCAGAGAGCCTCCGAGCCCTTGTGGCTGAAAAGAGCGACGAGTCACTGGGTATACTTAAAACACTCAGCGAAGAAATCCTGAGCTTCGCCCGAAACCTGATCCTGCCGAAAAAAGACTGCTTAGCCGCCATTGAGACCTCAGCCGGCTTCTTGAGCATCCTCAAAACCCTCGACCAGCCACTACCCGGAGCTTTTCCGGCCGAACTCCTCCAGGCGATTCGAGATTTCTCGGGGCTAAGCCTTCGCGCCTACGCAAAAAGCGAAAGCGAGACCGAGATAAAAAACAGGGCGAAAAAGGCCAGAGAGGAATCGGTCCGCTTAGGTGCTCTGCTGGACTACAAAGCTTTTCTGCCCGCCCATATCGCCTTGCTGAAGAGACTGGACGAATATGCCCTGGAGCTTGCGGAGGCTAAGCGTCAGGCTAATGTCCTGGATTTCAAAGACCTAGGGCTCTGTGCGGTTGAGGTTCTCAAGTTTCGCAAGGACATCAGAGACTTCTGGAAACTCAGGATTGACAGCATCATGATCGACGAGTTCCAGGATAATAATCACGTTCAAAAAGATCTTCTCTATCTCCTGGCAGAAAATCGCGGCAGTACATCAGAAGGCATCCCTAGCCCCGCGGACCTGGAAGAAGGCAAGCTCTTTTTTGTGGGGGACGAAAAACAGTCCATCTACCGTTTTAGGGGTGCCGACGTATCGGTCTTCAAGCGGCTTTCGGCGGAGCTGGGGCTCGGCAGCCATGCCCGGAGCTCAGGCGAGCCCACTCATGCTGATATCGAGAATGCGCACAAGCTAAGCCTGCCCAGCAATTACCGCAGCTCCTCAGGGCTTCTTCGCTTCTTCAACCAATTTTTCGCCGGCGTCCTGGACGGAGGGCGAAGTGTCGGCTGTCACGAAGGCAACAGTCAAGGCGAAAAGTCTATGGCTGAGGCTGAAGAGGCAAAAGTCAGGGATCTGGACTACACAAGCTTCGAGGCAGACTACAGGGCGATGCTCGAGGGCTCCCCTTCCAGTCAGGGTGGGTTTCACTCATCCATCGGCTACTACCTCATGGAAAGTCAGGAAGGGCAGGAAGCGCCGGACGAACAGGGCGAGGAGGGTCAGGGACCTGATCAAGGCGTCGAAAATGACGACGACAGGCTTGCCTTCGAAGTTGCCGATTTTATACGGAAAAACAGAGGCTTATTAAAAGTTCGTCCAGCTTTAGCTGCCCAGGGCGAAGCTGCCCGTCCCTCGGAATTCGATGATTTCGCCATCCTCCTTCGAAGTACCACTCATCAGCATAGGCTGGAACGACAGCTGCGCAGGCTGAGCATTCCCTACCAAGCGGAAAGCCCAAGGGGGCTGTACTCGGATTCGCCGGCCAACGATATCTACCATATTCTTCGCTATGCCCTTAATCCCACAGACCGTGCGGCCTATGCAGCCCTGCTCCGTTCCCCCCTGGCCAGGCAGTCGGATGAGGCTTTTCTCGAACTCTTGAGTAATCAGGATCGAGAAAGCGCATCTACGCGGCTTTCCGAAAGGGATACGAGCCTTCTTTGCAGGATGGAGGCATTTATCGAAGAACTACGCCACCGACTGGCCAGCCTGTCGGTGGCGGATCTCGTCGAGTATGTCTGGCACAAGGCAGGGCTTCGGCTGGACATACTTTCCCGCCCCGAAGCCCATAGCTTTCTCGAACACTTCGATTTTATCCACCACCTGGCAGCCCTGACAGACAAGGAAGGAAAGCCGTTATCTGCTTTCCTGGAAGCTCTGGGATCGGCCATCGAAGGCAGCGGGGAGGCTCCCGAGCTGGATAATGTCCCGCGCAGACTCCAGGGCGGCGTCAGAATACTCACCATACACAAGGCAAAAGGCCTCGAGTTCCCCATCGTCATACTTCCCTGGATCGAGACAAGCGGCAGATCTGGCAGGAGCCAAAAACTCTGGCAGATGCTCCCTGAAGGCCTGGCGGTGGATTTAAAACCTTACGACGCCCCCGGGGCTTCCGCGACAAACATTCTCTACAGCCTGGGCAAGGAACGGGAAGAGGCGATGGAAATAGCCGAGATCAAGCGTCTTCTCTATGTCGCGTGTACCAGAGCCGAAGACCACCTTTTCTTTTTCGCCAAAAATCGAAAAACAGCTGACCAGAAAGGCCGTTCTTTCAAGTATTACCTGGATGCATTCTGCTGTCCGCTAAAGGCTTCCGGAGAGAATCTTCTGGAACTACAGAACCTCCCCTGCCGACCGGTGGAAAAATCCTCAACGCAGCAGAATGCCCGGACGAAAATCCCCGACTATCGGAACTTCTATCAGCGTTATTCCGATGCCGAGCCTCTGAAGCAGAAGTATCCCCGTTCCCGGCTCAGCGTCACCATGCTTAACGCCGCAGCCAGGAGTGAATCCAGCCTTGCTGCCTCAGCCGCGACAGCGACGGAAGCTGAGACCGCCGGTTCCTCTTCGGTCCTGCCAGGGCAAAGCTCGGTGCCGCCTGAACTTTTCGGCAGCCTTTGCCATGATATGACCGACTATGCAATCCGCAATGCCCAAGCAGAAGGCTACAAACCTGCTGATCAATTGGCCCAAAAGCTGGGATCAGAACTATTGCCAGCAGCGCTCGAAGCTGCGAAAAACCTGGTCGAAGCCTTCCTTGCATCGGAGTTCTGGCGGAAAGCTTCCACGCCTGTCACACGGATAAAGACCGAAAGCTCCTTTCTCTACGCCCTCGGCGGCTTCTATATCGAAGGCAGGATGGATCTGCTCATTGAAAATCGTCAGGAATGCATTGTTGTGGATTTTAAAACCGACGAGCACCTTGATCCCCGGGAATACCGAGTCCAGCTGGATATCTACCGCAGAGCGGTCCAGTCCCTTACTGGAGGCAAAGTCACAAAGGCATGTCTTTATTGGCTGAGAACAGGCCAAATTTTCTGGCTGGAAGAAAGCATCAGCGATGAAGCACTTGTTACGCTGGCAAAGCAAGCAGCCCTCTCTGCCCCAAGCGAGGAAGACCATACGGCGACAGTACTTGAATAGGCTAAGGCTTGCCAGGCTATACTAGGGTGCGATGAAGCCGACGAAACCCGAATCCACCACGGCGCAGAGCAAACCTACGCTCATTGAACTCTTTATTCTTTTAGCCAGGATCAATACCGTCACGCTGGGGGGCGGGTATGTCATAGTCCCGGTAATGGCCACAAGCCTTGAAAAAAAAGGCTGGATGAACGAATCGGATTTCTATGATCTCTTCGCCAGAGCGCAAGCCTTTCCCGGCCCCATGGCGCTGAATAGCGCCTTGCTGGTCGCCTTGAAGCTGTTCGGACCTAAGGGAATTCCCGCAGCTTTTTTCGGTGTCGTTCTCCCACCGTTCATCGCGCTGATACTCGTCAGCGGACTCATACAACGCTTCGGCTCCCTTCCGGTCTTGCGGCGCTTTTTGGATGGAGCGGGGGCTGTAGTGCCCGGCCTGATCGCCGCCATGATCTGGAAAAACGCGGCAAAGCGCTCGTGGAACGTACCCAGGATCATCGAGACCGCCCTGCTTGCGGTTCTTTTAATCCTTCTGCCCGCCTTCAGCCTGCCTATCCTTCTTCTGGCAATCGTGGTCTTGTATTGCATCGAGGGACTATGCAAATCCTGGAAATAATCTGGACATTCTTCAAAATAGGCGTCGTCTCCTTTGGAGGAGGCTGGTCCATCGTCGGGATCATACGCAACGAAGTGGTGCCCCATTGGATAAACGAACAGGAATTCCTCTCCCTCATAGCCGTTGCCCAGTCCACTCCCGGTCCGATCGCGCTCAACGCTGCAACCATGATCGGCTGGGAAAACGGGGGGTTTTTCACGGCCATGGCAGCCACTCTCTCCGTAGTCGTATTCCCTGTTCTCTCCATCCTCGCTGCGACATATCTGGCTCGATTCATAAAGTTGCGCGCCATCGCTATCAACGAATCTCTCAAGACTGGAAGCATCGCCATGATGCTCATGGCGCTCTGGGCCTTGAAGCCGAGTTCAGGGGACCCTGTGCTCATAGCAATGGCGCTGGGTGCTTTCGCGTTGGCCGCCTTTACCAAGATCAACGCGTTATGGGCTATTATCGGATCGGGAGCGCTCAACGCGATCGCCGGACCGGCGATACGCGCTTTTCTGGGAATCGGTGGATAGAACTCAGGATTTATATAGGCGCGACCAGCCGGCTGTCAGCCTTTTATAAAGCTTTCGCCATGCTAAAAGCAATGCTATCCCACTCGGCCCTGACCATGCAGACCGCCCTCTCGAAATTGTTTATCTCATCGAAACTCTTGGCCGGAGTGAGTTCTTCCGGCCTGGCAACGGCGAAAATCCTCGCCAGCCCCCGCTGCGACAGCAGTTCTTCCACGTTATCCAGTGCGAATTCCCGCTCCCCGGGATCGTTACCCGGGATAGCGTAGCCATAGCCCTCGGTCCAATACAGGCTTCGTATCTCATTCATGGCTTCTATAAGAACCTCGGTCCTATAAACTCGTAAACCGACATTGGTGTAGCCCGTCACCGGTCGGACAGGCTGCGCTGCTGGAGCAGGATGCCCGGCTGCGAAAACGCCTGGTCCGGCGGCCGGATTTTTCAGTTTATCGTGCCCCAGCTGCCTGGGAATCCCTTCATTATCGAGGATGATGGGATATGCAGGATTCTTTACCGGCGCCGCAGGCAAGAGGAGTCCCAGTTTTAGCCCTTTGAGCCCCAGCGCATCCATGCAGCGCAGCCCGAGCAGCACCGTCAGCGGCGAATTGGCGTCTCCAGCAAAATTGACGATAAGGTATTTATACTTCCGCCAAACATCCATCGCCTGGTATACAGCGTCGCCGTGCCCCAAGGGTTTTCCCAGAGGCCCCAGCGACTGGCTTCGAAAAACCACGGAACTCGAGTCCATACCCAGGGGAATGAGGATCTGCCTTCGTATCTCATCCTCCCAGCCCCGAATTACAACGCAGCTGTTGCCCACCCGCTTGAGCGCATCGAGCGCGTAGGCTGCCAGGGGAATTCTCCCCCCACCCTTTCGTATGTAATCGCGAACCGGAAAAAGCCCCCTCGGGCAGTTCAGCGCAAAACTCCTCGCTGCCTCCATCGTTTCCTTATCCAGACTCGAAACCCAGGCTTCCGCCCCTGTCTTCGCAGCTTTCAGCGTCCTGTTCCAGCGCGTACCAGCGCCTGCCAGGAGGGTGAGGCAACAGGTTTCCGCCCGCAGGGCATCGCTCACCTCCAGCCCGAACTCGCGGACCAGATCCTTCCGCAGCGACAGCGCCTTAGCGTGATCCCCGACGGTGAGCGAAACCAGGTCAACAGGCATGCAGTGTTCCCGGACCGCAGTCGGCCGGCTCTCGACTTGTTTCGGAAGCTATTTCCTTTTCCATATAATGGATTACTTGATATTTTTTTACAAAACCACTGGGCCTGTACGTCATCTTTGCTTGTCGCAAGCCCTCGTTTCCCAGATCCTGCTCCCGGTTTATCAGCTTGAAATATTTGGGCAGGGATTGAGCGAAGGCTTGATTCATGAACTGATAGATACCCTTGTAGCGGTCGCAGGCTTTTTCGAAGTGGACGGCGAACATCGACCCCTTGGCCAGAGGCTCGCCCAGNNCCCAGACACCAGCCCACCGGTTCATCCTCGATATAGTAGACAGCGCCTCTCATCCCCAGCTGCGAATGGAGCTCGAGCCCCTCTTTTGCCGGGACATAGTCCCCGTCGAAACCCTTCGCGGTTCTCCATTCTTCCAGCACTTTCAGGGCATCGTCGATCCGTTGGGCGTTTAGCGGCCGCTGGACACATTCGAAAGAACTGATAAATCCGTTAACAAGATTCCGCTTCTTGTGGTATTCCCTGCCGCTCAGCTCCGCCAGGTCCTGCCTTTGGTACAAATAATCGAAATTGTCTCTGTCCTCCCAGACCTCGTAGCCCCGCCCCTCCAGGATGATCCTGTGCTGTGCAGCCTGATTCTCGGAAAGATTTTTCATGTAGTCGTGGGTTTCCATCAGCCTGTCGAACACGGTTATATCGGGGAAACAGCATGGAAGATAGAAAAACCGCTTGCCTTCCTTGGCGCCGCTGATGATCAGTCCGCCTTCGGCTATCCGGGACACCTGGTAGCCATAGACATGGCGGAACAGGTAGAGGTTGGAAAAGCTGAACTCCGAAATGCCTTCCTTGAGCAGGTTGAGGGCTGGATACATATCCTGCTTCATCGCCAGCGATATGGGAGCGAACTCGGGATACAGGGGTATTGATTGATCGTTATTCATTGTCCTGATGATACGCCCGCCGGCGTTTTATCACAAGCAGGTCAGGGCTTTCATGGAACCCTCTACCTAGTGCGGCCCATTGAAAGTGAACACCGGCATCGGTTGCGCTGAAAGGCTTTTTGAGGGCATACTTCATCCACCATGAACAAGTATAATGAATCGCTTTCAAAGCCCTACGTTCCCGGTTTAGTAGAAAGATTCCTTCGCTACGCGAAAATCGATACCCAGAGCGACCGACATATTGAGGAAATCCCCTCAACGAAAACCCAGTGGAACCTCGCTCATCTCTTGGTGGACGAACTAAAATCCCTGGGCGTCAGTGATGTAAGCCTAGACGATCACTGCTACATCCTCGCCAGGGTTCTCGCCTCCCCCGGCCTGGAGAACAAGCCCGTGGTAGGCCTCATGGCCCACATGGACACCGCCAGCGACGTCCCCGGCTCGGATGTGCGGCCTCGCCTCATCGAAGGTTATGACGGCAAAGCCCTTACGCTCGCCGCCGAAGGCAAACTCGATCCCGCCGAGTATTCCGACTTGGCCGAACATGTCGGCGACAGCATCGTCGTCACCAACGGTACTACTCTCCTCGGCGCCGACGACAAGGCTGGCTTGGCAGAAATAATGAGCACCCTCGAATGGCTGACAAGCCATCCCGAAATCAAGCATGGACCCATCGAGGTTTTCTTCACCCCCGATGAAGAAACCGGCAAAGGCATGAATCTATTTCCCCTCAAAAAGGTCAAGGCCGTTGCCTGCTACACCTTTGACGGCGGCAAGGCCGCGGAGATCGAGGCCGAATGCTTCAACGCCTACCAGATACGAGCGGAATTCACCGGCAAGGTCATCCACATCGGCGCCGCCCGGGGCAAGCTCGCCAACGCGACAGCAATGGCCTGCCACTTCGTTTCAATGCTGCCCCGCTCCGAGAGCCCCGAATCGACCGATAACTGGTACGGCTACTATTGCCCCATAGAGATTCAGGGGTCTATGGAAAAGGCGACAGTGGATATCTTCCTCCGGGATTTTTCTGTCCAGGGTATGGAGCAGCGGATCAACGCGGTAAGAGCCTTCGCCACGGCTGTAGAAGCCCAATTCCCCCTGGGCAAGGTCAGCCTGGAAGTAAAGAAGCAGTACCTCAACATGAAGGAAAAGCTCGACCAGAATCCGGCTGTACTCGAAAAGCTCGCTGAGGCTATACGCCAGGCGGGGCCTGAGCCCGTCGTAAGACCCATCCGGGGCGGCACGGATGGTTCCCGGCTCACCGAGATGGGTATCCCCACTCCCAATGTTTTTACTGGCGGTTACAACTACCACTCCAAGCATGAGTGGGCGTCGGTGGCTGAAATGTCCCTGGCGGTGCAAACCGCTATCAACCTTTTGAGTCTTTGGGCACAGTAAACCGAGGGGTTTAGAGAATAATCTTTACAGAATCGCAAGCACAAGGTAGAATTGTAGTACAATCCTGCAATCTTGTCCGATTTGTTAAAAAGTTGGGGCTGCCCGCTTGCAGAGTTGCCAGAACTGATCATACTTGTTTGTAAGGATATATGATGCAGGAACCTATCGATATCCATGAACTTGAGAAAGCCGCCGGCCGGACCGGGGTTTTCAAGGCTATCGAAATAGATCTGCTGCACGAAACCTTGCTATCCTGGAAAAATTCCCCCGGGGATCCCTACACTGTCCTCGAACTGCGGGACGGTAAAAGCCTGGTCGCCTTTGCCATTATAAGCCGCATTAGCGGGAGAGAATCCACCTACGACATCCGCTACCTCATCGTGGACCGGGACTACCGAACCACCGAGGGCGGCAGGCATCTGCTCCAGCTTATCGACGATGAGCTTCTAGCAAACAGCAGTTACGCCGTCATTCGCCTTGAGAGCTCAGGCCTGAAGCTCTTGAATATAGGCCCCGACACCCTGACCGAAGCCGGCTATAAGATAATCGGCCACATCGAAAGTTATTACGGGGAAGACAACGACTACTATTACCTGATCAAAACCGCCTACCGCAACCCGCCAAAGTTTACAAAACCCGAAGCCCCTGTATCCGACGAGGAGCTAGCCGAATCCAAGAGCGAAAAATCCCAGCAGCATGAAAAGGATGCCACTGGGCAGGAAAAGGCAAGCCAGCCGCAGGAATAGAACTGCCATTGGCGGCATGGAACCGCCGTCACCGCCGCAGGCATAGAACCGCCGCGACCACAATGCGCTAAATCCACTTTGGCGCTTGATTCGTATCGCCCCAACCTGCTATAGTCCTCCCGACACGAGCCGAGATAGCTCACCAGGCAGAGCGGCGCACTCGTAATGCGCAGGTACCGGGTTCGATTCCCGG
>DFYR01000023.1:0-2503 GCA_002383375.1 Spirochaetaceae bacterium UBA4077
GTGAACAGGCTTTCAGATTATGTCTTTATGCTTGCCCGGGCCGAGGAAAAAGCGGCCGGAGTCCTACGTTTTTCCTGAGCCACAGCTTCGGAGGTGAATCATGAAACTGTATTCCCGCCGCCAGTTCGCTGGAGCGATCACAGTCATATCCCTTCTCGTCGCGACCGCCGCCTTTGGCCTGGGGTACATCGCATTCAGGCCTAAATCAGGCCAGAATTCCGCCGGTACCGGCGTTGAAGGTCAACAAACCATTCAAACCGCCACAGGCAATACCGAATCCTTGTTCCTGCCCGCCGACGGAGCGGCGGCCGGGGCCTTGACGGGCGGGACGGCAGAGGACCTGGGTGTCCAGCTAGGGCTGCCCGCGGCCTCTGGACCAAATTACAGCCTCGACGAGCGGGAGAGCATCAGCGTCTATGAGCGCTACAACGAATCGGTGGTCAACATCACCACCGAGGTGGTCAATATCAACTGGTTCCTCGAGCCGGTTCCCGAGAGCGGCGGCTCTGGTTCTGGTTCGATCATTGACACCAGAGGTTATGTGCTCACCAACTATCATGTCATCGAAGGAGCCTATAAGCTTTTCGTCAACCTAGCCGACGGAAGTCAGTACGAAGCCACAGTAGTGGGGACGGATCCGCAGAACGACTTGGCGGTCATCAAGTTCGAGCCCAAACCGGGGATAAACCTCAAGCCTATCACCCTTGGCTCGTCCAAGGGGCTGAAAGTTGGACAGAAGGTACTGGCCATAGGAAATCCCTTCGGCCTGGAGCGGACCCTCACCCAGGGCATCATCTCCGGGCTTGGGCGACCGATACAGAAGGATAGCCGCACGGTGCTCCAGAACATGATACAGACCGACGCGTCCATAAACCCGGGCAATTCAGGTGGGCCTTTGTTCAATGCCCAAGGGCAGATGATCGGCATCAACACCATGATCTATTCCACCTCGGGAGGATCGGTGGGCATCGGGTTTGCAATTCCCGTGGACACGGCGGTCCGCATTGTACCCGAGCTCATCAAGGAAGGCAGGGTGCGCCGGGGCTGGATAGAAATGGAAGCCATCCAGCTATTCCCCGCCCTGATCAATTATCTTGCCCAGAGTGGTAAAGCCTCGCCGGTGGAAAAGGGTCTCCTTATTTCGGTGCTGCGGGATGGCAGCAACGCGGCCAAGGCCGGATTGCGCGGTGGAAATCAGGCGGTGCGCTACGGGCAGTCCACCTTCAGGGTGGGCGGGGATATAATCGTCAGCGTGGACGGTCAGGCTGTAGGAAGCATCGCCGAACTCTACACAGCCCTGGAGGATAACAAGCCGGGGGAGAGCGTCGATGTGGAAGTCTACCGCGGAACGCAGAAAATGAAGGTTTCGGTATTGCTCTCGGAACAGATTCAGGAACGCTGAAAACAGGCATACGCGGAAACTTCGAATTTAACGGCGGCCTTCGGCGAAAGGTAAAAAGGTAGGTATGAAAGCATTCAAGGTTGTAGCTCCCTTCGACCTGTCTGGGGATCAGGGAAGGGCTGTGGACAGCCTGGTCAAGGGCGCGGAGGAGGGGGGACGGTTCCTGACCTTGAAAGGAGTCACCGGATCGGGCAAGACCTTCACCATGGCCAAGGTGATTGAGCGGCTCCAAAAACCAGCCCTGATAATCTCCCACAACAAGACCCTTTCAGCCCAGCTCTACAGGGAATTTAAGGGATTTTTCCCGGAAAACGCCGTCGAGTACTTCGTTTCCTATTACGATTACTACCAGCCAGAGGCCTATGTTCCCTCCAAGGACCTCTACATCGAAAAGGACTCGAGCATCAACGAGGAAATCGACAGGATGAGGCTCTCGGCCACGGCAGCACTCATGGAGCGCAGGGACGTAGTCATCGTAGCGACGGTCTCCTGTATCTACGGATTGGGCTCGCCCGACCTGTACAGGGACATGAGGATCTACCTGGACAAGGGAAAACCCGCGGACCTGGATACCCTCAAGCGGAACCTGATCGCCCTCCAGTACGAACGGAACGACGCCATACTCGACCGGGGACGCTTCAGGGTTCGAGGTGACATCATCGAGATATACCCCGCCTACGCCCAGGAGGCATACAGAGTAGAGCTCAACTTCGATACGGTAGAGCGGATACGGAAGTTTGATCCCCTCACGGGCAATCCGGGGGACGATCTGGAAGAGGCGGTGGTGTACCCGGCCAAGCACTTTGTCATGCCCGAGGACATGGTCCACCGGGCCGTGGATAGGATCAAGGCGGAACTCCAGGAGCAGTATGAGCGCTTTGTCTCTCAGAATAAGCTCTTGGAAGCCCAGCGGATCAAGTCCAGGACCGAGTACGATATCGAAATGCTCGAAGAGATGGGCTACTGTTCGGGCATAGAGAACTATTCCTCTCCCCTGGCGGGTAGAAAGCCAGGCGAAAGGCCGGGCGTCCTGATCGACTATTTTCCCAAGGATTTTATCACCTTTATCGACGAATCCCACGTGACCCTCTCCCAGATCGG
>DFYR01000023.1:2585-12564 GCA_002383375.1 Spirochaetaceae bacterium UBA4077
ATCAGGCCTACAGGCCTTGTGGATCCTGAAATCCTGGTGCGCCCCACCGAGGGGCAAATGGAAGATATCTACGCCAGGGTGCGTGAAAGAACCGAACGGGGAGAGCGAAGCCTCATCATCACCCTGACCAAGAAAATGGCCGAGGAGCTGAGCGAATACCTGGCCGGCCTGGGCTTGAGAGTGCGCTACATACACTCTGAGGTGGAGACCATAGAGCGGGTTGAAATCCTCACACAGCTGCGATCCGGCCAGTTTGACGTGCTGGTGGGCATCAACTTGCTCAGGGAAGGCATAGATCTACCCGAGGTGTCCTTCATTGCCATTTTAGACGCTGATAAGATCGGGTTTTTACGCTCTGCCACCAGTCTGATACAGATCATCGGCAGGGCGGCGCGAAACGCGGCGGGCCTGGTCGTCATGTACGCCGACCGGGAGAGCGATGCCATGAAGACGGCCATCGAGGAGACCAACCACAGGAGGGCTGTCCAGCTGGCCTATAACGAGGAACACGGCATTACGCCGATGACGATCAAAAAATCCGTACAGGATATCCTGGAGCGGCACAAGGAAGAGCGGATCGATGCTACCTTGGACGAGCTGGCCATGCTTAAAAAGACTCACAATCTCCTGGTGCCTGAGCAGAGGAAGTCCCTGGTCAAGGCTCTGGAGCTGCGCATGCTGGAACATGCCAAGAACCTGGAATTCGAGGAAGCGGCAACCCTAAGAGACGAGATAGCCCGCATAAAGGAAGGCGGAGATGCTTAGAGGGTATTCGGTTATCGATGCGCACTGCGACACTCTCTTGAGCGTGATCGGCGCCAACGCGATTGCGGGAATCCAGGGCAGGCTGAATTTTTTCCAGCGGAACGAAAAGTCTTACATTGATCTGTCCAAACTTTTAGAGGGGGGAGTGACCTGCCAGTTCTTCGCCCTCTTTGTGGAAGATTCCGAGCTGCCCCGAGCTAGGGAGCAGGCGAGCCGTCTTATAGATGAGTTCGATGCGCTCTGCGAAGGATCCCAAGGAAAGCTTTTTCCCCTTCGCAAGGCTTCGGACCTGGACAAGGCGGTCCGGAACCATAGCGTAGCAGGCCTTCTCTCCATCGAGGGAGCCGAGGCGCTGGAGGGCAGCCTGGATAATCTGGGGTACTTCTACGACCGGGGCGTTAGGGCTATAGGACTTACCTGGAACAGGAGAAACCCTTTTGGCAGGGGCGTGAGGGCCGAGGGCGAGGACGGGCTAAGCCCGCTTGGACTAGAGTTGGTCGAAGCCATGGAGCATATGGGCATGATTGTCGATGTTTCTCACCTTTCGGACCAGGCTTTTTGGGATCTCGCGGCTGCGGCGAAACGGCCTTTTATCGCCTCCCACTCCAATGCACGAGCACTCAATTCCTTTCCGCGTAATCTTTTGGATGAACAGATTCGGCGCATCGCCGATTCAGGCGGCGTGGTAGGAGCCGTCTTCGTGCCTGATTTCGTTACTGCTGATCCCCCGGCAGGGTGTTTTGAAGCCTTTCTCGACCATATCGATCATTTGGTGAAGGTTGGAGGCATGGGAGCTGTAGGTATCGGTTCCGATTTTGACGGATATACCGACAAGGGCTTCCATGTTCTTGCGGATGCCTCGGAATTTCCGCTTCTAGCCCAGGGCCTGGAGCGACGAGGATACGGCGAAGAAGCCGTGGCGAAGATTCTTTCGGGCAACTGGGAAAGGCTGATCCGTGAAATCCTCGCCTGACAGCCCTTTTTCAGGAAGGACTCCTGCGAAACTTGCCCTCCTGGGCTTCATGGGCAGCGGCAAGAGCAGCATAGGACCGCAGCTGGCCCGAGGCTTGGGTCTCTCCTATATTGATCTGGATGAACTGATTGAGCGCCGGGAGCGGATGACTATAGGCGAGATTTTTCAGAATAAAGGCGAAAAATTTTTCAGGCAGCTGGAGGAAACTGTACTGGAGGAAGTGGCCCGGATGCCCGGGGATTGTGTGCTCTCCTGCGGCGGCGGCATTGTTCTCTCCGAAAAAAATAGAGCCTTGCTCAGAACTGGCTTTGTCTCGGTGTGGATCGATGTACCCCTGGATGAGCTCCTCGGGCGCCTGGAGCTGGAACGATCGGCGCGGCCGCTTTTGGCCGAAGCGGGCTACCGGAGCAGAGCGGCCGCCCTGCTTGCCCAAAGGGTGGCTTTGTATGAGTCGGCGTCCAGATATCGTTATACCTGGAAAAAAGGGGAGGATGCGGCCGCCTCAGCAGCCGTCATAGCTGAAATGCTGAAGAAATAGGCGTTATTCCAGTTGTGGCTGAGTCGCAGAGCCCGTTAGCAGGGCACATTCCTCGGGCTGTATTTTAAGATATCCTAGACTTCCTTCGACCAGATCAGGGCGCGCGATGGTGTCGAATTGTATAAAGAGATCTTCGCCCGAAGTAGCTCCTAGGTTGGCCGACTCATCCAAGGTCGATACGATTCTTTCTGGCATACCTCTATGGTGCCCTCTCTCTGCCAGACGCAAGCGTGTACGGTAGAGCCCATTCCGTTCCGAGATGCTCTCGACGGTGCCGAAGAGGGTGTTTTTATTTCCTTCGGCCCCAGTGCTTTCGAATTCAGTTTTTGATGTCTTGAAAACAGCCTTGGAGGGTATGAAATAAAATACATCTCCAAGCACAGTGGAGGGTGTTGGCAGGGCGTTTTTCCCGGGTGTGGAGAATGCTCCATAGGGGGTGGTATAGAGCGAGGGAGAGCTCCCGGACCTTCGTTCCATAAGGGGGAGCAGAAGCCCCAGACCCAGGAAGTTCACGCACCAGGCATCGGGCGGATCGGCAAGGATCTCGGCTGGGCTGCCCTGGGCCACCAGCCGGCCTCTGTTCATGATGAACAGTCTGTCGCCCAGGTCGAGGGCTTCGTCCACATCGTGGGTTACGTGAAGGGCGGTTATACCTTCCTGTTTCAGCATCGCACGCAGATATTGCCTGAGCTCCTTGCGCAGGGGAGCGTCCAGGGAAGAGAGGGGCTCATCCAGAAGAAGGATTCCGGGCCTGGTAGCGAGGGCTCTGGCAAAGGCCAGGCGTTGTTTTTCTCCGCCCGACATGGTTGCGGGTTTTCGAGCTAAAAGCGGGACGATTTTGAGGGTTTCGGCCAGCCTGTCGCAGACCTCTCTGCGCTTGGCTTTTTCGATGCCCGCCAGCCTCAGGCCAAACTCAAGGTTCCCCCTGCCGTCCAGATGATCGAAGAGGGCAAGATCCTGAAAGACAAAGCCCAGGTTCCGCTTTTCGGGCGCCAGGGCGCTGATATCGGTACCGTTAACCAAGATCCTGCCGTCCTGTGGATGTTCCAGCCCGGCTATGCAGCGCAGAAGGCTGGTCTTGCCGCAACCCGAAGGCCCTACGATGACCCCTGTCTGTCCACGGTCCAGGGAAAGGGAGAGCTTCAGATCGAATTCGCCCCGGGAAAGACGCAGGTTCGCAATATCAAGATACTTCATCGCGTCCCTCCTTGAGAAAAAAAGCGATGCTTGTAAAGGCCGCCAATACAATGCCCACGGCGCAGGCCTCGCTGAAACGGTATGAAGAGGTAAGTCTGTAGAGCAGCAGGGGCAGGGTTTCCCGGCTTCCCCCGATGATGAGGGGTATATTGGCGTCACCCATGGTAAGCGAGAAGGCGAAGGCTGCGGCGCTGGCTACCGAAGGAGCCATGGCCGGGATGTCCACTCTGAGGAGGGCTTGCCAGGGATTGGCCCCAAGGGTGCGGGCAGCCTCGTTTTTACCCCTGTCCAGGGAGCTCATGGCAGCTTCCAGCGATCGTGCCACGAAGGGCCAGGCGATGACCGTCTGACCCAGGAGGATCAGGAGCTCGGGACTCAGCCTGAAAAGGCTGCTCCAGCCGGCGGAGATTAGGGCGGGGGAGAGGGCGAGGGGAAGGGCGCTTATCCAAGGCCTCGGCCTGGCCGCGGCTACGGTAAGGCCGATGATGCTAGCGGTCACCGCTGCTGTACCGCTCAAAAGCAGGCTCTGAAATAAAGCGCCTAGGAGCGGAGAGCCGAGGGGTGAAGAGCCGGTGCCGAGTAGCAGGCGCTTGAAGTTATCGAATCCGAACCCCGCAGCGCCGGCCATGGAACTGCGGACCGTAAAGGCTTCGATCACCAGGGATGCCAGGGGGCCGAGGAAGAAAATAAAAACGGCGACTGTATAGAGAAAAATAAAAAATCCAGCGCCAGGCCCGGGTTTTTTTGCCTGGCGGGCCGCGCCGAAGCCCTTGCTTTGGGTGGCCCTCCCGTCGAAGTGAGAAAAGGCCCATACCGCGCCCATGGCGGTTATTGTCTGTAGGAGGGCGAGAGCGAGAGCCTTGGGTGGATCCTGGGTAAAGCGCAGGGCGCGGTAAATGCCGACTTCCAGAGTGGATCCGGACATGCCCCCAAAGACCAGCACAATGGTAAAACTGAAAAAGCAGAAGAGAAAGATAAGGCTGGCAGCCTGCAATACGGCTGGCAGAAGGTAGGGCAGGCCGGCGCGCAGAAAGGCTGTTAGAGGGCCAGCGCCCAGGGTCCGGGCTGCTTCTTCCCTGCTGGCGGGCATTCGGCTCCAGACTGAGCCGATGTTTTGAATAACGATGGGAAAATTATAAAAGGCATGGATAAAGACAAGGCCGCCGAAGGAATAGAGAAATCCACTTGAGCCTCTGGCAAGACCAAGAGTCGAGAGGGCTGCGCTGAACCAGCCGTTTTTCCCGTAATACAGTATAAAAGAGAGTATGACGAGCATGGGGGGAAGGCAGAACGGCACTGCCGCGAGGGAGAGGAAGAAGCGCCTGGCTTTAAATCTGTACCGGGCTACAAAGTAGGCTCCGGGAAAGCCGACGATAAGGGCAAGAATGGTGCTGGCCGCCGCCTGGAGGAGGCTGAAGCGCAGTGAGGCGAGGGTGGAGGGGGCTTTAAGGGCTGCAACGAGTTGCCGCCAGGCTTCGGCGGCGCCGCCCGCCCCGCCTAGCAGTACCGAGGCCGCAAAGGCGAGGCTGGGATAGAGGGTGAGGGCGACGATGAGGTAGGCGGCCAGGGGCCTGCGCGCTCCGGGGCCCCGCAGGCGGGCCCCGCCCTCCGGGCGGGGCGGGCGGCTTAGGTGCCTTGAGAGCCTTTCCGGTGCAGGCTTAGGTGCTTTGATCATCCCGCGGCACTGGTAAGGATCTCGGCGGCGAGTTCCGGATCCCCGTCGGGATCAGCGATTTCCGCCGGAATTGTGCGAATGTCCTGGGGGACGACCGAGAATGATTCGGGCAGCACTGTCTCCACGTTTGCCGGATACATCCACTGGGTTTCGGGCAACAAGGCCTGGGCTTCCGCCGAGATGAGGAAATCGAGGAATTTTTCCGCTTCCTTCTTCCGCTTCGAAGCTGCCAGGACTCCCGCAAGCTCGATCTGAGCAGCGTGACCCTCTGCGAAGACCAGAGCCTTGTAGCGCTCGCTGTCCTCATAGGCCTTGTGGTAGGCCGGGCTGGTACTGTAGCTCAGCACCAGCGGCGCCTCACCCTTGGTGAAAATTCCGTAGCCAGTGTCCCAGCCCGGCGTCATCGTGAGCACCGAGGGCCTTAGCCTCCGCCAGTACTCCTTCCACTCCTGTCCATAGACAGCCTGGGTCCAGGCCAGCAGGCCAAGCCCAGGGGTCGAGCTACGGGGATCCATGATGATGAGCCGCTTGGCGTAATACGGGTCGGTCAAGTCCTCAAGGCTCGCGGGAGCCCTGACGCCGGATTCCGAGTCCCAGATGATCGCGAAATCCCCAAAGTCATAGGGGACGAGTCTCAGGCTGGGATCGATGAGGAGGTCCGGCCGTATCTTTTCCTTGTTCGCCAGCTTGACGGAGGCGAATAACCCCGTATCCAGCGCCTTAGCCATGGAGTTGTTGTCCAAGCCTACCACGAGGTCTGCCTCTGCCTCCTTGCCTGCTGAAATCAGGGCAGCCAGAAGAGCCCCTCCATCCCCCTTGGAGACAAAATTCACCTTGATCCCGCTTTTATCCTCGAAGAGCTTGGAAAGCGAAGACCCCGGCCCCCATTCGGAGACAAAAGAATCGTAGGTCCAGATCTGCAGGACTTGAGGCTCCTTGGGGCTGCAGGAGGCCAGGGCAAGCCCAGCGCCGAGAAGGATAAGCGAGGAAATGACCATGGACGCCAATGCGCCGCGCCTTCGCGGTGCGGCATTAGATGGGAAAAGCATATGCTCCCTCCGCCGGTATTAACCGGATCAGGTTCATCGGGTATTTTCTCAGATGCTGGATCCTTCGACGAAGTATCCGGCAACACCCCGGTGTTTACTATTCGAAGCCTTTAATCAGGCCGTCTTCTTTCCATATTCTACAATGCAGGGGATCTTCCCCTCAACCACGTCCTTGTTGATCAAAACCCGGGCAGCGTTTTCCTGTCCCGGCAGCTCGAACATGATGTCGGTCATCATGGCCTCGACAATGGATCGCAAGCCCCTAGCCCCGGTTTTCTGCGCTATGGCCTTGTCGGCGATGGCATCCACCGCGCCGCTCTCGAAGACGAGCTCGACCTTGTCCAGCTTGAGCGAAGCCTGGTATTGCCTGAGCACGGCGTTTTTTGGTTCTGTGATGATGCGCTTGAGCTCGTCTCGGCTCAGATCGTCCAGGGAGACATGGATGGGAAGCCGGCCTATGAACTCAGGGATCATGCCGAACTTCACCAGGTCGTCCGGGTGGAGCTGAGAAAAGAGCTCCGAGAGTTTTTTCTCGCTCCGCTGGCGTATATCGGCCCCAAAGCCCAGGGCATGGCTGGATACCCTAGATTCGATGATTCGATCTAGGCCCACGAAGGCGCCGCCGCAGATGAAAAGGATATTTGTCGTATCGATCTTCAGGTATTCCTGGTTGGGATGTTTGCGTCCTCCCTGGGGAGGAACGTTGGCTACCGTTCCTTCGATTATCTTTAATAGGGCTTGCTGCACCCCTTCACCGGATACGTCCCGGGTTATCGAGGGATTTTCGCTCTTTCGAGCGATCTTGTCGATCTCATCTATATAGACTATACCGCGCTCGGCTGCTTCTATATTCCCGCCAGCGGCCTGGATGAGCTTGAGGAGAATGTTCTCCACGTCCTCGCCCACATAGCCGGCCTCGGTAAGGGTTGTCGCATCGGCAATGGCGAAGGGTACTTTAAGTTTTTTGGCAAGCGTCTTGGCCAAGAGGGTCTTGCCGGTCCCGGTAGGTCCAATAAGCAGGACATTGGCCTTTTCTATCTCCACGTCCTGGTTCTGGCTGTTCCGGTGCTGTATGCGCTTGTAATGGTTGTACACGGCCACCGAGAGCACCTTTTTGGCGCGCTCCTGACCCACAACGTATAAATCCAGGTACTCTTTTATCGCCTGGGGCTTGGGCACTTCCTGCAAGAAGGTATCCGAGATCTTCTGCTCTTCTTCCAGGAGTATCTGCCCGCATACCTGCACGCACTCGTCGCAAATATTGACCCCAGGACCTGCTATCATCTTCTTGGCGAAGGCGCTGCTCTTACCGCAGAAGGAGCAGAACGCTTCAGGCTCGGTTCCTTCAGGCTTTCGCGTCTTGGCCATGTTTTCTCGACTCCATGATTGTATCGGCTAGGCCGTACTCCAGCGCTTCGGCTGCACCCATGTAAAAATCCCGTTCCATGTCTACGCCCAGCTGTTCAATTGTCTTGCCCGTATGTCTAGCAAAGTATTCGATGGTGAGTTTTTTGAGTCGCAGTATCTCCCGGGCCTGTAGGCTTATGTCGCTGGCCTGGCCGGATGTTCTTCCCCAGGGCTGGTGGATGAGTATGCGGGAGGAGGGGAGGACGAAACGCTTTCCCTTGGCGCCGCAGGCTAAGATCAGCGCGGCCATGGACGAAGCCTGGCCCAGGCAGATGGTCTGGATATCGGGCCGTATGTACTGGATCGTGTCGTAGATGGACAGTCCGGCGGTCACCGAACCACCGGGGCAGTTGATGTACAGGGATATATCTCTCCCTGGGTCCTGGGATTCCAGGAAGAGGAGCTGGGCTACGATAAGNNATATCGTATGAACGTTCACCTATTCCAGTCTGCTCGATGACGATCGGTACGAGGCTATTCATCTGTTCCTGCATCTAGGCCTACCTCAAGTAAACTTTTTCATGGCTAGGTTTTTCAAAAATCAGAGGAGCTTTGAAAAACCTGCCGCTAAAGTGCGTACGCTATAAGTTACTCAGCCGCGCTCATGAAGTCCACAAAGCTTTTTTTCTCGCCCTGGGTGAGCTTGGTAGTCGCCAGGAGGCTGTCGAAGAAACGGGTTTCCTTCATTCTCTCCTTCAGGTACTCCACGGACTGCCGCTTTTCGTACTCTGCCTTCACTTCCTCGACGGACATAGCCGAGCCTTCGGCCTGCTTGGCATATTCAGCACTCAGATCCTCTTCCGTAATATCCAGACCGCTCTTTTCGACCAGCTTGTCCAGAAGCAGCCTGCCGGCGATAGCCTTGGTCACGGCGGGTTTCCAGTCCTCGTAGAGAAGCTGGCGGCTCTTGCCGGAGTACTGGGCGATGCTTTCCATCTTTTCGTCAGCGTCGATACCCATGTCACGCTTGAGGGATTCCCAGCGCATGGCCAGTTCGGCCGAAACCATGGATTCTGGCACGTCGATGCTGGTTCTCTCCAGAAGGATATCGACCAGCTTCTTTTCCTTGAGCTCCCGCAGGCGGTTGTCCAGGGCTGTCTGTAGCTGTTCCCTGACAGCCTTCTTGAGGTCGTCCAGGGTCTTGTACTTCTCGGAGACATCCTGAGCCAATTCATCGTCCAGGGCGGGCACGTCCTTTTGCTTAACCTTGGAGAGGGTAACCGAAAGCTTGGCGGTCTTGCCAGCCAGGTCCTTATATTCGAAATCTTCGGGATAGGTCTTGGAGAAGGTCTTGGAGTCGCCGGCTTTCATTCCGACCACTTCTTCGTCGAATTTGTAGAGGTTAAGGCCCTTGCCCAGCTCGAAGGTGAAATCCTCCCGCTTGCTGCCGGCTACTTCCTGACCTTCCTCGGTCAGTTCCGAATAGGCGACGGTGACGATGTCGCCCAGGGCCGCTTCGCCGGTCTTTTCCACCACGATGGCGTTGCGTTCCCTGATCCTCTCCAGCTCCTGGGCCAGATCTTCATCCGACACTTCTACACTTGGAATTTCCAGTTCGATTCCCTCGGTGGAGGGCAGCTCGAAACCGGGGAATACATCGTAGGTGACGCTGAAGCTAAAGTCCTTATCCAGGGCGAACTCAGGCTCCCCTTCAAGGGCAGGGGCTTCATAGGCCAGGGGTTTTTCTTCCGCTTCAGCCAATGCGGTATCCACCGCCTTTTCAAGTACCCTGCTCATGGCTTCCAGTCTGAGGCTGTCGCCGAATTTTCGCTCCAGCACCGAAACCGGGACATGACCCTTCCTGAAGCCATCGATACGCACCGACTTCACGTATTCAGCCATCATCTCGTCGTAGACGGACCTGACGTCGGCTACGGGGACGGTAGCCGTCAGCCTTACCTTGGAGTGTTCCAGCTTTTCCAGTTTTTTTTCGGAGATAACCATTATGTTCCTCTCGGAATGGCGGATTGCCGTGCCTCATGGCAGGCATCGTACGCACGGCAGATACAAGTATACAGTATATACCCGTCGGGCGCAAAAAAAAGGCGATTCGGCTTGGTTCCGAATCGCCACGTTGTAAGAGCGGGAAACGGGAGTCGGACCCGCGACATCGACCTTGGCAAGGTCGCGCTCTACCACTGAGCTATTCCCGCGCTGTAAACCACCTTCCCCAAGCAGTCTTCCCTAGGGAAACCTGCGAGAGAAGGGACTTGAACCCTCACGCCGCAAGGCACTAGATCCTAAGTCTAGCGTGTCTGCCATTCCACCACTCTCGCGCTCGCGTCGCATGGTAGCGAAACGGCCTTCACGCTGTCAAGGTCATGAGCCGCGCAGGTTTCGAACCTGCGACCCGCAGATTAAGAGTCTGCTGCTCT
>DFYR01000023.1:12581-24056 GCA_002383375.1 Spirochaetaceae bacterium UBA4077
TCTGCCAGCTGAGCTAGCGGCCCAAGTAACAAGTGCGTCCGACAGGAATCGAACCTGCGACCTACGGATTCGAAGTCCGTCGCTCTATCCAGCTGAGCTACGAACGCCCATTCGGTACAGACCCAATTCCCCATTTCCGATGCAGGATTCGGGCTCGGGTGGGTGATGGGATTTGAACCCACGACAACCAGATCCACAGTCTGGCACTCTACCACCTGAGCTACACCCACCGTGCAATCGGCAGGGACTACAATGCCGAAAAGCGAAAATTATGTCAATAGGGAAATGGAAGAGCCAGGTGTACCGTATCAAGAATCCCGAAAGCCGGCTGGGCGACGGTCTCGGTCCTGCCGCGGGAGAGGCTCGGCTTTTGCCAGTGGTATGCAGGATGATAGGCTGTAATGTGCAGGGGAATGCTTTTCGAGACAGAGGCGAGGAAGGCAGCTATGGCTTCAATTTGTTCCGGTCTGTCCAGGATGTCAGGCACGAGAAGGGAAGTCACCTCCAGATGGCAGAGCCCCGCCGCCATTCCTATGAAATTCTTTACGGTTTCCAGATCGCCGCCCAACGTGTCTTTATAGGTTTCGGCCGAATCGGTCTTCAGGTCCACGTTGGCAGCGTCGCAGCGCTCTAATAGCCTGCGCGCCGGTTCGGGATTGATGCAGCCGTTGGTGACAAGGATAGTTTTAAGACCTCGTTTTTTGGCAAGCTCCATGGAATCCAATAGGTATTCCGCGTGAAGGCAGGGTTCGGAGTACGTGAAACTGATCGAGGGGCAGCCTGACTTTACTGCTTTTTTAACAAGGTTCTCGGGATCGAGAAAATAGCCGTCGATTCCAGAATCGAGGGCTATTCGACTTTCGGATCCAGAGCCCCGGGCGGCGCCAGCTGGGTGGGCTATCTCCCAATTCTGGCAGAAGGGGCAGCGCATCGTGCAATGCCAGAAGCCTACGGAAAAGGTACGGCTGCCGGGGAGAAAGTGTCGAAGCGGTTTTTTTTCCACTGGGTCTATGGCAAGGGATGAGACAAGGCCGAAGAAGGGAATAGCCATCCTATGGTTTTCGTTCCCTCGGGACTGGCATAGACCAAACCGACCTTCCGCGAGAATGCAGGCGTGGGGGCAGAGGAGGCACTGGATTTTCCCTCCCCTCAGGGGTTTCCAGAATTCGGCCTGCCGCCGCATTGCTGTTTCTACCGTATGGACTTGTTCAGCGGCCTTGGGTTTTAGCCGCTGCGAAGCCCGAAAAGCGTTTGCGCAGGGAAGCCGATTCCCCGGGTCCCAGTATGGTGTCGCCCACCTCGAAGGGTTCGTAGCGTAAAGCCAGGGCTCCCCGCTTTACCCATATACGGACCAGGGACCTGGCCGAGCCTTCCTCATCCACCGAGAGGGGCAACTCGTCTGCGGCCAGGACATCGGCGATCCTGAATTCGACGATCGAACCTTCAGCTATCCCCCGGGGTGTTTCCTTCGCTGCCGTGAGCAAGAGGCATTTCTCCGGATCGTAGGGGTGCTTGCGAAGGGTGCCCACAAAGGCTATGGCATCCATGGCGGCCTGATTTCTATATCGCACGACATCGAAGAGTGGGGCCGATTCGATGTATTCGGTAATGCTCACAGCTTCCTCCTTGCCCTGCTTAGGCTAGCCTAATGTCTTAAAAGAAATGCCAGGTCCATGCGGACCTCATGCCTTCTTTTTTCCCTATATATATAAACGGCGGTGAAAATCAATAGTAACAGGCAGAAAAGGGCAAACCAATCGCCGAACCGGCAGTAGAGGCTCAAATCCTTGTCGGCGTAGACCGGCACCGTGACGAGCATGGTTTTGGCTTCGAACTGGGGCAGTTCGGCTATGGAGCGGCCCCAGGGATCAATCACCGAGCTCAGGCCTGAGTTGGTGCTCCTTACCAGGGTTCTGCGGTTTTCTATTGCCCTGAAGCGGGCTATTGCCCAGTGCTGGAGCTGGGCGCTTCTGGTGCGGGACCAGGAGTCGTTGGTCAAGTTGATTAAAAGATCGGCGCCCTTTAGAAAATAGCTTCGGCAGAGCCCGGCGAAGGCATCCTCGAAGCAGATGGGGGTTGAAAAGCGGATCAGGCTGTCGGTGGCACTCTGCGGCTCCAGTTCGAACAGTGTCAGTCTGTCGCCCATCACCCAGCCGCTCTCCAGACCCACGACATTCTGCATGAAGTTCCTGAACCATTCGTATTCCCAGAAGGGAATCGCCTCTGCAAAGGGGACAGGGTGGATCTTGGCGTAGGAATCCACGGTCCTGCCTTCCGGGGAGACTAAGATCACCGAATTGGTCGCTTCATAGCTCTCCCAGTCCAGGACGATGGGTGAGCCGGTGAGCAGCGGAATTCCCGTTTTAGCGAGGAAGGGCAACAGAGGTTCCTCGGGCGGGTTGCGGGAGTACCATTGGCGGAAATCGTCCAAGGGCCGGCGAAGGCTGTTTTCGCTGAAGACTATCAGGTCCGGCCGGGGCGCCGTAGTAGCCGAGGCGGCGGATGCTTCAGGAGACAATGCATTTTTTGTCAGCTCCAGGTTGGAGCTGAGGGCTGCCAGCTCTCCGGCGATCCAGGGATCGGTGTTCTGCTGCACCAGAAGGGCTTTAAACTCGGCCTTGACAGGGATGACTCTGTTCATGGAGTACAGGCCGTAACCCATGCAGAGGGTTAGAAGCACGAGGAAGAAGGCGCTTGGTCGTGCTCTTTCCGCACTAAATCCCGGTTTCTTAAACCAATCGGCGGCGAGGGCGGAAGAGAGGGCAAGCAGGAAGGAGAGGCCGTAGACGCCGGTGATGTCGACAATCTGGAGCAGGAGGGGAAGGGCGCTGAGGGAGTAGGGGATCAAGCCCCAGGGATAGCCGAGAAAACCGATGGACTTGAGATACTCCAGCACCGTCCATCCAAGGGCGAATATGAAGGGCCGGTATGCCTCGTTTCTGCCCGAGAGGAGAAACTGGGCGTAGACCGCGGCGACGGCGTAAATTACAGCATAGGCTATAGTGGTGGATCCCAGGGTCCAGAAAGCGAAGCCGCGGTAGAAGTACAGCCAGTAGGAGCTCAATGCATGGTGGAGACCTCCGTAGATGGCTCCACACAATGCAGCTTGTCCGGACTTGTGGCAGGATTTGAGGGCTACATACAGAGGCGCCAGTGCAAAAAAGCCCAGCGGCCAAGCCCCGTATAAAAAAAGTTCGTTGGGGAGGGCGAGTGCCCCGAGCAAGGCCGAGGCCAGAGACAGTGCAATAAAAATAGCCATTACAACCTCAGAACGGCATTATGGCAGATAAACCCACGGTGGAACAGTATTGACCTCTCCGTACGGCGGTTATACATTCCAATGCATGAAAGCCGTATTTGCCGGTACCTTCGATCCCCCGACCTTGGGACATGTGGATATCATTCGCAGGGCTTCTCCCATTTTCCAGGAACTCCGTGTCGTGGTCGGACTAAATCTGCTTAAAAAAACCCTCTTCAGCCTCGAAGAGCGCATGCAGATGCTGCAGCGGCTTTTAGCGGACGAAAATGTTTCCAACGTTGTCCTGGACTCCTGGGAGGGTCTCATTTCGGAATATGCCCGGAAAAACGATTGCGGTGTTCTTTTGCGGAGCGTCCGCAGTATGGCCGACGTGCCCTATGAACAGATGATGGCCGCCATGAACAGTCGTCTAGGGAATCCCCTGGAGACGATGATCATGTTCTCCAGTCCCGAGCTTTCCGACATAAGTTCCAGCGCCGTGCGCGAGCTGGTCGTGTCCTGGAAGCATCTGCCCCACGGCATAGTGCCTCCCCTGGTGGAAAAAGAGCTCGAAAAGCGTTATGGACCTCTTTTACAAGATTGAATTATAGGATATTGTAGCCTGCGATTTCAGGAGTCCCGCCAGGACGGGAAGTCTTGACAAAATATTGAGTTTTGTATATCGTCGCCAGTTGTTCTGGCTGTGAAACTTAGCGAGAATGAGGTTATATCATGGCTGTACCTAAATTTAGAACTTCTAAAGCAAGGACGCGTAGACGCCGTGCCGTAAACATGAAGCTTAGCGCTCCCACGATTGTGCAGTGCGGCAACTGCGGAAACCCGGTTCTTCTGCACCGAGTCTGCCCAAAATGCGGTTTCTACCGGGGCAGGCAGGTTTTCACTCCAGAATCGAAATAAGGAGACCATAGATGGACGAGCTCTTCGAGAAAGTGAAAAAGATCATCGCTGACAAGCTTGAAGTCGAGGACAGCAAGATCACGCTGGACGCATCCTTCAGGCAGGACCTTGGCGCCGATTCCCTGGACACCTACGAACTCGTGTATGGCATCGAAGAGGAACTGGGAATCCAGATCCCCGATGAGAAGGCGAACGAATTCGAGACCGTCAGGGACGCCTACGAATTCATCAAAACCCAGGTAAAATAACTTTCTTAAAAAAGGGGTGCTGAGGATTTGTCCAGCAAGTTCCAGAACATGGACGCGGAAGAAGATTCTCAGCGCCTCGAAGCCCTCCTTCGTTTCCAAAAATCCTTAAATCTGCAGTTCTCCACAGTGGAGCTTCTCGACAGGGCGCTCACGCATCGTTCATATATCAACGAGGCGGGTCGGGGCGAACGCGCTGCCCATAACGAACGGCTTGAGTTTCTCGGCGACGCTGTCCTGGGTCAGGCTGTGGCGACGATTCTCTACCGGCGCCTGCCCGAAGGCTCCGAGGGCGATCTTGCCCGGATAAAAAGCCAGGTCGTGTCTGAACCGGCGCTGGCATCCATCGCGCGCTCTATCGGGCTTCCCGAAGCGCTGCGGATGGGGAGGGGAGAAGAACTCTCCGGCGGCAGGTCCAAGAAGGCCATGCTCGCCGATGCACTGGAAGCGCTTATCGGTGCCTGGTACGTGGATCAGGGAGCAGAAAAAGCCCTGGAACTTATACAGCGATTGCTGGGACCGGAGATAGAGCGATCCATAGCGGCGCCAAGTAAAGATTACAAGACAATAATCCAGGAATTTGCCCAGAAATACCTAAAAACCCTGCCGGCCTACAGCCTTCGGAAAGCCGAAGGTCCGCAGCATGAACGGCTTTTCTGGGTTGTCTGCAGTCTCGACGGTCAAAGCTATGGTCCTTTTCCCGGCAAGACCAAGAAACAGGCCGAGCAGAAGGCGGCGGAAGGTGTTTTTTTTGCTCTTTTGGAATCTTCGGCCGAGACAGCCCGGCTCCTTTCCTCGATAACAGGCCTTAGCGCAGCCAGAACGCTCCCCTAGTTCCCGATACCATATTTCCCCTTAATTCCCGCTGCTATACTCAAAAGACTTTCACGGTCGTTCTGCTCGGGGTCATCCAAGACTGTTTCTAATAGTTCCGATAGTATTCTTCCCATTACAGGACCTCGGGGAATACCGATCTGCGCCAGATCGTTACCGTTTATCTTCAGGTCCTTGAGACTAAGGCTGGAGTCTTGGGCTAGTAGCTGTTCTATCCTGTGCCTGAATGGATCGAGCTTTCTCGGATCCGGTGCTGTCTTATTTATCCCTGCGCTATCGGCGCAGCGGAGGAGAAAGAGGGATTCAAGGTTCTCCCTCCCCACGGCGGCTACGAAGCGACGCACCGCGGCGTCGCTCCATTCCTCGGTATAGTTGAACATGTGGTGGCGCACCAGGTGGGCGACTTCGTTTATGGTATCGTTCGGATATTTGAGCCGCTTCATGATCTTTGTAGCCATTGAAGCCGATAGTAGTTCGTGCCGGTGGAAGCTAATCTCACCCTGCCCGGATTCTGTCTTGGCCTGGGGCTTTCCGATGTCGTGGAAAAGGGCCGCCAGGCGGAGAACCAGGTTTTTGGGCGCCGCGTCCACTGAGTAATAGAGATGGTCCAGCACGTCGAAGCGGTGATCTCCCTTTTGTCCGCAAGCCCTGCCGGCCAGGAGTTCGGGCAAAAGGATGTCAAGAAGGCCGGTCTGCTCCAGAAGCGAAAAACCCCAGGAGGGGCGGTCGCTTAAGAGAATCTTGCCGAGTTCGTCCCTGAGACGCTCCATGGATACCTTTTTAAAGGTTTCGATGGTCTTGGGTATACATTCGAGGGTGGCTTGCTCTATAACGAAACCGAGTTGGGCGGCGAAGCGTACCGCCCGCATAGAGCGCAAACCATCCTCGGAAAAACGCTCGCAGGGATCTCCGACACTCCGAATAAGTCTTCTGGCTATATCGCCCCTGCCGTCGAAGGGGTCGATAAAATCCCCGGTCAGGGGATTAAACGCCATGGCGTTCATGGTGAAGTCCCGCCTGGCAAGATCTGAGTGAATATCTCCCAGGAATTCCACCGCCTCGGGGTGCCTGCCGTCCTTATAGGATTTCTCCGCCCTGAAGGTGGTCATTTCGACGGACATGCCCGGCGTGAGGATGGTCACCGTACCGTGCTTGATCCCTGTGGGAACGACCCTGCGGAATAGCTTGAGTATTTCCTCGGGACTGGCATCGCTGGCCATGTCTATGTCTGAGCCGGCGTCGAGGCCAAGCAGGTGGTCGCGCAGACTGCCGCCCACTACGAAGGCGGTGCGTCCGTGCTGCGCCAGCGTACGCGCTATGTCTTTCACCGCCCGCGGTGGGCGATACGGAAATACCCTCATCCTTAGAGTTCCTTATCGAAAAATGAGCCTGATACCGCTATATCCCCTTCTGCGGATAAACCCCGGCTAGGCCTCGGAAGGAGTGTACACTTCCTTGCCGAAGACTGTCCACGACAAACCTGTACCCAAGCGCAAGACTGTCCACGACAAGCCAGCTGTTGACAAGCCCGAGCCCTTGCGACGATCCTACAAGGCAATGAAAGCGCTCATAATCACCGGGGGCGAATCGCCGCCGCCGGATTTTTTAAAAGCCCTTGCTCTTTCCGCGGACATGGTCATCGCCGCTGATTCGGGATACGACACGTCCCTGGCGGCCGATATCGATCCGGAGCTCGTGGTCGGAGACTTCGACAGCCTTTCGGACAGGGGAATCCTTTCTGGCCTCCCTGCTGGCAAGGTTCTGGGCTATCCTCGGGACAAGGACGATACCGACACCGAAATAGCCATCAAGGCCGCCAGGAGGAGGGGAGCAGATATCCTGGCCATAGCCGGCGGCGGAGGGGGGCGCCTTGATCATCTGGTGGCTATTCTCAGACTCTTTGAGCGCAAGGACCCTCCCCAGGAATGGCATACCCAAAGGGAATCATCGTTTTACCTGGGGGCGGGAAAGGTTGCCAGCTTTTCAGTGAACCCTGGTTCTCTGGTCTCGGTTTTCCCGCTAGCTGTCGAACTCTGCCGAGGCATGGCATCCAGAGGGCTTCAATGGCCTCTCGAGGGACTCGCATGGGAACGGGGATACTTCGGCATAAGCAATAAAAGCCTGGGCGAGTGCGTAGAGCTGAGGGCGGGTTCATCTCCCCTCTTGGTCATGCTCCCCCTGGGCAGCGAACGCATCGCGCAGCAGCGTTAGGGTTTCCATGGGGTTTTGGACCAGCACCTTCTTTCCGCCCAAAAGCTCGGCGATTCCTATTTCGTTCTGATATCTGGGGATTATGTGAAGGTGCAGATGCTCTATGCTGCCTCCGGCCGCCAGCCCCTGGTTGTAGCCAATGTTATATCCCGCCGGCTTGTACAATCTGTCCAGATGATCAAGGCATCGCCCGATAAGCTCATTCATGGACCTGTTCTCTTCAGGGCTCATCTGTCGAATATCCATCAGATGCCGCCGCGGTATCAGCAAGAGGTGGCCCGGATTGTAGGGATAGAGGTTAAGCGATACTATAATATGTTCACTTTCGTATACAACCAAGCGATCCACATCCTCCGATCCTTCGATGATGGCGCAGAGAATGCAGGTTTTTGGTTTCTTAGCCTTCAGGTAGCCCAGTTTGTTGAAATTAAAAAAGTACTCCATCCCAGACTCCTTGCTTTTACGTTTCTCAATGCTAGGATATAGTATCATGGATTCGGATCAAACAGGGACCGGTCTTTCGGATCAGTATAAAGAACAACTTGGAGAACTGGCTCAAGGGCAACTCGCTGAGCAGCCCAGTGGGCAATCCGAGGGACAGGACAATGGCTTGAAAAAAAGCCGATCCCTCATGGCTGGTTTAGCCCTTGTCTCATTCCTGGGACTTGCGTTCTGCGCTCTGATCCTGACAGCGGTGGCCTTGCTGGAAGCTCCCCAGGGCTTAAAAAACGCAGTTACGGTTTGTTTGAGCGCATCCTCGGTCGGCCTTTTTTATTTTCTTTCGGCATCGTTTTTCTTCGACCTTTTCTGCACATTCTTCAAGCTGGAAAAACTCCGGATTCTGCGTCTTGCAGGGCGTCTATTGCTCTGGCTTTCAAGCCTTATCCCTCTAGGGTTAACCTGGGCTGTGCTACGGATAATGAGGGGTTTTAAGGCATAGAAAACTGACTTTACCTTGACCCCTTACTCAAGCGGGGGCTATACTCGCCCGTCATCCAGAATCCTTTTAATTGGCTTGCGCAAGGAGAAGACCCATGAGCACAAGAGTTCGATACGCTCCCTCACCCACAGGGAACCAGCATATCGGCGGGGTCAGAACCGCCCTCATCAACTATCTTTTCGCCCGTTCCACCGGCGGATCCTTCATTCTCAGGCTCGAGGATACGGATCGGAGCAGGTATTCCGATGAATACGTAAAAAATCTCTACGATACATTCCACTGGCTGGGTTTTTATTGGGACGAGGGTCCTGACCTGGGCGGCCCTGTAGGACCCTATGTCCAATCCGAGCGTTTTAACCTGTACCGGGAATATGCCGAACAGCTGGTGGCCATGGACAGGGCCTATTACTGTTTCTGCGATGCCGAACGGCTGGAACTGCTCAGGGAGGAGCAATCCAAGGCCAAGGCTGAGTCTTTCGGCTACGACCGGCATTGTAGAAACCTCAGCTCCGACGAGATAGAAAACAATCTGGCCGCGGGGAAAAGCCGTGTCATCCGGCTTAAGATCCCTCTGGACGGTACGACAGTATTCCATGACAAGCTTTTAGGCAGGATCGAGTGGAAAAACGCCGATATCAGCCCCGATCCAGTGCTTATCAAGTCCGACGGCTTCCCCACCTACCATCTGGCAAATGTGGTGGACGATCACCTCATGGGCATAACTCAGGTCATGAGAGCCCAGGAGTGGATACCCTCGGCGCCTCTTCATAAAATCATGTACGACGCCTTCGGCTGGGAGCAGCCCGAGCTTTGCCACTTGCCTATGGTGCTGGGCCAAGACGGGCACAAGCTGTCAAAGCGCCACGGAGCCACCGCGGTGAACGAGTTCAGGAAGGCAGGCTATCTTCCCGAAGCCCTGATCAATTATATCGCCCATCTCGGATGCTCCTTCCTGGAGGGCAGGGACCTGTATAGCCTGGCTGAGATGGAAAGTCTGTTCAAGATCGAAAAGCTGAACAAGGCACCGGCGGTTTTCGATTACCAGAAGCTCGAATGGTTCAACGGCCAGTATATTAGGCTTAAAACCGACCAAGAACTGGCTGCCCTGGTTAAACCCTACCTCGTCGAGGCAGGACTGCGAAAGGAGGACGACAGCGTCGCCGACCTGCTCGACGTCAAGGCCATGCCTCTGGTCAAAGAGCGGATGAAATTCCTCACCGAAGCGGCATCACTCATGAGCTACCTCTATGGGAAGCCGGAGTTTCCGGCAGCGACGGAGTTCATACCTAAGAAGCTGGACAAGGCAGCTGCGATCCGCATGCTCCAGGAAGATCTCGCGCTTCTGAACAACATCGATCTGGAACGCCTGGAGGAAGCCGAGGAAGCCTTCAGGGCCAAGGCAGCCCAGATTCCCGCCAAGCTAGGGGATCTGCTTATGCCCCTCAGGGTCGCTGTGACAGGATCCAGGGTAAGCCCTCCGCTCTTTGAATCCATGAGGCTGCTGGGAGCAAGGGAGATAAAAGAGCGGATCGCTGCGGCTATTGCCCATCTAGAAAGAAGCGAGGTGTAGCACGGTGCGGCGTATTGCCTTCGACAACGAAAAATACCTTGCCCAACAGTCGGCGCTAATTCGCGAAAGGGCTGAAAAGACCGAAAAACTCTATCTGGAATTCGGAGGGAAGCTCCTCTGGGACTGGCACGCTGCCAGGGTTCTTCCAGGTTACGATCCCAACGTAAAAATCCGCCTTCTGTCCATGCTCAAGGACAAGGCTGAAGTCATTCTCTGCATTTATGCCGGCGACATAGAACGAAAGCGCATGCGGGGCGACTTCGGTATCACCTACGACGCCAGCGCCTTGCAGATTTTCGATCAACTGGGCGACTGGGGGGTTTCGGTTGCCGGGGTGGTGATCACTCGCTACGAGGACCAGGGCGCGGCCAAACAATTTGGCGCCCTGCTTGAGCGCCGGGGCGTCAAGGTATTCCGCCACAGGCCCACAAAAGGCTATCCCTCGGACATCGAACGCATCGTCAGTTCCGAAGGCTACGGTGCGAACGAATACATACCCACCTCCAAACCCATTGTGGTTGTCACTGGCCCAGGCCCGGGTTCAGGCAAGCTGGCCACCGCCCTCTCCCTGGTCTACGCCGATTATTGCGCGGGCAGGAAAGCCGAATACGCCAAGTTCGAGACCTTTCCGGTCTGGAACCTGCCGCTTAAACACCCGGTGAATATTGCCTACGAAGCTGCAACGGTGGATCTAGCCGATTTTAATTGCGTCGACCCTTTCCATCTGGAAGCCAGGGGCGAGACGGCGATCAACTATAACCGGGACGTGGAAGTCTTCCCTGTATTAAGGCGAATTCTCGACAAGATTTCAGGCGGCAGCGTCGGCTATGTATCGCCCACCGAGATGGGGGTGAACAGGATCGCCGCAGGCATCATCGACGACGCCGAGGTGCGCAGGGCTGCCTGTCAGGAGGTCCTGCGCCGATTCTTCAGGCATTCCTGCGAATACGCCCTGGGTTTGAGCGAAAAGCCGGCTGTCCAGCGCATACAGGCTATAATGGACGAGCTTGAGATAAAGCCCGAAGACAGGGCAGTGGTGCTACCCGCCCGG
Source organism: Spirochaetaceae bacterium UBA4077 (assembly GCA_002383375.1). Lineage (GTDB taxonomy): Bacteria > Spirochaetota > Spirochaetia > Treponematales > Rectinemataceae > UBA2256. The sequence continues at coordinate 23,589 of DFYR01000023.1, forward strand.
GCCGCGATGGAAAAAGCCCTCAAGGAAGGGAAGGGCCACGACGGAATCTGCGTTGGAGCCGCCCTCGAGCTGCCCGATGGAACGATCGTCACAGGAAAGAACTCTCCCTTTCTACACGCCGCCAGCGCTGTGGTGCTGAACGCCGCAAAAAAGCTGGCCGGCATTCCCAAGAAAATCCACCTATTGCCTCCCATAGTCACCGCCAGCATTGCCAGCATGAAGCGGGACGTGATGGGACGCAAATCCCTTTCCCTGAGCCTGGACGAAACCCTCATAGCCCTCTCGGTGAGCGCGGCCATGAATCCCTCGGCTCAGGCGGGCATGGAAGCTCTGAAGGCATTGGCGGGCTGCGAACTCCATCTAACACACATTCCCTCCACGGGCGACGAGGGAGGCCTGCGCAGGCTCGGGCTGAATGCCACTAGCGATCCCTATTTCGCGGGCAACAATCTCTTCAGTACTTGAGAT
>DFYR01000023.1:24062-27576 GCA_002383375.1 Spirochaetaceae bacterium UBA4077
CCATGAGCGAAACACCAGAGAAAGACGAAGGCTATCTGGATTTTATCCGCGAGGCTGTAGCCAAGGACATTGCCGAAGGCAGGACCCAGGAAGTGCGCACGCGTTTTCCGCCCGAGCCCAACGGCTGGCTCCACATAGGTCATGCAAAAGCCATATTTGTAGATTTCGGCGTGGCCGAGAGCTTCTCCGGCCGCTGCAATCTCCGTTTCGACGACACCAACCCCGAAAAAGAGGATATCTCCTACGTGCAGGCTATAAAGCGGGATGTCCGCTGGCTGGGTTACGATTGGGAAGACAGAGAATACTACGCCTCCGATTACTACGAAAAACTCTACGAGCTGGCCCGGCTACTGGTCCGAAAAGGCCTGGCCTACGTGGACGATTTGGACGAGGAGCAGATTAAGGAATACCGGGGTACGAACGTTCCTGACAAGAACAACATCACCTATACTCCCCCCGGCAAAAACAGCCCCTACCGCGACCGGAGCGTGGATGAAAACCTCGATCTTTTCGCCCGAATGAGGGCAGGGGAGTATCCCGACGGCTCCAAGACCCTGCGCGCTAAGATCGACATGGCTCATCCCAACCTCCTCATGCGCGACCCGGTCATGTACCGCATCAGAAGGGAGCCTCACTACAGGACGGGTACTGCCTGGTGCATCTATCCCATGTACGATTTTCAGCATCCGCTCTCGGACGCTATCGAAGGGATTACCCATTCTCTCTGTTCACTGGAATATGAAATTCACCGGCCCCTCTATGACTGGTTCATCGAGCACTGCGAGGTCTTCCCTTCCAGGCAGATAGAATTCGCCCGGCTCAACCTCACCCACACCGTTCTTTCCAAGCGCTGGCTCATCCGCCTGGTGCAGGAAAAGAAGGTCTCAGGCTGGGACGATCCGCGTATGCCCACCCTTGCCGGCCTGCGGCGCAGAGGCTACACGCCCGAGGCCATAAAGGACTTCCTCGGCCGCATTGGCATCGCAAAAACCGATTCCATGGTGGATATACAGCTCCTGGAACACTGCCTCAGGGAGGATCTCAACAAGAGGGCTTCTCGCTACATGGCTGTCCTGCGTCCCCTGGAACTGGTCATCGATAATTGGCCCGAAGGCAAGATTGAAATGCTCGAGGCGGTCAACAACCCCGAGGACCCGGAGCATGGAAAGCGACAGATCCCCTTTTCCCGGAGGTTATGGATCGAAAGGGATGACTTCCAGGAACTGCCCCCGCCCAAGTACTTCAGGCTCTTTCCCGGCAACCAGGTGCGGCTTCGCTACGCCTATATCGTAACCTGTACCGGCTTCGACAAGGATCCGATCACTGGAGAGATCCTGAGAGTTCACTGCAGCTACGATCCTCAAACCAGGGGAGGGGACGCTCCGGATAACAGAAAGGTCAAAGGCACGATCCACTGGGTTTCGGCAGACCAGGCTTGCTCCTTTGAAGCCCGGCTCTACGATCACCTCTTCGAGTCCGAACGGCCTATGGAGATACCAGAAGGGGGTTCGTTCCTGGACAATCTCTCAAGCACGTCCTTGGAACGCGTGCAGGAAGCCAGGGGAGAGCCGGCCTTGGCCGGGCTCGAAGGCGGAGCTACGGTGCAATTTGAGCGCCTGGGTTATTTTTGCGTGGATACCGATTCTAAACCCGAAGCCTTGGTCTTCAACCGATCGGTCTCGCTGCGGGACAGCTGGGCAAAAATCGTCAAGAAAATTATTTAGACCGGGGAACTTTTATCCCCCATTCTCGAAACATGCCGGCTTTAAGCCGGTGAAGTATAGGAAGAGGTACAAGGAGGAGACATGAAATCGCGTGGAACGATGATCGTACTCGCAGTCATGGTCGTCGCAGCGTTCGCGCTGACATCCTGCGGCGGAGGGAAAGCCGCGGAGATCAAGATCGGTGGTATTTCGCCGCTCACCGGTGAGGCGGCTACCTTCGGCCAGTCCACCAAGAACGGCATGAGCCTTGCCGTCGAAGAGTGGAATGCCGCAGGCGGCGTTCTGGGCAAGCAGATCAAGCTCATCGTCGAGGATGATAAGGGTGATCCCGCCGAAGGCGCAGCTGTTTTCAGCAAGCTGATCGAGCAGGACAAGGTGGTCGCTATTGTGGGCGGCATTACCTCCAGGGTTGCCCTGGCTGGCGCCCCCATAGCCCAGGCGGCTAAGATTCCCATGATGACCCCCACCGCCACCAACGAAAAAGTCACCCAGATCGGCGATTATGTTTTTAGAAGCTGCTTTATCGATCCATTCCAGGGCTCGGTCATGGCCAAATTCGCCGTGGGGAACCTGGGATTCCAGACCGCAGGCGTGATCTTCGACCTGGGCAACGACTATTCCAAGGGTCTTGCCGAGACCTTCAGCGCCTCCTTCTCTTCGCTGGGCGGCCAGGTCGTAGCCAGCGAGGGATATCCCTCCGGTGCCACTGACTTCAAGGCTCAGCTCACAAAAATTGTCCAGGCCAAGCCCCAGGCTGTCTACATCCCCGCCTACTATAACGATGTGGGACTCATCGCCAAGCAGATCAGGGAACTCGGCTACGAAGGCACACTGCTAGGCTGCGACGGCTGGGATTCCTCCGAGCTGGTCAACATCGGCGGCGACGCGGTCAACGGCGGCTACTTCACCAACCACTATTCCAAGGACGACACAAGGCCCGTCGTTCAGGATATCGTGCGCAAGTACAGCGCTAAGTTCGGCGCTGCACCCGACGCCCTGGCAGTCCTTGCCTACGACGGCATGAACATCCTTCTGGACGCCATCAAGCGGGCTGGCAAGACCAACAACGAAGCCATCCGCGACGCGCTCAAGACCACCGATCTGGCCTGCGTGGGCGGACAGATCAGCTACGATGAGAACAGAAACCCGGTCAAGTCCGTCGTCATCATCGAAATGAAGGACGGACAGCAGGTCTATAACGCCACCGTCGAGCCCTAAGCTAACCTGAGGCGAAAATCTGCTGACTAGTTCTAGTCAAGCAATCGAATGAAGGGGCTTCCCAAAACCTTGGGAAGCCCCTTTTGTTTTTCCGGCATGTAGGCTCGAAGACGTTCATCCCCCCTCGCATCGCCCGGCTCCCACGGTATATACTCCAGGCCATCGGCCGGGCGGAAGCTTACACTCCGCTGAGCTATCCTCCCGGTACTTTATAGCTTTCCGCTCACCGGAAGCACCGCACAGGAGCAGGCATAATGGCAGCACAGAATCCCGAAACCCAGGAATCCCTCAGCATGGAAAAAATCGTCTCGCTGGCCAAGCGACGGGGATTTGTCTTTCAGTCCTCAGAGATCTACGGAGGCCAGGCCGGGGCTTGGGATTACGGACCCATGGGAGTCGAGCTCAAGAACCGCATTTCAAGGTTCTGGTGGAAGGAGATGACCCAGCTCCACGACGACATCGTCGGCCTGGATGCGGCCATCCTTATGCATCCCAGGGTTTGGGAGGCTTCGGGGCACGTGGATAACTTCACCGACCCTCTGGTGGACTGCAAGAAGTGCAAGACCCGCTTC
>DFYR01000023.1:27689-38721 GCA_002383375.1 Spirochaetaceae bacterium UBA4077
GGCAAGGCCTTCCGCAACGAGATCGTCACCAAGAACTTCATATTCCGCACCTGCGAGTTTGAGCAAATGGAGATGCAGTACTTCGTCAAGCCAGGAGAGGACGAGAAATTTTTCGATTATTGGAGAGGGCAGCGCTGGGCCTATTATGAAAAGCTGGGCGTCCGAATGGACAAGCTTCGCTGGCACCAGCACGGACCGGAGGAGCTCGCCCACTACGCTAAGGACGCCTACGACATCGAGTACGAGTTCCCCATGGGCTTCAAGGAGCTTGAAGGTGTGCACAACCGCACCAACTACGACCTCACCAGGCATCAGGAGTTCTCGGGCAAGGACATGCAGTACATAGACCAGGATAACGGAAACGCCCGCTATATTCCCTACATCATCGAGACCAGCGCAGGGCTGACCAGGCAGCTTCTCATGGTCCTCTGCGACGCCTACGAAGACCAGAAGGTGGCCGACAAAGGCAACGACGACGACTGGCGCACCGTTCTCCATTTTCACCCCCTCCTGGCCCCGGTCACCGTGGCTGTCCTGCCCCTCATGAAGAAAGACGGGCTGGCCGAGCTGGCTAAGGACATCAGGGCGGAGCTGAAAGAGGACTATTCCACCGATTATGATCAGTCCGGTGCCATAGGCAGGCGTTACCGCCGCCAGGACGAGATCGGCACTCCCTATTGCGTCACCATCGACTACCAGTCCAAGGAAGACGGTACGGTCACCGTCAGGGACAGGGACAGCATGCTTCAGGACAGGGTTCCCCGCGCGTCGCTCCATGAGTACCTGCGCGGCAAGATCAAGACGTACAAGAGGGTTTAGACCATGAACGAGGATGCAAAAGTCCTGGCCGAAGCCGCGGCCTTGAGCGCTCAGGGAAGGGCCTTCGCCATGGTGAGCATCCTCTCCAGCTCGGGCTCTACCCCCAGAACCAGGGCCAGGCTCCTGGTCCGGGCCGATGGTGGCACCCTGGGAACGATCGGCGGGGGAGACCTTGAAGCAAAGGTCGTATCCGAAGCCCTGGGCTGTATCGCCGAGTCGAAACCCAGGCTCCTGCGCTACGAGCTTGTGGAAAACCGGGACAAGGATTCTCCCTCCATGCAGTGCGGCGGAGCCCAGGAACTCTACATTGATGTTATACCTGCCCGGCGGAGGATTCTTATCGTCGGTGCGGGCCATGTCGGACTGGCATTGGCCAGGCTGGCAGACTATCTTGGCTTTTCTGTAGAGATCGCCGACGACAGGGAAGAAACCCTCCAACGGGAGGACTTTCCTAAAGCAGCGATTTTCCATATCGATAAGGATCTAGGCGGCCTGCTCTCCAGACTTCCGGACGATCCCAGCCGAGCCGCCGTTATCGCCACCCATTCCAGAGATAACGAGGCGCTCCGGGCGCTGCTGGGCAGGCCTTGGGCGTACCTTGGCCTGCTTGGTTCAAGACGAAAGGTCGGCAAGTTGTTGAATGAACTTAAAGCCGAGGGTTATTCAACGGAATTACTCGGAAAAATCCATGCTCCAGTCGGCCTGGATATAGGAGCTGAGACTCCAGAAGAAATTGCGGTGTCAATTCTATCAGAGCTGCTCTCGGTGCTAACGAAAACGAGAGTGCATCATCTTCGCGAAGATAGTGCGAAAGAAAAACTTTAAAACAAAAAGGGCTGCAGGAATTTCCCGCAGCCCTTTTTTACTGCCTTATTTTCCCAGCACCCCTTCTTTGCAGGGCTTGGAAACGGTGAACTTTACCGCCGTCTTAGCCGGGATCTTGATCGCTTCACCGGTGGCGGGATTTCTTCCGGTGCGGGCCTTGCGCTTGGCAAGTTTCAGAATGCCGAACCCGGGGAGGGTGAACTTTTTGTTTTTCTTGACTTCCTTGTAGGCCACTTCTGCGAGAGAATCGAGAAACACCTTCACATCCTTCTTTGTCATGCTCGTCTTCTCTGCAAGGGCGGTGACCAGCTGGGCTTTTGTCATCGCGGTTCCGTTTGTCGCCATGTTCTTCTCCTTGGGAATGACTCTTTGAGAGGCTTATCGGAGCGTCTTCGCCCTTAGTATCGGACTAAAACCTATACCTTGAGCCTCTATCAATGTAATAATAGCACAGGCGTGGAAAAAAATAAAATATTATTTGCGTTGCTGGATGAAAATAGCCCCGATATATTGAGAAAAAATCGTCTTTACCGCTATACTGGCCCAAGAAAGCGAGGAAATTCATGAACAAAGCCCTTGAAACCCTGCAAACCCGCGGTTTTATACAGCAGTGCACCGACCTGGAAGGCCTGTCCAAGCTTATGGACGAAGGACCGATCACCCTCTACGAGGGTTGCGACCCCACCGGACCTTCTCTCCATATAGGACACATGGTTCCCTACTTTGCCATACGCCATCTTCACGAGGCTGGGCACAACGCCATCGTTCTCATGGGCGGCGGTACAGCCCGGATCGGCGATCCTTCGGGCAAGACCACTATGCGTCAGATTATCAGCTATGAGGAGATCGACGCCAATGCAAATCGCTTTCTGAAACAGCTGGATAGGTTTCTCAAGTTCGACGGCAAGACTCTCTACTCGGCCAACAACAAAGACTGGCTGGCCGATCTCAACTACATCGATTTTCTGCGGGATATCGGCAGGCACTTTTCAGTGAACCGCATGCTCTCCTTCGAGTCCTACAAGATGAGGCTGGAGACAGGCCTTTCCTTTATCGAATTCAACTATCAGCTCCTCCAGAGTTACGACTACCTCCAGCTCTACAAGCGGCACGGCTGCAGGCTCCAGGTGGGCGGCGACGACCAGTGGGGCAATATCGTGGCAGGCATCGAACTCATCAGAAGGGTTGAGGGGGCAGAATGCTTCGGGCTCACCTTCCCCCTGGTCACCACCAGCGACGGCAAGAAGATGGGCAAGACCGAGAAGGGCGCCCTCTTCCTCGATCCGGAGATGACCAGCCCCTACGAATTCTTCCAATATTGGAGGAACCTGTCCGATGCGGATGTGGAACGTTTCCTGCTGATGTTCACCTTCCTTCCGGTTGATGAATGCCGAAAGCTCGCCGCGGGTAAAGATTCGGCTATCAATGCCGCCAAGGAGCGACTTGCCTGGGAAGTGACGGCTATGATCCATGGAACGGAAGAGGCGGACAAGGCCCTTTCTGGAGCCAAGGCTGCTTTTAGTGGCGTTGGCGACAAGAGCGCCATGCCCACGGTCCGGTTAAGCCTGGCCAGGTTCGAGACCGGCTACGGAATACTGGACTTGTTCGTAGACGCGGGGCTGGCGGCCACCAAGAGCGAGGCGCGGCGCCTGGTGCAGCAGGGCGGGGCATTCATCTCTAATGCGAAAGGCGGGGAGCTCGAGACTATCGACGATCCGGTCTTCATGGTAGGGTCCACCAGGCTCGACCAGGATTCCGGGCTGATTCTCAGGGCCGGCAAAAAAAGATATTGCAGAGTAGTCGCGCTCTAGCGCAGTTACGCTCGTGCGCGGTCGCGCTCTAGCCCAATCGCGCTCTAGCGCAGTTACGCTCGTGCGCGGTCGCGCTCTAGTAAAGTCATTCCCTAGCAAAGTTGCGTTTTATCATAGTCGCGTTTAAGTAAAGTCGCGTTTAAGTAAAGTCACGTTTAAGTAAAGTCGCGCGCTTTAGCGCTCAGATAAACTCGACCAGGTTCTCCAAAGGTTGGCGAATTTTCTGCCTGATTTCCTCGTCCCTTTTGCCGAAAGCCAGGACAATGCCCGGCAGCCACTGTTGTTCATCCTTCTTAAGAAAGCGGAGCAGGGCGTCCTCGTCGAATCCCTCGATGGGGCAGGAATCAAGGCCTATGGACGCTGCGCCCAGCATCATGAAGGATGCGGCGATATAGCTCTGTGCCCTGGCCCAGTGCTCAGTCCTGTGGACGGACTGGAGGAACTCGTGGTAGGGCTGGTAATCGGGCCTGAAGACCCCATAGCCCCCAGGAAAACGTTCGGACCTCGTCCGTATGAAGTCAGAATCGGATTCATAGCAATCGCCTTTTCGGACGAGAATCGTCACCGCAAAGCTGGAAGTATAGACAGCCTCTTGGCTAAAGCAGAGATCCCCCAGGGATTTTATGGTATCGTCGCTTGAAAAAACCATAAAATGCCAGGGCTCCAGGCCGAAAGAAGATGGAGCGAGTCTTCCGCACTCCAGGATATATGAAATAGTATCCTTATCTGGCTTATACTCTGCAGAAAAGCGCTTGCAGGCGTACCTTCGCTCCAAAAGGCTGAGATAGTTCCCAGCCTTAGCTTTCATCGTTTCGTCCACGAAAGATGCCTTAGACCCCTCAGACCAGGTCGAGGGCCACGTCGAACATGGAGTTGAGGGAGGTCTGGCGTTCCTGGGGGCTCATCTCCTTGCGGGAGATATTAGAATCCGAGCAGGTGAGGAGGGTGAGGGCCTTTTTACGCAGGTAGGCGGCGTTGCAGTAGAGAGCGAAGCATTCCATGTCGGTAGCGCCGCAGCCCATGGAAGCCCAGCGCTCCCAGCCTTCTTCTTCAGGCAGGGCCGAATAGAGGGAGAATACATCGGAGGAGAAGATGCCCCCCACCCAATGTCTGATCTTCCTGGTCTTGGCCGAAAAAACTGCTTTTTCTAGTAGGAGATAGTCGGCGCAGGGAGAAAAACTGCCGTTAAGCCTGTATTGATGGGCGTAATTCGAGTCGGTGGAGGCTGTCATGGCTATGACCAGGTCGCCCACGTCGATGTCGGCGATCATGCCACCGCAGGTGCCGATCCGGACGATACTCTCGACCCCGTAGAAGGCGAAGAGCTCGAAGGAATAGATACCCATGGAGGGAGCTCCCATACCCGAGGCCATGACGCTGACCTCTTTGCCCTTCCATGTGCCGGTAAAACCGAACATATTGCGAACGCCGGTGACCTGGCGGGCATTGGCCAGTCTGGTCTCTGCTACGTACTTGGCCCGCAAGGGATCCCCGGGCATAAGGACGAAGGGTGCGAGTTCTCCCTTTTGGGCCTGGTTATGAGGGGTGCCCGAGGAAAAGTGTTCCAGCTGACGTTTTTTCTGTACCGAATGGTCCATGAGTTACTCCTAATCAATGGTTGCCCGGCAGAATGCAGGCTGCCGGTATAAATAACATAATCCGCCTTTCCGGGCGAGCATCAACTGCTGATCCCCTCCTATGGGCTTTCCCGAAGCCGGGGGCTGCCTTCTCAGCTTCCCCCCAGCTCATAAGGCTGCCGTGAAGCCCTGAGTAGACATCAGCTTCCGCCCCGCTCATAAGGCTACCGTGAAGCCCAGAGTAGACATCAGCTTCCCCCCCGCTCATAAGGCTGCCCTGAAGCCCTGGGTGCATAATCCCTTCCCGAGAAGAGCACTAAGGTAATAAGGGTGATTATGTAGGGAAGAATGCTGAAAAATTCCGAAGGAAGGAAGCGGAGACTTTCAATATTGACCATATAGATGGCCAGGGCTACGGCGGTACCGAAAAGAAGGGAGGCGCCCGCAACCCCCTTGGGCAGCCAGCGGCCGAATGAAACGGCCGCCAAGGCGATAAAGCCCGCACCATTTATGGTATTCACCGTGTATTGGATCGTCTGGGTGAGCACGAGACATGCGCCGGCGACGCCAGCCAGGAAGCCTGAGGCCAGGACGGCGATATAGCGCATCCTGCGCACGTCTATGCCGGCAGAGGCGGCCGCCTGGGGATGTTCTCCGCAGGCGCGCAGCCTGAGGCCGAAGGGTCTTCTATAGAGTATGTACCAGGCGAGCAGCACAATGCCCAGCGCTATCCAGGCAGTGGGATAGATCCCCGCAAAGCCAGGCATCATGCCCAGCTTGAAGGGCTGGGTTCTCTCCATCTTGAAGATAACCTGGGCGAGGAAGATCGTCCCTCCCGTCGCCAGAAGGTTGATTCCGGTTCCCGAGATAACCTGGTTGGCGTTGAGGGAGATAGAGGCGTAGGCGTGTATAAGGGATACCACGAGCCCGGTAAGACCACCTGCGATAATCGCTATCCATACGGACATGGGAGTCGATGATTCGATGAGGACGTGGACAGTCGCCGCCGTAAAGGCTCCTATGCCCATTAGGCCTTCCAGGGCTATGTTGACCACACCTGCTTTTTCGCAAATCATGCCGCCCACCGCGGAGATCAGTATGGGTGAGACAATCATGAGTATCGAGGGAATCATTCGGATCAGGTCATTCATCGATGCGCTCCTTCAGCTCCGCCGCTCTCCGCTTGGCTCGCTTGTCGAGAATGATCCTGAAGGCGGCCCTTAGAGAAATAAAAATGACTACCAGACCCGAGATGATCCAGGTCACTTCTTTGGGTATCTGCCGGGACTGCATAAGAGGCTGGGCCGAGGCTAGCATGCCGAAGAGCAGGCCTGCGATCATGGTGCCTCCGGCAGTATTGTTCCCCACCAGGGCTACCGCTATTCCGTTGAATCCATAGTTGTCGTTGCCACCCAGAACTCGTCCGTAGCTGAAGGAGCCCAGGGCGACCACTGCGCCGGCGAGTCCGGCGAATGCTCCGGCGATGATCATCGAGGAGGTAATGCCCTTGGTAACGTTTATGCCTGCGTACTGTGCGGCGTCCTTGTTTAATCCCGTCGCCCTGAGTTCGAAACCAAGCTTGGTTTTTTCAATGACAAACCAGAAAACGAGGCAGGAAAGAATGACGACGAAAAGCCCCAGATTGAGCCGGGATCCGTTTGTGAGCTGGTTTATGAGCGGATTGCTGAGCCTTGCGGTGGCGGGAAAACTGGGAGTCCGGTAGGTGTTGGAACCTGGGATAAGCATGGTGAGCCAGCGGGAGGCGAAAAACGCCACGTAGTTAAGCATTATGGTAGCCACCACCTCAGACACGGAGAATTTTGCCTTGAGCCAGCCTACTACTCCTCCCCATATGCCGCCGGCTACAGCCGCGGCTAGGAGGGCGAGCATCCAATGAAGTCCGGGGATCTGAGGTCCATAGAGGGCCACGAACTGGGCTGCAGTCAGTCCTACGACGTACTGGCCTTCGGCCCCGATATTAAACAGTCCTGTCCGGGCAGCAAAGGCCATGGATAGGCCGCAGAGGATCAGGGGGAGGCTGGCATTGAGCCACTCTCCCACATAGCGGATATTCCATGTCCCCCTGGTTACATCAAGACCTGTGAGGGTCTGGAGCATGGCGCTATACATGCCCGAAGCATTGCGCCCCACTGCAACTACTAAAAGAGTGCCGCAAAGAAAGCCAAGAAGGACGACACTGATGGACACCGCCTTGTCCGAAGAGAGCAGGCGGTCCAGGAGGCTTTTATTAAGGCTTGACCGCTTCATTCCGCCTCCTTTTCAGCCCTGGCGGCAGAACGGAATCCCGCCATCATGGCGCCAATGTCCCGCTCCTTCGCGTCCTTGGCGTCGACGATGCCCACGATTTCGCCCTTGGATATGGCGGCAATCCTATCGCAGAGATTGAGTATTTCGTCCAGCTCGAAGGAGACCAAAAGGACTGCTCTTCCCTTATCCCGTTCAGCGATGAGTCGGGAATGGATGGTCTCGATAGCACCCACATCCAGACCTCTCGTCGGTTGGGCGACCAGAAGAAGCTCGGGAGAGAGTTCGATTTCCCTGGCGATAATGACTTTCTGCTGGTTGCCCCCGGACATGGATCCGACCTTGGTGGCAGGTCCCTGTCCAGCCCGGATGTCGTAGCCTTGGATGAGTTTTTTACCGTAATCGGCTATGGCTGCCATGTTGAGGATGCCGCCGTTTTTGGAAAAAGCCGGGCTGGCATAGCTCTTGAGCACAAGGTTTTCGTCCAGCCTGAAGTCAGGCACGATCCCGAAGCGCTGCCTGTCCTCGGGCACATGGCCGATGCCGGCAGCGATTCGGTCGTGGATACTCATCTTCGTAATATCCTTGCCGGACAGAAGAATGGAGCCTTTTTCCACCGGAAGCATGCCTGCGATGGCGGCAACCAGCTCGCTCTGGCCGTTGCCGTCCACTCCTGCTATTCCCATGATTTCGCCAGAACGGACGCTCAAAGAAAGGTTCTGCACTGCGTAAAGGCCCTTGCTCTTACGTATAAAGAGGTTCTTCAGCTCCAAGATGGTTTTGCCTGGTTTTGCCGGCACCTTGTCGGTCTTAAATTTGACCGATCTGCCAACCATCATCTCGGCCATCTCTTCCTCGGAGCTGCTCCGGACGTCCACGGTACCGATGCAGCGTCCTCTTCGCAGTATCGTGCAGCGCTCCGCCGCTTCCTTGATCTCCTTGAGCTTGTGGGTAATGAGGATGATGGTTTTTCCCTCGGCCTTGAGCCGTTTGAAAATCTGCATCAACTCGTCGATTTCTTGGGGTCGCAATACAGCGGTAGGTTCGTCGAATATGAGAATCTCGGCGTTTCGGTAGAGAATTTTAAGGATCTCCACTCGCTGCTGCATGCCCACGGATATTGAATCGACCTTGGCCTTGGGGTCGACGTCCAGCCCGTAGCGGGCAGAGAGCTCGGCGACGCGCTTTTCGGCGAATCTAAGATCCACGTCTCCTGTTTTAGTCCTGGGCTCTTTGCCGAGGATGATATTTTCGGTGACCGAATAATTATGTACAAGCTTGAAGTGCTGGTGCACCATGCCTATGCCCAGCTCGGTCGCTTGGTTGGGATCCCTGATCTGCACTTTTTGGCCTCGGACCAGGATCTGGCCTGAATCGGCATCGTAAAGGCCGAAGAGAATGGACATGAGGGTGGACTTGCCTGCGCCGTTCTCCCCAAGGATGGCGTGAACTTCGTTGTCGTACACCCTCAGGGTGACAGCGTCATTCGCCACGACCCCTGGGAAGGCCTTGGTTATTTCCAGCATTTCTATCGCATAGTCTGGCATTGTACTCCTCGGAATCGCAACGACGGATTTTTTCTTCTCTTGAGCAGGCTGTAAAAAGACTCATCATTTTATACAGTCTCAATTGGAAAAGGCCCTTCCTCCCTGGGGGAAGGAAAGGCCGTATCTAGTCAGTAAAGGATCGAAATCAGTTGTCGCTGGCCTGGAGGTTGGAGGGTACTAACCCCTTGGCCTTGGCTTCGGCATAGGTGGGAGCAATCGTGATCTTACCGGCGATGATGTCCTTCTTCACGGCTTCGACCTTGTTCACAATAGCTTTGCTCAGTTCGGGATTGGTCGTGGAGAATCCAACGCCTTCGTTCTTGGTGTCGAAGGTGACCACGCCACCCTTGAAGCTGCCTGCCTGGACTGCCTTCAAGGCTACCAGGGTCGAGGTCTCGACGCGCTTGAGCATCGATGTGAGAACCGCGGATTTGTTGCCCGTGTAGATCCCGTCCTGGAACTGGTCGGAGTCGACGCCGATAGCCCAGACGTTTTTGCCCTGGACCCTGTATTCCTTGGCCTGGGCGATGGTGCCGTTGCCGGTGCCGCCTGCGGCGGAGAAGATGGCGTAGACGCCGGAATCGTACCAGTTCTTGGCCTGGGCTTTGGCCAGTTCGGGCTTGCCCCAGTCGTTGGCATAGTAATCGACGAACTCAGCCTTGGGCAGGACTGAACGCACGCCCTGGATAAATCCGACTTCGAACTTGGTGATGGTCGGGCTGGGGATGCCGCCGATGAATCCGAACTTGGGATTGGCGACCTTGTCCTCTATTGCCTTGAGAGCGGTGGCGACTCCTACCAGGTAGGAGCCTTCGTGCTCGGCATAGACAGCTTCCATGACATTGGGCTGTCCTACCCAATCCACGTCTACGATGAGGTATTTCTGCTTGGGATACTTTGGAGCCACTTCGATGAGTGCATCGGACCAGGTGAAACCAGTGACGATGATGAGATCGTACTTTTCGTCCGAAGCCTGCATGAGATTGGGAATATACATGTCTTGGGTTTGCGCAGTGAGGACATCGTAGAATTTCCCCCGCTTGCTCGTCTTGGTCCAGCTATCTCCGTAAAAGTCCAGGATGCCTTTCCAGGCCGCCTGGTTGAATGACCTGTCATCAATGCCGGTGGCGTCGGTGAGTAGTCGGGAACTGGGCTGAGCATAAACACTGACTGCTGCGGCGAGGATTAGTCCACCGAGGATCATAAGTCGCAAAAAACGTTTCATGTATGCCTCCGTAAAGATCTAGCGCCATCTGGCACCTGATTTCGAGTATATGTCGAGCTTTGGATTCAGTCAACGAAGCGGGGTAAAAAGGCGGCGGGGAGTAGGGCGGGACGATCATTCGCCCAGGGCAAGCTAGATTTCGGCGATCACGTGTCCCTGGTAGTACTCGTCCCGCAGTTCCTTTACCTGAGGGTCCGAGAGATAGTCGTCGAAGCCCATGTAGCGGTCGATAACTCCTCCGGGGCAAAGCTCAACGATCCTGTTGGCGATGGAATCGACAAATTCATGGTCGTGGCTGGCGAAAAGGAGAACGCCGGAGAATTCTATAAGGCCATCGTTGAGGGCTGTGATCGCTTCCAGATCCAGGTGGTTGGTGGGCTCATCCATGATGAGGAAATTGGCGCCCGAAAGCATCATCCGGGAGAGCATGCAGCGCACCCGTTCGCCGCCCGAGAGAACACGCACGGGTTTGAGCGCTTCATCGCCAGAAAAGAGCATCCTGCCAAGGAAGGAGCGGATATATGTCTCGTCCTCCGAGTCGGTATACTGTCGCAGCCAGTCCACGATGCTCAGGTCGGAATCGAAGAGAAGGCTCGAGTCCTTGGGGAAGTAAGCCTTCTCAACGGTCTGGCCCCAGTACGCGTCGCCCTGGCTGGCTTCCAACTCTCCCGCCAGCATAGAGAATAGTGATGATTTGGATACATGCTCGCGTCCGACGAAGGCAATCTTGTCGTTGCGGTTAACCGAGAGGGAGAAATCCTTGACCACCGTGCCGCTGTCGCCGCCTATCTTCAGATTCACAATCTTTAACACGTTGTTGCCGATGTCCCTCATAGGCTTGAAACTCACATAGGGGAAGCGTCGGGAGGAGGGGACAATGTCGTCAAGCTGGAGCTTGTCGAGTATTTTCTTCCTGGAGGTGGCTTGCCTGGACTTGGAGGCGTTGGAGGCGAAGCGCTGGAT
>DFYR01000023.1:38764-40442 GCA_002383375.1 Spirochaetaceae bacterium UBA4077
TTGAGAAAATGCCTGTCGTGGGAGACGACGATAACGATGTTGGGGAACTCGATGAGAAAGTCCTCGAGCCAGCGTATGGATTCCAGGTCGAGGCCGTTCGTGGGCTCATCCAGAAGGAGTATATCAGGATTGCCGAAAAGTGCCTGGGCCAAGAGAACCCGTACCTTGAGCGATTCACCCACGTCTTTCATGAGGGCTTCGTGCCGATCCTCGGGCACCCCCAGGCCTGAGAGGAGGATGGAAGCCTGGGCTTCCGCCTCCCAGCCACCCAATTCTGCGAACTCCGCCTCCAACTCGCTGGCCCTTAGTCCATCGGCTTCGGTGAAGTCCTCCTTGGCGTAGATAGCTTCACGCTCCTTCGATACGGCATAGAGCTGCTCGTGTCCCATGATGACCGCATCCAGGAGACGAAAATCCTCAAAGGCAAAATGGTCCTGCTTGAGGACGGCCATGCGAGAGCCTTTGCTAATGTGTATTTCTCCCCGGTCATGGCTGATTTCACCGGAGAGTATTCGCAAAAATGTGGTTTTGCCCGCTCCGTTTGCACCGATTATGCCGTAGCAGTTGCCAGGAGTGAATTTGAGATTGACGTCCTTGAAAAGGCTGCGCTCGCCGAAACCGAGCGCCAAGTCTTGTACTGATATCACAGCTGGAATACTCCCTGTAATCAGACATAATTTCAAGGGGGCGAAGGGCGAACCGCTGAAGGCAACATTGACTGCAGGCTTTATTTAAGGGCTAAATAGAGTCATGAGCCACAGCATTTGCACGCTGTTGATTCTTTCCGATATCCACGGTCACGCCGATGTGGCGAGAATCCTCGCCGCCAGGCATGCGGGCATCGACGGAATATTTATAGCAGGCGATATCACTAATTTCGGGGATGCCGAGAAGCTCAGGAACGTGCTGGAGGTCTTGAAGCCCCATGCAGGAACCCTGGGCATCCATGGAGTGGCGGGCAATTGCGATACCCTGTCGGCCAGGCGGAACTTTTCGGCTTTGGGACTGGATCTGGAAGCCGAAAACTACGAATCCCAGGAATTCCTTGTCCTAGGGGCGGGCGGAGGCCTCCGCAGGGCGGGAATAACCAGCTTCGAACGTAGCGAAGGAGAGCTTGAGAAAGCTCTAGGACCTGAACTAGACGCTGCAAGTAAAAAAACAGGGCTTCGTCCCAGGACAAAGCCCCTCATCGTGGTAACCCATTCGCCGCCCTACGGAACCAACGCTGATCTCCACGCAGGCATGCACGTGGGAAGCAAGACCTTTTCCCGACTCATGGGCAGGTACAATCCTGATGTATGGATTTGCGGCCACATCCACGAGTCCCGCTGCGTCTCTCTGGAGGATGATACGCTCGTAATCAATCCCGGACCTTGCGCTCTTGGCTATCACGCCGTGCTAGAAATCAGGCGGGAAGGGGAGGACCGGATCCCGGAGGTCAATGCCTCTTTATGCTCACTTTAGTGTCTTTCTCCATGGAGCGACTGTCCAGGGCGTGCTACCTCGCCCCGAGACAACGCAAAGGTCCAAACCAACACCCTAACGCCCCCTTGGGCTGTAGAGATACTTAAAATAGTCCATGTCGGTGGAAAGAGTCTTCTTGAGTCCCGGTACGGTTGCCTTGTAGGATTCCATGGCTTTCCAGAACTCGAAGAACGAAGCATCCTTGCCATAGGCT
>DFYR01000030.1 GCA_002383375.1 Spirochaetaceae bacterium UBA4077
AGCTGGTCGAGGAAGAGGTGCGCGACCTTCTCAACTTCTATCAGTTCCCCGGCGACAAGACCCCCATCATTAAGGGTTCCGCCTTCAGGGCTATGTCGGAGCCCGATAATCCCGAGGCGACCAAGTGCATCCAGGNNCCATCTCCGGCCGCGGCACCGTCGTAACCGGCCGCGTGGAGCGCGGTATCATCAAGGTTAACGAGACCGTGGAAATCGTCGGCATCAAACCGACCAAGTCCACCGTTGTCACCGGCGTCGAGATGTTCAACAAACTGCTGGATGAAGGCCAGGCGGGCGACAATATCGGAACCCTGCTTCGCGGTATCGACAAGAAAGAAGTCGAGCGCGGACAGGTTCTGGCTAAGCCCGGCACCATTACTCCCCACACCAAGTTCAAGGGGCAGATTTACGTGCTCAACCAGCAGGAGGGCGGCCGCCATAGCCCCTTCTTTACCGGCTACAGACCCCAGTTCTACTTCAGGACCACGGACATTACCGGCAGCGTAAGCCTGCCCGAGGGCAAGGAAATGGTCATGCCCGGCGACAATACCGAGATCAACGTTGAACTGATCTACCCGATCGCCATGGAGAAGGGGCTCAAGTTCGCCATCCGCGAAGGCGGTCACACCGTCGCTTCCGGCCAGGTCGTCGAGGTTATCGAGTAAGATTTCTGCGTAATGCGGGCTGTCCATCCCTTCGGGGGCTGGACAGCCTTTTTTTTTTCTGCGATAATGCCATGCCTTTTACTAGGCGGGACTCCTTAGGTCCCGCGGCGTTTGGGATTCAGGCGCGCCCGCCAGGGTACGGCCCGCTATCGCCGGCGCAAGAGTTCTTTGGAGGTTGTATGAAAGACAGAATCCGCGTAAGGCTTAGAGGCTTCGATGTGCGTCTAGTGGACGACAGCGCGAGCGGTATTGTGAAGACGGTCCAGGGCGCCGGCGCCAAGGTGTCGGGTCCCATCCCCTTGCCGACCAAGATCAGCAAGTACACCGTGCTTCGTTCACCCCACGTGCACAAGAAATCGAGGGAGCAGTTCGAGATGAGGACCCACAAGCGCCTCATCGACATACTGGAACCCACTCCCGAGGTTATGGACGCCCTCATGAAGCTCGAACTGCCAGCGGGTGTCGATGTCGAGATAAAGCAGTAATCCGGCGCAAGAGCAGCGCCTGACATGCTGTCGCTGCGCCAGAGGGTGTAGCGCAAATGCTGAAACGCCCGGCGCATGCGCCGGCCGCGTTCAACGCAGGAGAACCGAATGATCGGACTAATCGGAAAGAAGCTTGGGATGACCCAGGTATTCGACGATACGGGAAAACTCATTCCTGTCACCGTCGTCCAGGTCGCGCCCAACCTCGTCGTCGGTAAGAAGACGGCGGAGAAAGACGGCTACGACGCCATCGTCGTGGGTGTCTACGAAAAGAAGAAATCGCGGGTGAGCAAGCCCTATGCTGGGCAGTTCGGCGAGGGCATGGCCCCTACCAGGATTTTAAGCGAGCTCAGGGATTTTGAAAAAGAGGTCCAGGTTGGTGAAAAGCTCGATGTAGCCCTTCTGGATGGTGTGCGCTACGTCGATGTGGTCGCCAAGAGCAAGGGCAAAGGCTTCCAGGGTGTCATGAAGCGCTGGAACTTCGGCGGCGGCCGGTCCACCCATGGATCCAAGTTCCATCGCGAACCCGGATCCACTGGCCAGAGCACCTACCCCCACAAGACATTCAAGAACAACAAGATGCCCGGGCACATGGGCAACGAGCGTGTGACCGTGCAGAATCTTAAGGTCGTGCGGGTGGATGCAGAGAAAGGTGTCGTGCTGGTGCGCGGCGCGCTCCCAGGCGCCCGCAACTGTGATCTTCTGGTCCGCAAAGCGGTCAAGAAGAACTGAGGACGGAGGACCCAATGGAAAGTAAGGTTATTTCCACCCAGGGGAAGGAGCTCAAGAGCATCGAGCTCTCTGAATCCGTTTTCGGACTTCCCATCAACGAAGACGTAATTTATTACGCCATTAACAACGAGCTGGCCAACAAGCGTTTGGGCACTGCTTCCACCAAGGACCGCAGCGAGGTCCACGGCACCAACAGAAGGCCGTACAGCCAGAAAGGTACCGGAAGGGCTCGCCATGGTGATACCAAGTCCAACATCTACGTGGGCGGCGGTATTTCATTCGGACCCAAACCCAGGGACTTTTCCTTTATGATGCCCCGGAAGGCCAAGCGCCTGGCCCTCAAGACGATTTTAAGCATGAAGGCACAGAACGGCACGCTGGCTCTAGTGGAGGATTTTACCGTCGAATCGGGCAAGACCAAGGATCTGGTCAAGGCTCTGGCTCCCTTTGTGGATGCCAAGAAGCCCGAGCGCACGGTTCTCATCCTCAAGGACGACGATCCCATGCTCAAGAGAGCCGCCAGGAACATTCCCTGGCTGAGTTACCTCTCCTATAACAGGCTCCGGGCCCATGACCTCTTCTATGGAAGAAAGATTGTCATGCTCGAGTCCGCGGCTAAGCAGCTCAATGAGTTCTATGCCGACGAGAAAAGGAGCGCCGAATAATGGAATACCAGTCGATTCTTATCGAGCCGGTGCTCTCCGAAAAGAGCAATATCATGCGCGAGAGCGGCCAGTATGTTTTTAAGGTCGATTCCCGCGCCGACAAGATCATGGTGATGGAAGCGGTCAAGGTCCTTTTCAAGGTCAACCCCGTTTCCTGCCGGATTATCAACGTAGCCTCCAAGCCCAAGCGCTTACGAGGCCGCCCGGGCCGGACCGCGGAATGGAAAAAGGCAATCGTCAAGCTCCAGAAGGGCGAGACAATCCGCGTATTCGAAGGCGCCTAAGCGAGTAAGGGGAACATATGGGTATCAAGACCTTCAGACCGATCACGCCTGGTCTGCGCCACCGCATCCAGGTGGTGAACGATGAGATTAGCTCCAACAAGAGCAATCCCGAAAAATCCCTTACCAAGGGAAAATCCAGCACCGGCGGCAGGGCTTCCAACGGCCGCATCTCCATGAGGCATCATGGAGGCGGGCACAAGCGCAAGTATAGGATCATAGACTTCAAGCGGGACAAGTACGGGATTCCAGGCACTGTCGCGGCCATCGAGTACGATCCCAACCGCAGCGCCAATATCGCCTTGATCAACTANNTCCGGCCCCCAGGCGGGCCTGGATGTGGGCAACGCGCTTCCGCTGGAGAACATTCCCCTGGGTTTCACCGTGCATAACGTCGAGCTCACCATGGGCAAGGGCGGCCAGATGGCTCGCTCCGCCGGTGCCAGCGCCCTGATCGCCGGTACCGAAGGCGACTATGTCGTGCTCAAGCTTCCTTCGGGAGAGCTGCGCATGGTCTTCAAGAAGTGCATGGCCACCATCGGCACAGTGGGCAACGAAGAGCACATGAATGAGCAGGTAGGGAAGGCAGGACGGAACAGATGGAGAGGCGTCAGACCCACTGTCCGCGGTACTGTCATGAACCCCGTCGACCATCCGCACGGAGGCGGCGAGGGCAAAGGCAAGGGATACAAGCAGCCCGTTTCGCCCTGGGGCCAGCCGGCCAAGGGGTACAGGACGCGGGACAACCACAAGCCCTCCAGCCGCTTCATCACGAAGCGTCGCAAGTGAGATAGGAGCACACTCGTGTCAAGGTCCGTAAAGAAGGGGCCCTTCATCGAGAAGAGCCTGTACAAGAAGATTACCGAAGGCAGCAAGTCCGGGGACAAGAAAATGGTCAAGACCTATTCCAGGACTTCCACCATCATCCCTGAAATGGTCGGACAGACTATCTCAGTGTATAACGGCAAGACCTGGGTTCCGGTGTATGTAACCGAGAACCTGGTCGGTCATAAGCTCGGCGAGTTCGCTCCCACCCGCATTTTCCGCGGCCATGCAGGAAGCGACAAAAAAGCCGAGAAGAAATAGGGGTTCGATCATGACTGACAAGCAAGGATACCGAGCCACCGCAAAATGGCTTATGGGCTCTCCCTACAAGATCCGCCCCGTCGCCGACTTGGTAAGGGAAAAGCCGTATACCGAGGCTATCGCCATCCTCGAGCATATGCCGCACAAGGGCGCCAGCCTTATCAAGAAGGTTGTCGTATCCGCGGCGTCCAACGCCCTCAACGCCAACAAGAAGCTCGGCGAAGACATGCTCTATATCAAGGAGCTGAGGATCGACGAAGGCCCCAGGATGCGCAGGGTCTGGTTTAGAGCCCGGGGAAGAGCGGACATGCTCATCAAGAGAATGTGCCATATCTCCTGCGTGGTGGAAGAAATCGGCAAGAAGTCGGAGGCCTAAGGTGGGCAATAAAGTAAGTCCTATTGGATTACGTATCGGGATTAACAAGGATTGGAGCTCCAAGTGGTATGTGGAGCCCAGGGAATACGCCAAAACCCTCCACGAGGACCTGGCTATCCGCAAGCGCATCTATCAGCTGCCCGAGGTCAAGGGCGCCGATGTCGCCGAAGTGGAAATCGTCAGGCACCCCCAGCGCATTACCGTAATCATCCATACCGCCAGGCCCGGCGTCCTCATCGGCGTCAAGGGCGCCAATATCGAGCGCATCGGCCTGGAGATCCAGAAGGTCGCCACCAAAAAGGTGCAGATCAAGATCAAAGAGATCAAGAAGACCGACACCAACGCTCAGATCGTGGCCCAGAACATCGCCAGGCAGCTGGAGAACCGCGGGTCCTTCCGCAGGGCACTCAAGATGGCCATCTCCAACGCCATCAAAGGCGGAGCCCAGGGCTGCAAGATCCGAGTATCAGGCAGACTCGGCGGCGCCGATATGTCCAGGACCGAGGAACTCAAGGAAGGCAGGATTCCCCTGCACACCCTAAGGGCCGACATCGATTACGGCTTCTACGAGTCCCAGACCACCTTCGGCAAGATCGGCGTCAAGGTCTGGATCTACCAGGGTATGGTCTACAATGCCGACAAGAACGAAGACGCCGGTATGCTGGCTCGCAAGGCAAGGCGCGAACCCGCCGGTTCCGCCGCCGAGCCGCGCGAACGCAGGGATTCCGAGCGCCGCGATTCGGATCGCAGGGAAGGCGGTGAGCGCCGTCCCAGGAGGCCTGCCGCGCCCAGGGGAGATGCTCCCCACAGCGACGAGAGGGCAAGGAGCTAAGTCATGCTTATTCCCAAGAGAGTAAAACACAGAAAGCAGCAGCGCGGCAGGCCCACCGGCAATGCCCAGCGCGGCAACACCATAGCCTTCGGCGAATACGGACTCGTCTGCCTCGAACCCGAGTGGCTCACCAACAGGCAAATCGAGGCTGCGCGTATAGCCCTCAACCGCTACATCAAGCGCGGCGGTAAGCTCTGGATCAGGATTTTCCCCGACAAACCCTATTCCAAGAAACCCTTGGAAACCCGAATGGGTAAGGGAAAACCCGGACCCGAATACTGGGTGGCCGTCGTGCGCCCCGGCATGGTTCTTTTCGAGCTTGCCGGCGTCGAGCCTTCGGTGGCCGAGGAAGCCATGAGGCTCGCCGGCTCCAAGCTTCCCGTCAAGACCAGGTTCGCCCTCCGGGCGGAAACGGAGTGAGTCGATGAAAAACTCGTTCAAGGAATTAAAGCTTGAGGAGCTTCTCGCCAAGCGGGAAGACCTAAGAAAGAAGTATTTCGACCTCCGCTTCCAGATGGTTGTTGGACACGTCGAAAATCCTCTGCAGAAACGAAACCTTCGACGCCAGATCGCCAGGCTCGAGACGCTGATCCTCCAGGCTCAGCGCGCCGCCGGCGAAAAGGCCTAAAGGTTCTAGGAGATAACCGTGGATACCGACGTTCAGAAAGAGAAGAAGTCAAAGTTGGTGCTCCAAGGCATCGTCGCTTCCGACAAGATGGATAAGACCATCGTTGTCGAGATTCGGCAGCGCAAACTGCACCCGCTGTACAAGAAGTACGTGACTAGGTCCAAGAGAGTAAAGGCGCACGACGAGAAAAACGATGCTCATATCGGCGACACCGTGCGTGTCGAGGAGTGCAGACCCCTTTCCAGGGATAAGCACTGGCGCCTGATTGAAATCGTCGAACGGGCGAAATAGGCGAACGGGAGAAAGACTATGGTTCAGGTAGAAAGCATGCTCACGGTCGCCGACAACTCGGGTGCCAAGACCGTGCAGTGCATTAAAGTCCTCGGCGGTACCCGCAGGCGCTATGCCTCGGTTGGAGACATTATCGTCGTGGCGGTCAAGTCGGCCCTTCCCAATTCTTCGATCAAGAAGGGCACCATCGAAAAAGCGGTAGTAGTCAGGACCCACAAGGAATATCGCAGGCCCGACGGTACCTATATCCGCTTTGACGACAACGCCTGCGTCGTCATCGATGCCAACAAGAATCCGAAAGGCAAGCGCATCTTCGGACCGGTCGCCCGCGAGCTCAGGGAGAAGGACTACATGAAAATCGTCTCTCTGGCTCCCGAGGTCCTGTAAGGAGAGGATATGGCCGAAATAAAGTACAAGCTCCGGAAAGAGGACCTTGTCCAGGTCATAGCCGGCAAGGATAAGGGCAAACAGGGAAAGATCCTCAAGATCGACAGGGAAAAGGGCAGGGTAATCGTGGCCGGGGTCAACATGATCAAGAAAGCCATGAAGAAGAAAACCCAGAACGACCGCGGCGGCATAGCCGAGATCGAAGGCGCCCTCCATATATCCAACGTGATGATCGTCTGCAAGAAATGCGGACCGGTCAAGATCGGATACAAAATCGACGGCGACGCCAAAAAGCGGGTTTGCCGCAAGTGCGGGGAGGTGCTCTGATGGCTGAACCGAAAGACAAGGCCGCAAAGCCCAAGACCCCGGCCAAGAGCGCTGCCGCAAAGGCCGCTCCCGCCAAGTCCGAGGCCAAGGCTGAACCCAAGAAGGACCTGGTCAAGGTCGTACCCAGGCTCAAGACGATCTACCGCGAAAAAATCGTTCCCGAACTCTTCAAGGAGATGGGATACGATTCGCTCATGCAGGTTCCCCGGCTGGTAAAGGTTGTTGTGTCCATGGGCGTGGGCGAAGCCAAGGAGAACAAGAAACTCCTGGACGCCGCCGTCGCCGATCTGGGCATCATCACCGGCCAGCACGCGGTCAAGACCAAGGCCCGCAAGTCCATCGCCACCTTCAAGATCAGGCAGGGACAGGAAATCGGTGCCAGGGTGACCCTTCGCGGCGACTACATGTGGGAATTCCTGGACAGGCTCATGAATGTGGCGCTCCCCCGAGTCAAGGACTTCAGGGGCGTCAACGCCAACGCCTTCGATGGCCACGGCAACTATTCTCTGGGGCTGAACGAACAGATTATTTTCCCGGAAATCGATTTTGATAAGATCGAGAAGGTCATGGGGCTCAATATCGCGATCGTCACGACCGCGAAAACCGATAAAGAGGCGAAGAGCCTTCTAGGCATGTTGGGCATGCCCTTCAGAAAGTAAGGTAGGCGTACATGGCACGAAAGGCGATGGTTTTAAAGGCTGAAGAGAAGCCGAAGTATATGAGCCGCCTGGTTAGGCGCTGCAAGGTTTGCGGGCGGGCCAGGGGTTACATGAGAAAATTCGACATGTGCAGGATCTGCTTCAGGAAGCTCGCTTCCGAGGGCAAGATTCCCGGCGTGACGAAGTCAAGCTGGTAGGAGGTAGCGATGAGCGTTTCTGATCCCATCGCGGACATGCTGACAAAGATCCGCAACGCGAGTGCGGCTCGTCATGAGAAAGTCGACATCATGGCCTCCAGGATCAAGCTTGAGATCGTCAAGATTCTCAAGACCGAAGGCTATATCAAGAATTTTAAGAAGATTCAGACCGAAGGATCCAACATAATCAGGATCTTCCTCAAGTACGACGAAGAAAACGACCCTGTACTGCATGGCATGAACAAGGTGTCCAAGCCGGGCAGACGCGTCTATTCCGGTTACAAGGAAATTCCGCGGGTCTTCAACGGCTACGGCACCCTGATAGTATCCACATCGACTGGAATCATCACAGGAAAGAAGGCCGTGGAAAAGCAGGTGGGCGGCGAGCTCATCTGCACGGTCTGGTAATTCGGGGGAACAGATATGTCGAGAATCGGAATACGGCCGGTCCTAATACCGCAGGGTGTAAAAGTGAGCGTAGCTCCCACCAGCGTCACCGTAGAGGGGCCGAAGGGAAAACTTTTTCAGGAGTATGTTCCTGAAGTCGAGATCGTCGTAAAGGACGGCGCCGTCCATTTCGCCAGGAAAAACGAGTCCAAGCAGGCCAGGGCTTACCATGGTCTGTACAGGAGCCTGGTGAACAACATGGTAAAAGGCGTCTCCCAGGGCTTTAGAAAAGCCCTCGTGGTGAACGGTGTCGGCTACCGTGCCGAAGTGCAGGGCAACTTCCTCGTCATGAGCATCGGATACTCCAGCGATTTCATGGTCATCATCCCCCAGGGGCTGGCGGTGGCCATTGAGTCGAACGGGCAGAAGGTGGTCATTTCCGGCGCCGACCACGCACTCGTAGGCAAGTTCGCCAGCGAGGTCAGGTCCCTGAGGCTTCCCGAACCATACAAGGGCAAGGGGATCAGGTACGAGGACGAGAAGATCCGCAGGAAGGTCGGCAAGACCGGCGTGAAGTGAGGCCAGTGAATGAGCGTTAAAGAACTCGAAGGTAAACTGAGGAAAAGGGCGAAACGGAAGGTTTCGGTCAGAAAGACCATATACGGCAGCGCCGAGCGGCCTAGGATGACCGTGTTCAAGTCCAACCTTCATATGTACGTCCAGGTGATCGATGACGATGCCGCCACAACCTTGGCCAGCGCGTCGACGGTCGAGAAGGCCCTGAAGGACATAACCAGGAACGTCGAAGGCGGTGTCAAGCTCGGCGAGGAGATCGGAAAGCGACTTCTCGAAAAGGGCGTGAAGACCGTCGTGTTCGACAGGAACGGTTATCAGTACCACGGCATCGTCAAGGCGATCGCCGACGGAGCCCGCAAGGCCGGGATCACATTCTAGGGGGCTTTTCGTGGAAAGAGACAGGAACAGAAGAGACGACTCTCAGCCGCGTGACAATTTCACCGAGAAGCTCGTCCAGCTCAACAGAACCGCGAAGGTCGTCAAGGGCGGCCGCCGCTTTTCCTTTTCCGCCCTCACCGTGGTGGGCGACCACCAGGGCCATGTGGGCTTCGGATTCGGAAAGGCCAACGACGTGACCGAGGCTATTCGCAAGTCCGTCGAGAAAGCCCGCAAGGCGATCATCCAGGTGCCCATAAAGAATGGCACCCTCCCGCACAAGATCGTGGGGAAATACAAGGCCACCGAGGTTCTTATAATGCCGGCCGTTTCAGGCTCGGGAGTAATCGCCGGAGGTCCGGTCCGCGCCATCATGGAAGCGGCGGGCTATACGGATGTCATTTCCAAATGCATCGGTTCGCGCAACTCTATGAACATCGTCCGCGCCGTCTTCGATGGGGCCGGAAAGCTCCTGGACGCCAAGACGGTGGCCAAGAACCGCGGCAAGTCGATCAAGGAACTGTGGGGATAATATGGCAAAGATTCAGATCACCCTGGTTCGGAGCACTATCCACCAAAAACCCGCCAAGAGGGCGACCGTTCGCTCCCTGGGTTTGAGGAAGATTGGCTCCTCCAATATTCTCGAGGCCACTCCCGCCGTGCTGGGCATGGTGAAGGCCGTGGAGCATCTGGTTACGACCACGGAGGTCGCCGCCGCAGCGGCAGCCGCCAAGGAGGGCAATTAATGTCCGACTATCAGCTTCACGCGCCCGAAGGGGCCAATAAAAAGAAAAGAATCGTCGGACGCGGACAGGGCTCAGGCCTCGGCACCACAGCGGGTAAGGGGAACAAGGGCCAACAGTCCAGATCCGGCGGCAAGACCTATCCCGGCTTTGAAGGCGGCCAGATGCCCCTGTACAGGCGTCTGCCCATGCGCGGCTTCTCCAACTACCCCTTCCGCAAGGAATGGCAGATCGTCAATGTCGCCGACCTGGAGGCCACGTACAATGCCGGGGAAAAGGTAGACGCGGTCTCTCTCTTGCTTAAGGGACTGATCAAGAAACCCGAGGGCCTGATAAAGGTACTCGGCAAGGGTAGCATTTCCATCGCGCTCGAGGTGAGCGTCGATGCCGTATCCGCAGGCGCCAAGACCAAGATCGAAGCCGCCGGCGGCAAGGTCGAGACCCCCACCGCGGTCGCCTCGGCCGGAAAAGCCTAAGCTAGGCAGGTATAAAGGCAGGAATGCATGGCAGGTAACCCGCTTTCGGATATTTTCCGGATCAAGGAACTTAAAGACAGAATATTCTTCACCCTTTTCTGGCTGGTAATCTTCAGAGTCGGCGCATTCTTGCCCTTGCCGGGCATCAATGCAAGCGCGCTGCAGTCTTACTTCGCCAGCCAGTCCGGAGGAACCAGCGGAATAACGGACTATCTCGATTTCTTCGCCGGCGGCGCATTCAAGAACTTCTCCGTCTTCATGATGGGTGTCATGCCCTACATCAGCACCCAGATCATCCTTCAGCTGCTTCTCATCGTATTTCCCAAGCTGAAGGCCATAGCCGAGGAAGAAGGCGGCCGCAAGAAGCTGGCCCGCTGGACCAAGATCGGCACACTGGCGGTCTGCGCCGTCCAGGGCTATTCCTACACGGTCTACGCAGACAGGATCCCCGGCGCCATCGTCATGGACAACAGGGTGATGTACTCCATCATCGCGATTCTTACCGTGACCACCGGTACCATGTTCCTTATCTGGATAGGCGAGCAGATCACCAAGCGCGGTATCGGCAACGGCATCTCGCTGCTCATCTTCGCCGGCATCGTAGCCAGGCTGCCCAACGCCGTCTTCGAGCTGATCAAGAAGATACAGCTGGGCGAGATCAACGCAGTCTACGCTATAGTGGTGATCATCATGTTCGTGGGAATCGTGGCTCTCGTGGTAATGGAACAGCAGGGGCAGCGCAAGATCCCGGTCAACTACGCCAAGCGCGTGGTAGGCCGCAAGATGTACGGAGCCCAGAACACCTACATCCCCTTCAAGATCAATCCCTCCGGGGTTATCCCCGTTATCTTCGCTTCGAGCCTCCTCACATTCCCCCTGCAGATCGCCCAGAGCTTCGGCGTGCAGGCCAAGTGGCTCAGGGACTTCTCCTACTGGCTCAGGCCCCAGGGATTCTGGTATAATTTATTGTACATCGCGCTCATTATCTTCTTCGCCTACTTCTACACTCAAGTGTCCCTGAACCCCCAGGAGATTTCCAAAAATATCCGGGAAAACGGCGGCTCCATTCCCGGCATCAGAAGCGAAAAGATGGAAGAGTACCTCTCCAGGATACTCAACAGGATCATCCTGCCCGGCTCGCTCTACCTGGCTTTGATAGCGCTCATTCCCAGCCTGGTGCAGCTGATGTTCAACTTTCCCAGCGAACTGGCATACCTCTTGGGCGGCACCTCGCTCATCATCATTGTCGGCGTCGATTTGGACACCATGTCCCAGGTCGAGGCCATGCTCAAGATGCACCATCACGACGGTTTGGTACGGAAAGGACATATCAGGTCGAGGAACCTGTAGATATTTTTTGCGATATGGTATTTAATTGCGTGTTCACGCACTGCGTGAGCTTTTTAAGGGGAACGTATGAAGGTCAGGACCAGCGTTAAGAAAATATGCGACAAATGCAAGGTCATTCGCAGGAATGGCATTGTTCGGATTGTGTGCGACAACCCTAAGCACAAACAGAAGCAAGGCTGAAAAGGGCAGGAGGAATCGAATGGCGCGTATAGCGGGAGTGGACCTCCCGAACAAACATGTCGAAATAGCCCTAACCTATATCTTTGGTCTGGGCAGAACCAGCGCAAAGAAAATCTGCGAAGCTACAGGCATCGATCCGGCTAAGAAGATTAACGACCTCTCCAACGAAGAGATCAACGAGCTTCGCAAGGTTATTGAGAACGACTACAAGGTAGAGGGAAGACTCCGCACCGAGGTTGCCCTCAACATCAAGCGGCTCATGGATATTGGATGTTACCGGGGCTTACGGCACCGCAAGGGACTTCCGGTTAATGGACAGCGGACAAGAACCAATGCCCGTACCAGGAAGGGCAAGCGCAAGACGGTCGCCAACAAGAAAAAGGCCGCGTAAGCTAAAGGGGAGTCAAAGTGGCAGCCACTACTACGAAGAAGAGAAAAGAGAAAAAGAGCGTTTACGAAGGTAACGTCTATATCCAGGCGACCTTCAACAACACCATTATCACGATTACGGATTTGAACGGAAACACCATCGCCTGGTCTAGCTCCGGCACCCATCAGTTCAGGGGAGCGAAAAAGTCCACCCCCTTCGCCGCCCAGACGGTCGCCGAGACGGTGGTGCAGAAGGCCATGAACTCAGGTCTGAGGGAAGTTCACGTATTTGTAAAGGGACCGGGAATTGGCCGCGAGTCGGCCATTCGGCAGCTGGGCGCCCTGGGGCTCAAGGTGAAGACCATCAACGATGTCACACCCATTCCCCACAATGGCTGCAGGCCTCGCAAGGCTCGCCGCATTTAATAGGGGGTAGATAGAAATGGCACGTTATATTGGACCAGTGTGCAGGCTTTGCCGCACCGAACAGAAAAAGCTCTTTTTAAAGGGCGCCCGTTGCAGCAGCGACAAATGCCCCATGAACAAGAAGCGTCTTCCCCCTGGAAAGGCCCCCAAGGCTAGGATGGGCAAGCGCTCCGAATACGCCACCCAGCTGAGAGAAAAGCAAACCCTTAAGCGGGCCTATGGCCTTATGGAAGCCCAGTTCAGGAACGCCTTCGAAAAAGCCCTCGCCATGCCCGGCAAAACAGGCGAGAACCTCTTCATCCTCCTGGAGCGAAGGCTGGACAATGTCGTATTCAGAATGCACCTCGCCGGTTCCCGCGCCCAGGCGCGCCAGCTGGTAAATCACGGTCATATCGCCGTAAACGGCCAGCGAGTGAATATTCCTTCCTTCCTGGTAAAGGCCGGAGACAAGGTTTCGGTGGTCGAGCAGGCCAAGAAGTTCGACCTTATCAAGAACGCTTTGCAGGAAGTCGGCAAATCCGGCACCATGCCCTGGATCGAGGTCAATCCCGATGAGATGTCTGGACGCCTCGCGGCATATCCGCACCGCCAGGACATCACCGATATGGCAGATATCCGCGAACAGCTCGTCGTCGAGCTTTATTCGAAATAAGGAGCCGAAATGGCACGAAAGAACCTTCTCAAAGGTTTCAAGAGGCCGAAGGGCATTACCTACGAGCAGAGCGAGTCGGGGCCCTCCTACGGCAAGTTCATCGCTTACCCATTCGAGCCAGGATACGGAACCACGGTGGGGAACACCCTACGGCGCATCCTTCTTTCGTCCATCCAGGGGTATGCGATCACCGCCGTCAGGGTCGTACGCTACGACGAGGAAGGCGCTCAGCACATCGTCACCAGCGAGTTTGAGACCATTCCCGGAATGGTCGAGGACACCATCGAGTTTCTCAACAACCTCAAGCAGCTCAGGATTTGCTTGCCCAACGACCAGGAACAGGCCACCTTTCTCTACGAGATCAAGGGACCGGCGGAAATCACCGGGGCTTATTTCTCCGGAGAGAAAGCCTTGGAAGTGCTCAATCCCGAGATCCGCGTCGCCACCCTGGACAAGGAAGTCCACCTCGACCTGGAGATTCAGGTGGATCTGGGCAGAGGTTACGTACCCGCCGAGGTCAACGAGCGCTATATCGAAATTGTCGGCACCATACCCATGGATGCCATCTTCTCGCCTGTGACCAAGGTTAAGTACGCTATCGAGCCCACCAGGGTTGGCCAACGCTCGGACTACGACAAGCTCATCCTGGAGATATGGACCGACGGAACCACTAAACCGGAAGACGCTCTTGGAGAGGCTGCCAAGATAGCCAAGGACCACCTTTCTATCTTCATCAATTTTGATGAGAACGATTCCGGCGGTGACGAGCAGAGCGACGAGATCGAGGAAAGAGTGCGCCAGATACTCAACACTCCGGTGGAGGAGCTGGAACTCTCGGTGCGTTCCTCCAATTGCCTCAAGAACGCCAATATCAAGACAATTGGGGATCTCACGAGAAAAACAGAGGATGAGATCACCAAAACCAGGAATTTCGGCAAGAAATCCCTGTTGGAGATCAAGGCCAAGCTCGCGGAATGGAGCCTCAGCCTCGGCATGACGGACTATTCGCCGCTTCGAAACTATCTGAAACTGAGCATGAAGAAGGAAGAGACCGATGAAGCATAAGATAGGATATAACAAACTGAACAGGGTTGCGGCTCATCGCAAAGCCCTGCTGCGCAACATGGCGACCGTCCTCTTCAAGCACGAGCGGATAATCACCACAAGAGCCAAGGCGATCGAGACCCGCCGGGTGGCCGAAAAGCTCATCACCAGGGCCAAGGAAGACTCAATCCACAACAGAAGGATCGCCGCCAAGAAAATTCAGGATGAGGCAGTGCTGGCCAAGCTCTTCACCGACATCGGACCCCGCTTCAAGGAAAGGGCAGGCGGCTACACCAGGATTCTGCGCATCGGCGAAAGGGCCCATGACGCAGCCGATATGGTGATCCTCGAGCTGGTGGATCAGAAAGTGAACGAAAAAAAGGCCGCCCGCAGCAAGCGCAAGGCCGACAAGAAAGCCAAGGCCGAGAATAAGGCCAGCTAAGGGAGCGGGAGGAACATATGTCCAAAGCGCATAGAGGAAAAGGTCTTCAGGAAGTCCCGTCAGGCGGCCGCGGCCTCTGCCCCATCTGCAACAGAGCAGGCGTAAAGGTCCTGTACGAACAGGAAATCGAAGGCAAGAAGACCAAGATCTGCAAAATTTGCAAGGCCACGTTGGCTAACAAGAAATAACCGTTTTCCCGGAACCAAGCTTCCAGTCTACTAAGAAAGCCCCGCGAGCGATCGCGGGGCTTTCTTATGGTCTAGCAATACGGTAGGTATCGAAAAAAGCTATCGCTTGCGATCGTCGGAAACCACNNAAACTCCGTAAACCAAGGTATGTAGGTGACCATGAAGAGCACGATCAGCATGGCGGGCCAGAGCGGGAGCATGGCGCGACTTGCCTTTTCGATGGTGGTCTTGCCCACCATGCAGCCCACGAAAAGGCTGGCGCCCACCGGCGGGCTGGTAAGCCCTATTCCCAGATTGAGCATGAGGAGGATGCCGAAGGTGACTTCGCTCATGCCCGCGGCCTTCACCACGGGAAGAAGTACCGGCGTAACGATGACGATCAACGGCGCCACATCCATGACCATGCCCAGGAAGAGCAGCAAAATATCGACCAGGAAAAGGATCAGGAACCTGTTCGACGTGAGGCCCAGGAAGAATCTCATGACCGCAGCGGGAATCTGGAGATAGGTCATCATCCAACCGAAGGCCGAGGCGCAACCTATCAGGAACAGGACGATTGCTGTAGTCTTGACCGATTCCATGAAAATCGGAATCAGGTCTTTCAGTTTCAGCTCGCGGTACACGATAAAGCCCAGGAAAGCGGCGTACATGACCGATACGGCGGAAGCTTCGGTGGCGGTGAAGATGCCCGCTGCTATCCCCACCACGATGATGAGGGCGGCCAAGAGGGCGAAGATGCCGTCTATGGAAATTTTTACGCATTCCTTCAGGGGAGGACGTTTTTCGCAGGGGTATTTTCGCTTGAGTGCCAAAAAATAACAAACGATAGACAGGGAAATTCCCAGAGCGATGCCCGGAATATAACCCGCTAGAAAGAGCTTTCCGACCGATACTCCCCCAGCCACCATGGCGTAGATCACCATATTGTGCGAAGGCGGAATGATGATGCCCTGGCTGGCCGAGGCCACGGTGACTGCGACGGAAAAGTCCTTGTCGTAGCCCTTCTGCACCATCATGGGTATCATGATCGAGCCGGTGGAGGAAACGTCGGCTACGGCTGAGCCTGAAACGCCGCCGAAAAACATTGACTCGATGCAGTTTACTATGGCCAGGCCACCAGGCAGAGGCCCGACGAGAATATAGGCGAAGTCTACCATGCGCTTGGCCACCCCGCCCCGGGCCATTATCGAGCCTGCGAGAATGAATAGGGGTATGGCGAGCAACGGGAAGGACTGCATGCTCGCTGCCACCCGCTGGGCTATGATGGCCGGACCCATGCCGGCGGCATAGGCTGAGAGCAGGGCAGATATCCCCAAGCTGAAAGAGATGGGGATGCCCAGTATGATCATGATGGCGAAGGAGCCGAGCAGCACAAGTTCAATGGGCATCGTGAGTCTCCTTCCCCGCGGAGGATGCTTCGATTATCTTGCCGGCGACCCGTAGAGCCGCGAAGGCTATCATGAAAGCCGCCGCTATCGGCAGGACGAGGTAGGTGATTCCCAGAGGAAGCTTGATCGTCGACATCTGGCTGTCCCACATTGCCTGCGTGAGTACGAGGCCGTGCTTGAATAGGAAGTAGGCGAAATAGGCGATCGCTGCGTCGATGAGGACTTCGAGGACCAGCCCCCCTGACTTGGGAAGTTTCTTGGTGACGAACTCGAGCCTCATATGATCGCCCGTCCAGACGGCGGAGGCCGCACCCAGCAAGCCTATCCACATGATGGCGGTGACCGAGAATTCCTCTACCCAGATGGGACTTTTCTGCAGCACGTATCTGGCGAAAACCTGCCAGCATACGATCAGGGACAGAATGGCCATGAGGGATGCCGCCACTGCGGTCAAAGCCCGTTCGACGCCACCTGTAATGCGTTGTATAGTCTTCCTCATCGAAACCTCCGGTGCGAGGCAGCGCATGCTTCGGGGCGCAGGCTGGCGAGGAATGCCCGCCCGCGCCCCGAAACCTCAGCGTACAATCAATTTTTCTGCCGGTCTACTTGGTGTTGACGATAGCGTCGATCAGGTCCTTGCCGACGATAGGTTCGAACTCCTTCCACACGCCACCCACGGCTTTCTGGAACTCGGCAACATCCTTCACCTCGTTGAAGATCATGCCCTTTGCCTTGAGGTCGGATACCGTCTTGTCGATCATCTCGCCCCAGAGCTTGTTATGCTTTTCCATGGCTTCCCAGGCGGTCTGCTCCACAATGGTCTGCAGATTCTTAGGCAGACCGTCGAAAAGCTTCTTGTCCATCATCAGAAAATCGGGAATGGAGGAGTGACGGGTATAGCTGTAATACTTGGCCACCTCCTGCATATTGAAGGAAAGCACCGTAGGCTCGTTATTCTCCCAGCCGTCAATCACCTTGGTCTGCAGGGCCGAGTAGACTTCGGACTGGCCCATGGGAACGGCGTTGCCGCCCAAGGCATTCACCGTATCGATGAGAGGCTTGGACTGCATGACCCGAATTTTCAAGCCCTTGAGATCCGAGGGAGTATAGATAGGCTTGGTAGCGGTAATAGAACGGAATCCCGCATCCATGAAGGCCAGGCCCTTGTAACCTGCCTTGTCTACGTCGGCCATCAGGCGCTTTCCGATCGCCCCTTGGAGCACATTGTGCTGGTGTTCCAGGCTTCTCCAGATGAGCGGCAGTGAAATGACCTGAAGGGTAGGCGCGTACTGCCCCATGGGACCAGAGCTCACCTTGGCGAATTCCAGTGAGCCGATCTTGATGGCTTCAATGTAATCTTTTTCCTGGCCGAGCTGCCCCGCGGGGAAGAGGGTAAGCTTAATATCTCCATTGCTTTTCTTCGCCAGTTCGTCAGCAAAGAAGACGAGGGCTTGATGAACTGGATGGCTATCGGGCAGGACAGAAGCCAGTTTCCAGTTGTACTTGGGCGCTGCCGAAGTAAATGCGAGGGCGACAAGCAGCAGCACAGTTACTAAAACTAATCTCCTCTTCATACAATAACCTCCTGGATTGACAATCCGGATAAAACATTGGACAGCTTCCTAAAACTGTCAATTAAAACTATAATCTATGATTGTCATGGAGTCCATATAGCAATTTTACTTTCCATAATATGGAATAGGGAGGCTTGATGAATAGGCTTACCGGGAAGAATGCTCTTGTTACCGGCGGAGGTTCGGGCATAGGCTTGGCTATTGTTAAAGAACTGGCATCCCAGGGCGCAAATGTTATTATCCATTACCACCGCAGTGGCGATACAGCTAAGGCTGTATCGGAGGAACTGCGCTCCCGGGGGCTGGATTCCCAAGCTGCACAGGCCGATCTATCCTCAGAGCAAGGCGTTGCGGCGCTAGCCAGCTTCGTTGCCTCCCGCTGGGATCATCTCGATGTATTGGTCAACAATACCGGCGACCTGATCGCCCGCCAAAGTCTTGAGCAGCTTGATATGGAATACTACAGAAAAGTGATGGCGGTGAACCTCGATTCCAACGTCCTGGTAACCAAGGCAATGCTATCCTTGCTGAAAAATGCCGGTTCTTCCTCGGTGGTGAACCTCTCTTCCCTGGCAGGACGGAAGGGCGGCCACGGGGGATCGGTGTTCTATGCCACTACCAAGGGAGCCATCCTCACCCTGACCAGGGCCTTGTCCACCGAGCTGGCGCCTTACGGCGTACGGGTTAACGCGGTGGCGCCGGGTCTTATACTCGGTTCTTCCTTCCATGCCATCCATAGTACGGAGGAATCCAAACAGGCGACCATCGCACAGATACCGCTCAAGCGGGCGGGTAGCTGCGAGGATGTGGCCAGAGCGGTAGCCTTTTTCGCCGGTGAATACGACGGCTTTATCACCGGCGCCACCTTGGACATCAACGGCGGAATTTATATGGCCTAGCGCGGCCGCTTCCGCCCCGGCCGCGGGGGTGGGGTGAGAATAGCAGGCGGCTAACCCCATCCGGGCAACCGGTGACATAACAGCGGAACGCCGATCCGTTCAGCGCGGCCGGGGCTGGGCCAGGGCGACACGGAATCGGTCCTCCCGACTTAGGTAGCGTTGGCCGCTATTGCAGCTTCCGGAGCCTCAGCTCGATGCCCGATTCCGCTTCGAGTGCCTTTATAAGAAGCGCGGTATCGGTGTTGCCGAAGTGATAGGGGTAGAGAATTTTCGGTTTTACCATGCGGGCCGCTTCGGCGGTCTGTTCCGGCGTCATGGTAAAGGGCAGATTCATTGGTAAAAATGCTATGTCGATTTCACCAAGACGAGCCATCTCCGGAATCGGTTCGGTATCGCCGGCCACATAGATTCTGAGATCGCCCACCGTCACCACATAACCGTTATCCCTTCGCTCCTTGGGATGATAGTTCGTCCTGCCTTGGCTGACGTTGTACGCCGGCACTGCCTCAATGAAGAAGCCCGCGGCCTGAGCAATCCGCTCATGTTCCAGCGCCTCGCCGTATCCCAGTTTTTTACGCGAGGATCCGTTCAGAATTATCTTCGTATCATCCTTTCTCACTGCGGCAATTGAAGCAGGATCCAGGTGGTCTGCGTGTTCATGGGTCACGAGGATCAAGTCGGCCTTAGGAAACGCGGCAAAATCGCCGTACTGTTTCACCGGATCGATGTAGACAAACCTGCCTGCGTGCTCAAGGGCAAGGGTGGCGTGACCGAGGAAGTGTATCCTGAGCTCCCCCTTCCCCGAATCGAAAAGGTCGGACTCCTCACCTTTGGCGCCAGGAAGGGCGAAAACCGCCTGGCTTAGGGCGAACGTGAAAAGAACGCCAAGCACGCCGAGGGAGTAGTATCGCGTAATGGAAACCTTATGTATTTTTCGTATCATGAAAACCTCCTGTACGTAATAAAAATATTCTAAGAAAATATATATGAACCGGAAGAGTGTCAATTTTTACCCAGCAACGGAAGGCTGTAAAATCTCTCTTGACATTCCGATATTAAAATGATATCATATAAATATCGGTTGCCGGATAACCGGGGAGGAAAAAATGGAATATCCTTATTCTAAAGAAATTGTCTTGAAGGCGAAAAACGGAATGGCCATGCTGGCACTATCCCTGCTCTTGATGATTGCCGGATTCGCGGCAATAGGCGCTGGAGGAATCCTCCTGGACGAGAATGGATCATCGGCCGCAGGAGTGATACTTCTCGTCGCCGGGATACTCTATTCCCTAGTCTGCTGGATTCCCTTCATGGGGCTGAAGGTGTTAAAGCCCCATGAAGCCCTGGTACTCACTCTTTTTGGAAAGTACATCGGAACGCTCAAGGGCGAGGGCTTCTTCTTCGTGAATCCCTTCGTGTCGGCGGTAAACCCCGCCGCCGGCGCCGGGATGGCTACGGCGACGGAAGACCAGAATCCTCTTCCTCAGGCAAATAAAACGAGCAAAGCGATTAAGACAAATTTTACGTCGAAAACCATTTCCCTCAAATCGATGACCCTGAACAATAATAAGCAGAAGGTCAACGACGCGCTGGGAAATCCGGTGGAGGTGGGCATCGTGGTCATCTGGCGGATCGCCAACTGCTCGATGGCTGTGTTTAACGTGGATAACTACAAGGCATTCCTCTCCATACAATGCGACTCCGCCCTGCGCAATATAGCCAGGCTCTACCCTTACGACATCGCCGAGGGCGGTGAAGAGATGACCCTGCGGGGCTCCAGCCAGGAAGTGGCGGAAAAGCTGAAGGCCGAGATCCAAGCCAGGATGGAAATCGCGGGCATAGAAATCCTCGAAGCGCGCATTACCCACCTGGCCTACGCTCCCGAAATAGCAGCGGTGATGCTCCAGCGCCAGCAGGCCACGGTCATAATCGACGCGCGCAAGATGATTGTGGACGGCGCCGTGGGCATGGTAGAAATGGCTTTAGCCAAGTTGAGCGAGAACAATATCGTCGACCTCGACGAGGAACGCAAGGCGGCCATGGTGAGCAACCTGCTGGTGGTTCTCTGCGGCAATAGGGACGCCCAACCGGTGGTCAATTCGGGATCGATCTACTAGCACTCATGGACCAGAAGAACGAGAAGGATAAAAAACAAATCCTGCTGCGGCTTTCGCCCCAGCTATGGCGCGACGTGGCCGCCTGGGCCGAGGACGACTTCCGTTCCATCAACGGCCAGATCGAATACCTCCTAAGCGAGGCAGTCCGCCGCCGGAAAAAAACCTCCAGCGGCGGGAGCGATCTGGAGGGTAAAGCTGATGGAGCCGGTGGGGCATCTCCGGATCCACATGTAAGAGGCTAGTTCTTTCAAATAGTCACGAAGACGGTAGCCGGTTTTTTCGCCATTCTATAATCAGTGTGGTCAAGGAATCTAAGGCTTTGGCCAGCCATTTTTTTCCCATCTCGGCAGAGGCCGTATCCCTAACCTCTCCCCAGGCTCCCGTCAGACAGTAATCTCTGAAATCCCCGTAGGCAACAAATGCAGAACCGAGAGGGTGGGCTGCAACTTCGCCCAGACCTGGCAGCGAAGCTTCGTCAGCCGCTTGGCCAAGATCCACCAGATCCGGCGCCAGCGCCATTAGTATCGAACTGATCACCTCACCCCCATGACCGAAAGGTTCTTTCGACTTGGTCTCAGCCCTGGCCGCATCCCCCGCGGCCTTCCACCAGTCAATCGCGCACACCCCATATCCTTCCCTGTGCAGGCGGCG
This sequence comes from Spirochaetaceae bacterium UBA4077, assembly GCA_002383375.1. Classification (GTDB taxonomy): domain Bacteria; phylum Spirochaetota; class Spirochaetia; order Treponematales; family Rectinemataceae; genus UBA2256. The sequence continues at coordinate 21,448 of DFYR01000030.1, forward strand.
GCAGAGCAGATCTACGGTCTTCATGTTGAGGGAGTGGCAAGAGAGAAATACAATATTCGCAAAACCCTGTTTGAGGAAGGATCGAGCCACGGCTTCCAGGTAGGAGCCTAGTACCGTCGAATCCACATGGACGGTTCCAGGCCAGAAATCCAATTCGAAAGTATCGCCGTAGGGGATGGGTGCCGTGGTGAGGCAATCCGTCTTTTCCGCCAGGAGGGCGGACACAGCCTGGGCTACATAGAGATCGGTGCCGAGAGGGCAATGGCTCCCCGTCTGCTCCACCGATCCAAGGGGAAGTATGAGGGTATCGCAGCGGGCTAGGGCTTCGGCGAAACGGGGGGAAGTCATGCGATCGATGCGTCGCGGCGTCGTGGCGAGGTCGCTTTTGAAGGGATACTGCATAGTTTTAGCTCCGGCGGACTTTAACCGGTTTGCCAGTCGCCGCGGATTCGGTGATGGCTAGCGCGGCTTCCATGGACTTGCAGGCGTCTGCCACATCAGAGAGAACGGGAGTGCCATTATCGATGCAGTCCACGAGATTGTCTATCTCTTGCTTGAACGGATGATGCTCCACCGATCCAGAATTCGGCGTGTCACAGGGCAATGCGACGAAATCATTCTGGAAGGGAAATAGAGCTTTCGAATAAAGCCTGTTGTCCCGCAGCGCGCCCTTGGTTCCGAGCAAGTCGATATTGAACTGGTAGGGAAAACTCAAGCCGTCCAGGGATACGGAGATTTTTCCCACCGAGCCATCGGCGAATCGCACTGCCGCCACGATCGTTGTCGGGTAATCAAAATCTTCGCGCACCTTGGTGGAATAGGCGGACACCTCGTCGATCTCGCCATGGAGATACCTGGCCAGGTCGGTCGCGTGACAGCCGCCCGTGATCATGGTTCCGCCTGCGAATTCTCTTCGCCGTATCCAGTTGTAGCTGGAAAAGCTCGGTTTGATTCCATGCCAGTAATCCATCTCGGTGTAATAGACATCGCCAATGGCTGAAAGGTCTAAAAGGTTTTTCAAATTCGCGACCAGAGGGTGCCAGCGCAGCACGAAGCTGACGACGCTCCTGCGGCCAGACCGCATAAAGGCGTCACGCAAGGCCTTCAGTTCTTCACCATTGATTCCCGCGGGCTTTTCCAAAATCAGGTGTTTACCCGCGTCGAAGGCCAGAATTGCCTCGCGTGCGTGAAGATAGTTCGGCATGCACTCCGATACGATCTCTACGGATTGATCGTTGAGCAGCTCTTCGTAGCGATCATAGATGCGGATCGGAGTTCCGCTCTTTCCCGCGGAAGCCCATTCCTTGGCAAGCTTTTCCGAGCTTGAGCGGGATCGGGAGCTGACGGCCGCCAAGCGCAGTCTCGGATTGGCGAGAATTGCGGCAGCATGCTGATTGGCCACCTGTCCTGCGCCTCGAATGCCTACGCCCAGTCTTCCTTCCTGGTCCATCCTCTTCCTCCGCTCAGCCGATCTCCAGGCTTTTGTATATTTCCAGAGCATAAGCCCCGAATTCCGGCTGCACTCGTACTTCCTGCTGACGCGGGCGCGGCAAGTTGATGTCCAGTGACTCGATCATCCTGGAGGGACGAGCCGAAAGCACGATCACCCTATCGGAGAGAAATACCGCCTCGTTGATACCATGGGTCACGAAAAGGATGGTCTTGCCCGTTTCCTGCCAGATTCGCAGGAGCTCGATGTTCAGCCTTTCCCTGGTTATGGCGTCCAGGGCACCAAACGGCTCGTCCATCAATAGCAGCTTGGGATCGTGGACTAGGGCCCGGGCGATTGAAACGCGTTGCTGCATCCCTCCGGATAGTTCGCCGGGATACCTCTCCTCAAAGCCTTCCAGACCTACGAGGGCCAGAAGGGACCGCGCCCGTTCCTCCATGGCCTTCCTGTCCTTCTTCAAAATCTCGATGGGCAGAAGAACATTGTCGATGACCTTCCTCCAATGGAGAAGCAGGGGTTTCTGGAAGACGAATCCCACTTCCCGGCTTATGTCGAAATCTTCCTTGTCGACTATGATTTCACCCGAAGTTTTCGGCAGGAGCCCCGCTATGATTTTGAGCAACGTCGTTTTACCGCAGCCGGATGGGCCTACGATGGAGACGAATTCCCTTGGATAGACATCGAAGGTGACATCGCCGAGGGCCTTGAGTTCGCTGCCGCCGGTTGTATAGGTTTTTTTGACATTTTTGAGGGAGAGCAAAGGTTTTTTTTCGTCGCGCATCGCTGGCCACCGCCTTGACTATAGGTAAGGATCGTAGGATCGAATCGAGCGGG
>DFYR01000066.1:0-853 GCA_002383375.1 Spirochaetaceae bacterium UBA4077
GGTCATAGCCAGCTAATAGCGCATTGGATTGAAAAGCTCCCCGAGAACGATGAGCTTTGCAGTAGTTGTGATAGTACAGGTAGAGATGAAACCGTTCCATCTGGGCGTTAACATTGCGTCCGAAACAGACTGTTTCTCTCGTATGTTCATGAAGATCCTTTCTCAGCTCCCGATCGAGATAGTTGACTGGGAATAGAGGATTCCAGCGGGAACGCAGCGCTCGTGACGAGACGGTCCGATGGACTAAGCGACCTGATTCGAGGAGCCCTGTGGCGCAGTCTGACTGGCGTAGACTGCTACGATACTCGCGTTTCTGGTCTGTCCAAAGCCTGAGGGAAGGACGAGCCACATCGGCGAGGATAGAAAAGCTGGCCTCAAGGATCCGGGAAAAAGAATGACAAAGCCCCTGTGGATCAGCACGAAACCGCTGCTCCAACTGTTCCCGTTTCTTTTTTTGCTGTCTCGTCATCGTGCCCTTACGGCGTATGGTCACATGATCTGTCGCATAGACAAACTGAGAGCTTGCGCCGACCAAGAGGTGGATATTATTCGGATAGTACTGTGAGACGCAAAAACTTTCGAACCCATCGGCGACCAAATCTTCTTTCGGTCTTCTGCAACAGGACAGTTTCGCTTCGAAGGCGATGACCTGACGGGCGGCTCGACCGATACGGTTTTGAATGGACTTGCCTGCGACATGGTAAGCTCTGCCGATGGCTCGGATGCTCGAACAGGATGCCAGGCGTTCGGTCAGATCATTGTAGTCGTAGACACGCTTGAGCCAGTAGTCGAGGCGAAAGGTCTGCCGGGAGAAGGTTGTACCGCAACTGGTGCAGCGAAACCGGGGAACTCG
>DFYR01000066.1:928-18658 GCA_002383375.1 Spirochaetaceae bacterium UBA4077
CTGATGTTAAAAATGTAGAAAAGGGAAAATTCATCGCATCCCGTATATCCTTCATCCCCATTACAACCATGAATAGCCGGTCAAAGCCTATCGCCACGCCGGAGCAGAGGGGAAAGTCCCTGAATAGTTCGGGATAGCTCCTGTCGACGGCGTGAGGGACAAGGGCGCCAGCCTTCTTTTCAGCCTGGGACCGGAAATACTGTGCAACAGTTTCAGGATCCGCCATTTCTGTAAAGCAGTTTGCCACCTCGATTCCCCCGACATAGAGTTCCCATCGCTCCTTATACGGCTTACCCGGAATATCCTTGGCCAGGCATTCGATGCCCGCAGGGTATTCGTCAAGTAAGAGAGGTCTGTCCATGGGCAAACTTGGTTCCACGTTGGAGAGAAATATGATGTTGAAGGCTTCTTCCCAGCTCGCCTTAGGATTGACCATCAGTCCCTGTCCCCGGGCGGCCTCGATCATCGCGCCGGTTTCCATGAGGGAATCCAGATCAAGCCCGGCGAAGCTTTTGAAGGCTTCGGCCATGGTCATGCGCCTGAATGGCGGCCGAGCCTCACTGGGGCTCTCGGGCAGCAGCAGCTTCTCTAAGAGTTCTTCGGTCAGCCTTGCCGAGGAAGCTGAGTTGCCATTCACCGTATAGTACTCCAGCATGGTGAACTCAGGATTATGGAGCCGGCCTAGGGATTCGGCGTTCCTGAAAGACTTGCAGAGCTGGAAGACACTTCGACGATGGGTCGCGATGAGCCGTTTCATCCAAAGCTCGGGAGAGGGCAGAAGATAGAGAGGCATCCCGTCGCGGAAGGGATGCTTGAATTCGGTAGCAAAGGCTTCAAGGCTCGATTCGGGGATGAGCCAGGGGGCTAAAAGAGGCGTATCGGTTTCGATGTAGTCCCGGGAGAAGAAAAACTCTCTGGTCTTTGTGACAAGCTCTGAACGGGCTCTCATGGCATCAATGGTCATTCTGTTGATTCTCCTCTGCTTCGCCGGTTCTGCAGGATCCCTCCCCGTCCAGTGCTCCGAGGCTCAGCGCTGCGTTGCGGCGCAGGGCTTTTAGTGAGATCCAGGATCTGTCCAAGACCGTGCCCCGGAGCGCTTCTTTTAAGTCGGACTCGGACAGGGCGAGCAGGGTCCTGGCGGGAATAGCCGGCCCCAAAGCTCCCGCCGAGCAGGAAGCCTCTCGGTCAAGACTGAAGTAAGGACAGGCTTCCAGGCATATGTCGCAACCGTAGAGTCTGCCTGAAAGGAATGGAAGAATATCCGCCGGCGGCTCCTGGTCGATGTGAGTCCAGTGCTGGATGCACCTTTGGCGATTGAAAGAGGAGCCTTGGATGCCCAGGGCTCCGGTCGGGCAGGCTTGAACGCAGCGCCTACAGCTTCCGCAGCGTTCACTTTCCGTTCCGGGCTTTTGCCTGACTTCCTCTCGTCCAGGGTTATCGGCTCGCGCCTCATCCATAATCCAGTCTGTGGGGTTCATTACAGAAGAGTCCGCTGGCTCAAGATCAATGGGACAAAGCAGGAGGCCGAGCAGGACCGCGGAGCTCCTGCCTTTGCTGCCTGAAGCTATCAGAATGGTGTTTTTGCCTATCCATCCCAGGCCGGCGCGAAGGGCTAAGGCTTTTTCGGGCAGGGATGAGTTGACCAGTCGCTTCCAGGCCTTGGCACCGGGGAGTTTGAGCCCATAGGCGGATGCCGCGATCCTTGTTGCCATTACCGCTGACGTTAGGCGTCGGTTTATTTCAGCGTACCAGTTGGCTCGGGCAAAACGGGCAATGGCAAGGCAAGGCTCTACTAATGCCGGAAAGGCGCCCGCAGCTTCCTGTGCCCAGGCTGGCCCAGCTTCGGGGCCGTCGGAGTAGTTGAGGGCGACGGCTGCGAGGCTGGGGGTTTGATCGGTTCCGTACCGTTCCCGGATCTGGGCGGAAACCCCTGTCTCATCCAGGACCGACAGGAAGCTGCGGGCGCTCAGAAAGCCCTGGGCAAAAAACCCCTGGGCTTCGAGCTGACTGGAAAGAATCGACCGGACCAGCGCCCCCGGGCTTTCAGCCTTCACGGGCACTCCTGACTCCTCAAGGGATCGGGAAGCGGGAGGTCAAGGAGAGCACCTTCTGGCCTACCCGCTTGAGGACGCTATCGTCACCCTTGGAGCGCAGCACCTCGCCCACTAGTTCGCCCACCTGGAGCATATCTTCCTTGCCGAAGCCCCGTGTCGTGAGAGCGGCGCTTCCCACCCGTATGCCCGAAGTGACGAAGGGGCTCTTTTCATCGAAGGGAATGTTGTTTTTATTAACGGTAATATTGGCCTTGTCGAGCCAGGTTTCGGCTTCCTTGCCTGATATGCCAAGGGGAGTGAGATCCACTAAGGCCAGGTGAGTGTCGGTCCCGCCCGAGACAATACGGGCACCGCTCTGGGCGATGGAAGAGGCCAGGATGGACGCATTTTCGCACACCCTGCCGATATAGGCCTTGAATTCTGGCTCGAGGGCTTCTTTAAAGGCGACCGCCTTGGCCGCGATCACATGGAGGAGCGGTCCGCCCTGTATGCCCGGCATGATGCTACTGTCGATAAGCTCGGACCACTTTTTAAACCCGTCGCCCTTGGGCGTCTTTATGCCCCGGTTGTTTTCCTTGTCCCGTCCGATAAGGATCATCCCCCCCCTGGGGCCGCGAAGGGTCTTATGGGTAGTGGTGGAGGTAAAATCGGCCAGGGCGAGTGGACTGGGGTGTCTGCCTGCGGCGACAAGGCCCGCGATATGGGCCATATCGACCAGTAAGTAGGCGCCTGTCTCGTCGGCGATCCGTCTGAAGGCCGCGAAATCGATGGTCCGGGAATAGGCCGAAGCACCTGCTATGATCATCTTCGGTTTGTGCTGCCTGGCCAGGTCGGCAACCTGCTCGTAGTCTATATGCTCATCTTCCCGGCGCACTCCGTAGCGGAGCACCTTGTAAAGCTTGCCGGAAAAAGAGACGGGAGCCCCGTGGGTAAGGTGACCCCCATGGGCTAGGTCCATGCCTAAAATTGTGTCGCCTGGATCCAAGGCGGCGAACAGTACGCCCATATTGGCCTGGCTGCCCGCATGGGGCTGCACATTGGCATAGTCGCAGCCGAAGAGCTGTTTCGCCCTATCTCTCGCCAGGTTTTCAGCGATGTCGACAAACTCACAGCCGCCATAATAACGCTTACCTGGATAGCCTTCTGCATATTTATTAGTGAGAATGGAGCCAACTGCTTCTCGAACCGTAGACGAGGTATAGTTTTCGCTGGCGATCAACTCCAGCTTGTCCCGCTGGCGCTGCGACTCAGCCTCCATGGCCGACCACAATTCAGGATCATACTCTTTGATTTTTTTCATTCTTAACCTCTGCATAGTATCCAATCCAAGCCTCATCAGTGTAGCGCATTCCGCAGATTTGCGCCACGGCCCCGGCGACTTCCTTCCCTGTTCCGGCGGCTTCAGCAGTAGTCCCGGTGGCTTCTTGTTCAATAGGCCAGGATCTTTACCGGCTTCCACTCGATTGAATATTCGAGACCGAAAGCCTCTTCCAGCGGTTCAGTAAAAGTCCACTGTACTCGGCTCAAGGCAGATGAGTCCTGCGCCCCCCCCTGGCTATGGAGCCTATCGAAGCCCTTGGAGATCGCGATATGGCGGTTATCCAGGGCTCCGAAATAGAGAGCCGGGCCGATAAAGGGTGGAGTAAAGCCTTCAGGGACTGCTCCGTACACAAGAACGGGATCATAGGGAATCCAGCCTACCGCAGGAAGATAATACTCCATCCAGAAATGCGGTATCCCCTGCCCCTGGTCACCCACGAGAAAGCCGGCGACAGGCATCGCTGGAATGCCCGCCGCCCTGAAGAGCGCTGCCGCGATGAGCGCATAATTGCGCGATGCTGCTTTTCGCTTTACCAGGTCCTGGATCACCGAAGTGCCGGGTTCAGCTTCTGCAAGCCAGTCTAGCCGCGAAGCCAGCCAGGTTCGAATAAGATGAGCTTTTCGCTGGAGGTTTCTTTCCCTGCCCACAATGGCTGCAGCAAGTGTTCTCGCTTCCTTTTCGTTGGATGGGACGAGTTCATCAGCTTCCACATAGGGCTTCAGGAACAAGGGGGGGCTTCCTGGCGCTGAAGGGTCTGAATAGGGGCCGGTAAAACCAGTGCTATAGGACGAAAGATCGGATTCGACATTATAGACCGTGAGCAACAATGTTCTGTTTATCCTGCTGATCCCAGGCTCAAGATCATCAAGCCGGAGTAAGGAAGCCGGCGCTTCCAGGCTGCCCTGGGAAGGATGGCTCTCGAACTGTACTTCGCCGATGCTTTGAAAAAATGATGCAGGAGGATTCGGAAGATGGATCAGGAGTGATCCGCCCGAATCCTGGTCTTTCCGCTCAACGTCGATTTCGAATTCCAGCGAGTAGCTGACGGGATCGAAGCGGTACTTGCTTCCGGAATCCTGGCTTATCTGGATATGGTAAGGTTCCGAATCTCCGTGGGGGGTGCTTACCATCACCAGGCCTGAACCCGCTTCCTCGGGGACTCTCACCTGGATGAGTTTATCGTCCCAATGTTCGTACATAAGAGGGCTCTCGGGAAGCACAGACTGAAAAGGCATCGGCGCCAGAGGCGAATAGCCTGTGTCCTTTGGAACTTCTAGCGTCATGCGTCCGGGATTCCTGGTAAAGCTAACATGACTAGCGTGGATTTCTGAGCCGAAGTTTATTCCATGCAACTGGATCAAGGCTCCCGGTCCCAGCTCAGCGGGCAGCGCCTGGACAATGGAAGGACCTGGCACTGCGTGGGGAAGGTCGGCGGGTTTTTCAGGCAGGCGCTGCGCGTTTATGACTATCGCGGCTTTACTTTTGCCCAAAGGCTTTGCGACCTGGATAAGGGCGGAATCGATGCTGGGCGGAAGGGAAATGAGGATTTCCTTGTCATTCCAGGATTTATACGAAGAACGCGTCAATGGGGATCCATCCAGCAGGACCTGTCCCTGTTCTTGGCCGAAGTGTTTCCCCCGCAGGCGGATCGACTCTCCTGGCGTAAAAACAGCGGGTTCGACTTCCTTGAGCACGGGATATGAACTGAGCAGGAATAGAATCAGAGCGGCAATGGCTGCGGCAATGGGCAGGATTGCCCAGATCAGTCTTCTACCAGGCTTCATGCCCTTCGAACCTCAATGGTATTCCTTATTTTTCCGCCGCCCTGTCCACCCGTATTTCAACCGCCACCGGAGCTCCCAGCTTCAAGTCGGCGCCGAGGGGATAGAAATATATCCTCGTGCCCAACGGTATGCTCATGGTCTGCATGGTTGTCCTGTAGCTTATGGAATTATCCTGGGTTGTAAGCCAGATCTGTCCGTGAACAAAAATGTCGACGATGGGGTCCCTCAATGCTATGGGCAACAGCTGAACGATGACAATCAAGTTCTTGCCCATAAGGCGCAAGTCCAACGGGGCGGCTACAGGCAGATTCCTCGTGAGGGGATCGGTCCATGCTATCGAAACCGCCGATTCTGCCTGGCTTCTGGCCTTTTCGTCTCTGGGTTTTTCCACCGGCTTCTCGCCTTTTACCTCGCTTTTATTCTGTAGCAGCTTTACCATGGCGGGTGAAAGCGAAAACGCCGAACGGATGTTAAAAAGCAGCATAGGCAACTGGTTTTGTTCCAGCGAACCAGGATTTTGAATGCCTTGGCCTGGTATTTGTTCAGCCGAACCTGGAGCCCTGCCGGGCAAGACCGGAATTTGGGTCGGCGAACTGGGAGCGACGCTGTCTCCAGGCTGTGCTCCCAGCCCCAATACCGCCGCCATGGAGAGCAGGAGTACGAAGGGAATCGCAGGCGCGCCCTTCCGATCCAAAATGGTAGAAAGACTCACCGCGAAGCGCTCCCATAGGTTGTCGTCGTAGAGTCTTGAAGCCGTACTTCCGAGTCGGCCACGATCAGGGGATTCCCCGACTGGTAAAACACCGACTCGCCGGGAATCTCGATCATGACAGGCTGCACCGATTGTTGCTTCATGTACTGGGCCATAAGTTCCAGAGTGGCTGATTGGGCTGTTATGGTCTTGGAGGCCGAAGCGATGCTCCCCGAAGCTTCTTGTGAAATCCCTTTGAATGAACCGAAGATTCCCATCGCTGCGCCGAAGATCAGGACAAAGGCAGCTGCGGAAGCGGCCAGCAGCGGCATAGGCAGGGAAATCCTCCGCGACCAGAGCTCGTGCCACAGCCTTGTGTGCAGGTCTGTAGTCTTCCCCGGGGCAGCGGAGAAGTCAATGGATGCTGCTATTCTCGAACGGGCTGTGCTCAGGAACTGTCGTTCTTCAGCATCGAAGCCGCCAACGAGGGCGCTGGAGAGCCGCTTCAGATTAGCAACCTTGGCCTGGCAATGCATACAGGCGTTTATATGCGCATCCATCCTCTCTTTCCAGGGCGAAGGGACTTCACCATCCGAATAGGCGGACAGCAGCGCGTCATCAGGACACATGGGAATCCTCCCTCTTCATCCGCTTAATCAGGGCCTCCCGGGCGCGGAAAGCCCGCACCTTTACATTGCCCTCGCTGATTCCTAAAACCTTGCCGATTTCCTTGTAATTCATACCGCCATACTCTTTAAGGACCAAGACTTCCCTTAATTTGTCCGGAAGCAGGCTTAAGTGTCGGCGCAATTCCTGGGCAGCCTCGCTGCGCAAAATATCGTCTTCCACCGATGGCTGTATTCCCGCCTCGGTCCCTATTTCTTTGATAGTCAGGGCTCCTGCCTCGGCACTTTCCACCGGCGTAGCCTCGCTTTTCCACCATTTTTCATAGGCCTTTGTCTCACGGCCTTTGCGCTTGGCATAGTTAATGGCAGCGTTCTTCACCACCCTGATAAGCCAGTATTTGGCATCGTTCTTGGTGGGAAAGATCAGGTTTTTCTCCACCAGCTTTCCGAAAGCGTCGTGGACTATGTCCTCCGCCGCCTCTGTGGAATTGCATATCCGCAACGCCACCCTCAGGAGCATGTCGACATTCTCTTCGTAGAGTATCCTAAACCCGAGATCATCTGGCTGCTCATCAGAAGATAACAATACAGATTCCCCTTTGTTACGTTTCAGCCCTCAGACCTTGGCCAGCTTCCAGACAGTGCCGGTAGGGCCGTCCTCCAGAGTAACGCCCAAATTCTTGAGTTCTTGACGCAATTTGTCGGCCTCTGCCCAATTCTTGGTTCTCTTGGCTTCCGTTCTTCGATCAACCAGGGCTTGAATTTTTTTTCTCTCCTCATCCGAGAGGCTCTTCGCTTCGCGCCTAGCGGCCGAAAGGCCTATGCCGAGCACGGTATCCATATCCAAAGCCGCCGCCACCACATCGGCAGGGGGCAGAGACGGGTCCTTCAGCAATCCCCATAGTTCGGCCAGCGCCCTGGGCACAGCCAGGTCGTCAGCCAGAAGGCTGTCGAAGCGATCCAGCCTTTGCTTGGTTCCAGCCTGCATTCCGCATCGATCCGGCAAAATCGCGGTCCCTGTCTGGTCTTTCAGGTCCAAGAATCTTTCCAGCAAGGCCTTCCGCGATGCCCTGGCCTGGGTCATGGCGTCCGCTGAAAAACTGAGCTGGCTCCTGTAGTGGCCTCCGAGGCAGAAATACCGGTAGTCCAGAGCATCGAAGCCCTCGTCGATAAGGTTCTGCAGGGTGATAAAACTGCCCTTGGATTTAGACATCTTGCCTTTGTCCATGACCAAGAACTCGGCATGGAGCCAGTAGCGCACCCAGGGCTTCCCCGTAGCGGCTTCGGACTGGGCTATCTCGTTCGTGTGGTGCACGGGGATGTGATCAACCCCGCCGGCGTGGATGTCAAAACTCTCACCAAGGTACTTCATGCTCATGGCTGAGCATTCCACATGCCAGCCTGGGTAGCCTCTCCCCCAGGGGCTGTCCCAGAGAAGGGCTTGGTTTTCGAATTTGGACTTGGTGAACCAGAGGACGAAATCCTGGGGATTTTTCTTATTCTCGTCCACCTCTATCCTCGCCCCGGCCTTGAGTTCCTCCAGCCTAAGGTTAGCCAGTTCTCCGTAACTGGGAAACTTGCTGACGTCAAAATAGAGGTTGCCCCCGGCCGAATAGGTATAGCCGCCTTCCTGGATGCGCTGTATGAGTCTGATCATATCCTCTACATGCTCGGTGGCCTTGCATGTAACGCTTGGCCTGGCGATGCCGAGTCTGTCTGTGTCGGTAAAAAACGCATCGGTATAGTAGGAAGCTATTTGGAGGACGCTCTGGCCTCGCTCTCTGGCGCTTCTCAGCATCTTGTCCTCGCCTGAGTCGTCATCGCCGCTTAGGTGTCCCACATCGGTGATGTTCATCACGTGGGTTACCTCCAGACCGAAGCGGCGAAGGCTCCGCACAAGGATATCCTCGAACACATAGGTACGGAGGTTCCCTATGTGGGCATAGTTGTAGACCGTGGGTCCGCAGCCGTAAAAACCGACCTTGCCTGGAATGAGGGGACTGAATTCCTGCATCGAACGGCCTAGGGTATTGAAAAGCTTTATGACAGGCACAGAGGCATCCTCCAGCGGCGGACTTGAAATTGGACTGCGCAGCGATCAAAATAGGGCGCGAATATGGAAAAGCTATGGCAAATCGCCCGAAAAATCAATATAGACCCTGCAAGGATTCGTCAGTCAGAGCCGATGGCCCTGCATACGAGCTTTAGAATCGGCGGGCCGGCGGATTTGTATTTCCGCCCATCCTCCGAATCCGAGCTTGCCGCCCTCGTACGAACGCTTCGCGAAGCAGGGGAATCCTGCTTTTTGCTAGGCGGGGGCGCGAATATTCTGGTAGGCGATAAAGGAATCCGGGGCTGGGTCCTGGATCTTTCCGGACTGTCGGGTTCTAGCCTGGATGCTTCATCGCCCGGTGGAAACAAGGCCGGTCAAGACGGAACGGTTTATCTCCGCGCCCAGGCAGGAATCACCATCGACAGGCTCTGCGAGGAGGCTTTGTCCAGAGGACTTAGGGGTCTTGAAAACTTTTACGGAATGCCCGGGAGCCTGGGCGGCGCCGTCTATATGAATGCCCGTTGCTATGATGAAGATATTTCAGCGATCCTTGGCAGCATTCAGGTGCTTTCTCCAGAAGGTGAAGAAAAAGTCCTGGATTCCTCCACACTCCCCTGGAGTTACAAACATTCGGCCTTTCAGCCTGGAGCGCCCTTTGCGGGCTGGATTGTCAGGGCCGCCGAACTTGTGTTGCGCCCTGGGAATGCTCCTTCCATAGCAGCGGTAATGCGAACCAAAAGGCTGGACAGGATATCCAAAGGCCACTACCGCTACCCTTCAGCGGGCTCGATGTTTAAAAACAACAGGGGCTTCGGAAAGCCCACCGGCGCCATTCTAGACAGCCTCGGCTTCAAAGGTAGAAGAATCGGCGATGCTGCCGTATCGCCCTGGCATGCCAATATCTTCGTGAACTTGGGCAAGGCCTCGGCAAAGGACATGCGCCTTCTTATAGAAAGCGCACAAAAAGAAGCCTTCAGGGCTTACGGATTCGCCCTCGAACCCGAAGTCCTCTTCGTGGGTGAGTTCTAAGGCAGGCTTAGCAAGGCTAGGCTACCCTCGATTCAAAACCGGTTCCATTGAGGCTTATATTCTTACTTTCTTACGACCGCTCTCAAGACTAGAAATCATTAAACATGCGAACCTTCGGCTTGCACTTCCTTCTCCTGCACCATAGACTAGATTGAAGATGGATTCGATACTGGAACCCGCAGGCATTGTCGCCGTAGTGATGGCCGTAGGCCTTGTCGCTCCCTATCTTTCTGACAAGCTGGGCATCCCTGTAGTCGTCTCCATGACCCTTGCCGGCATACTCCTGGGTCCCGAGCTTATCGGTTTTCTGGAGCCGGGTATCCTGTTGCAGCTTCTCGGATCCCTGGGCCTGGCCTATGCCTTTTTCAATGCTGGCGCCGAGACGAGCCTGGGAATTATAAAGAAACGCCCATTCTCGGTTCTCCTCTTCGGCGCCCTTACCTTCTTCATTCCCTTTGCATCCGGTGCGGTCTTCGGTTACTTTCTCTTTGGGCGCAGCCTCAGCTCGGCGCTTATCCTGGGCGCATTTTTCGCTTCTTCGGGTTCCCGCAGCATCCAGCCCCTGGTGCGGACCGAGCTATCATCCAGAGAATCGGCGGAAATAGGCATGGCAGGCGCAGGCCTGGCCCGTATCGCCGTTACCCTAATTCTTTTCTTTTCCGTTTTTGTCCAAACGGAATCGGTTTTGCTTCCTTCCCTGACGACGGTCGGAATCTGGCTTTTATATCTTGTCGTCCTCGGCCTCATTCTGCCCCGTTTTGCGTCATTTGTGTTGCGTAATATGAGGGCCCAAGGAGGCATCGACGCGATGTTCCTCCTCTTTCTCCTCTTTACGAGCTCGGCCCTCGCAAGCCTGATAGGTCTTCCCACTTATTTGGGGGCGCTTTACGCAGGCCTGCTTCTGGCCTCGATCCTAGGCTCGTCCAGGACCCTTTCGTCAAGGGTAAACCTTCTGGGCGAGTCCTTCTTCCTCCCCTTTCTCTTCGTCTTTATCGGCGTCCAGGCTAATTTTTCCCAGACTCCTTCCCTGCCCAAGGTTCTGATCTTCATAGCAGGATCGGTGGTACTGGGACTCGGCTCGAAAACGCTCGCAGCCTATCTGACCGGAAAGATCCTGCGTTTTTCTGCGGAAGACAGAGCCTTGCTCTTCGGATTTTCATCCTGCTTTTCAGCCTTTTCACTAGCCACCGCATCGGTCGCTGGCAGCAGTGGTCATTTCGACCAGCCTCTGCTCGGCGGAGCCGTCATCCTCGCAATACTCTCCACCAGCCTCACCGCCCTGGCCGCCCGCAGCTCAGCCTACCGGTTGAAGGGCAAGAATCCCGAAAGCCCGGGCAATGCTTCCTTCTCAGGCAGCCGCATACTCATTCCTCTATCGAAACCCACCAGCTCACATCACCTGATGGAGCTGGGCGAACTCCTCCAAGACCAGGGACTCGGTACTCCCCTTCTTCCGTTGGTTGTCATGCCCGAACAGAACAGCGAAGAACGCCGCAAGGCAGAAACCTTGCTGGCGGCGGCCCTGATGCGCGGCCTGGATCCGCAGACTCCCGTGAATCCCTTATTCAAGGTGGAGACGAACGTAGCCTATGCCATCCTCCAAAGCGCCGAGGAAGAAGGAGCCGATACCATTCTTGTGGGATGGAACAAGCCTCCCAGGCTCGCCAACGCGTTTTTCGGATCCGTTATCGACCAAATCCTCAACAGCTGTGACCAACGGGTGCTGGTGGCCAGGTTGGTGGCTCCCCTGCAGGCATCCCACATCGCAGCGGTCCTGCCTCCCTTCTGCGAGACCCATGAGGGCTTTAGGTCAGCCCTGGCAGCCCTCAAAGCTTTGACAAAAAAATACCAGTCCAAATTGCACATCCTAACCCTGAAAGGGCAGAACGTAGGCTTGAACCGCGCCCTACGCGAGGCGGATTTTAGCCTGACCTATCAGAGTATGGAAATCGAAGCCTGGAAGGACATCGGGAAGGCCCTAGAATCCATCCCCGGCCAGTCTAGGTTTTTTGTTCTTTTCAGCGCCCGGCCTTCCGAAGCATCCTGGCATCCGGCGGTAGAGCGGCTTCCCCATCGCATCGGCGAGGAATTCCCCCAGTCCAATCTGCTGATAATCTATATGGCCAGGGGAGAGCAGGCGGCATATCTGAATCGGCCGCGACGAGCATCGGTACAGGGCGAGAACGTAGCGCCCGCTGAAGCAGCAGCGCTGTCTTCAGAAATCGTGACTCCCGGCAGGAAATCAGCTCTGCACACAAACAGCGGCGGAGAAAATACTTCTTTCCAGGACAACCCCTCTTCATCCCTCGCTAGGGCATCACAGATTCTCGAGCACGCAGTAGCCCAGGGGACAGTTCGCGTAAACATGAAGCACAGCGCCCTGACCGACGGCATCTTCGAGCTCGTATCCTCAGCCTTTCCCTTCGACAGAAGGCTCTCAAGCAGGCTTAGTCTGGCCTTGACCGAACAGGTTCAGCGACATCCCATCGAGATCGCCCAGGGCGTTATTCTCATGCACGAGAGACTGGAAAACATCAGAACGCCTATCGTCTGCATGGGTTCGCATCGAGAGGGCTTTCGGGTATCCCTGCTTGAAAAACCCGTGAAGATTCTCATCCTTATCATCGTCCCGGAAGATGAAAAACCCGAAGATCATCTTGCATTGTTGGGCGACATAGCGAGTCTGTTTAAAAAACGGGAACTTGCATCACTTTTGCTCAACGCAGAAAAGGCCGAGGATATTCTACATACCTAGTTCCTCGAACCTTGTTGCTACGCAACTCGTCCCAATGTCCAATTTATCCGAGAACGAAGCATCAGGGATTAAAAAGGCCGCCCCGAGATTTCCCAGGGCGGCCTTTTAGGTCTTCCGGAAATATCCGGAAACCCTTGGTTCTATTGGTTTTTTATAAGTACGAACTCCACACGCCGGTTCTTCCAGCGATTTTCCACATCGAAGAAACTCACCACCGGCTCGCTGGAGCCAAGGCCCTCAACACTCAGCCTTCTGGCATCCACCCCATTGCCTACCAACATGGTGCGCACAAGCTCAGCCCTGCCCGTGGAGAGGGGTATTAGCTCCTTGGTCTCTTCGGTCTGGATCCTGGTCTGGGAGTAACCCAGCATCTTAGCCACATTGTTGGCATGGCCTTCGATTCTCACTCGGTAGTCGGGGAATTTATTGAGGATCTGGGCGATGCGGGCTACAACCTGCTCGTTGCGCGCCACAATCTCGGGCGCAAGCCCCACGAAGTCGGCATAATTGGCTCTGAAGACGATGGAAGGCACCTTTATCTTTAGCCTGTCGCCGTCCCGTATTACAAGCACGTCCACGGCAATGATGCCTGAAACCGCAGTGCTGTTGCCTAACTGATCCCGGGCTGTGAAACTGAAGCGGTAGTCGGTGGCCGATTCCACAAGCTCTCCCCTGGAGGACTTGCCGTCCCAGGTGATCGTGGCAGGAGGTTTGCCCTTCCCGTTCCAATCCTTGAAGAGCCGTTCCGAGCTCACCGCGTTGGGATTGCTCGATTCGACGATGGCGGCTTCGAAAACCTCAAGTTTCCAATCCACGACGCCCGCGGCCGCATCCACCTGGATGTCAAAGCTAAGCTTGTCATCCACCCCGTCGTCGTCCGGGCTGAAGTACTCAGGTCGCACGTTAATCGTCACCGCGGGCGGATCCACGTCAACCAGCACCGGGGTGCTTATGGCTTGGGCAACATCGCCCTTTTCGTAATTCACCACCAGCTTGCCCACGTATTCACCCTGGACCACCTGGCCTTGGAGATCCCTGCCGTCCCACACGAGACGAGCAGGAACATCTGAACCCGAGCTCCCGAAGAAGCTTCGCTCCACCCCTTGAGTGTCCAGAAGGGAGAAGCGCCAGGATTCGATTCCCTCCCGCCGCTCAACGACGATGGTGAAGGAAACTTCATCCCGTATTCCGTCGCCGTTGGGCGACATGCCGGTATCCGATGCTGTCACGTAGACCCGGGAGGTCGAGGCGTCGACCCTGATGCCGTTTACTCTGGCCGAAGCCGCGTTGCCCGCCGCATCGCTGGCACCCACCTCGTAGGAATAAACGCCGTCCGTGACCACCCTGCCCGAAGAATCCTTACCGTCCCAGACGAAGCTGCGCGCCTCGCTCTTCCAGCTCCAGCTCCGCACAACCAGGCCGGCAGCGTTTCTCATCCTGCCGGTCCAGTCGTCGCCCAGGCTGGAATTCTGGCTTATCGTGATCGTATCCTTGTTACCGTCGCCATTGGGCGAGAAGAGCATGGGCGCCGCGGATGCGCTGATCTTCGGAGCTACCCTGTCCACCAGGATCCTGGGACTTGCCAGGTTGAAGAGATCGTCATTCCTGTAGAGGATCCTGGCCGTCACCTGGTATTCTCCGTCAGGAGCCATTATGCCGGATTCGGTTCTGCCATCCCAGACATACTGGTCCTTGAGATCAGCCGAGCCCCTCCAGATCCGCGCCGGATTGGATTGCTTGTTGCCTCCTGCGTCGAGGGCAAACACCGCGACCTCGTACTCAGCTATCGTCTGAGCCTTGGGTGCTATAATATTGATGTACAGCGAATCCTTGATACCGTCGCCGTTGGGGCTGAACGCTTTCTGGTCCACATCCAGGCGCACGGTCTTGCCGGTGGCGTCAACTTCGATAGGCAGCTTCGGGGAAACGAAACTGTTATCGGCCTGGTCGATGGAGCGGAGTTCGTAGTAATAGAGGCCGTCGGGAACCAGGTTGCCGGCCTGATTCTTTCCATCCCAGACTATTGAACTTAGGCCCTTCTCCCAGCTCCAGGACTTGACGATCCTGGAACTTGAATCGGTGATCTGGCCCTGCCAGAGGTCGCCGGGCAAAGCATATTGAATTATTTCCACCGTATCGGTGCGTCCATCCCCGTTGGGCGAGAAGATTGAGGTCGAAGAGCGCAGTTCCGCCTGAGGCGCAAGCCTGTCTACCACCAGAGGGCCAATCTCCTGCTGGTGCAAGTCGTCATTGGTATAGAGCACTGTCAGCCTGGCGTAATAGGAGCCGTCGGGGGCTGGAATCCCGGAGTCGGTAAAGCCATCCCAGTAGTACTGGCTGCGGATATCCGAGGAACCCTTCCAGCTCTTGACCGGCAGGGAAGAGTCGCCTCCGCCGGACTGCACTATGGTAAGCTCAAAACGCTTGACCCGCTCGGGATACTGAGCGCGCAGGCCCAAAAGGAGCCTGTCGCGTTTGCCGTCGCCGTTGGGGCTGAAAGCCAGGGCGTCGGCATCCAGGCGGACCGTCTTCTTTTCTGTTTCGACCGCTATGGTCAGTTCCCTGCTCAAGGTCCTGTTGCCGGCCAGGTCTGTCGACTCGGCCTGGTAGCGATAACGTCCATCACGCACAAGGGCACCAGTCTCGTCCCTTCCATCCCAGGTAAAGCCTGCCGCCTCGTCCTTCCAGGAATAGCTTTTAACAAGCCTGCCGTCCGCCGCCTTTATGCTGCCCTTCCAGTCGTCTCCCTTAAGGGAATTCTGCCTGATCTCAACTGTATCAGATCTGCCGTCGCCGTTGGGAGAGATGATCTCCAGGGAGGCCGATGCATCGATCCTCGGGGCTATCCTGTCCATCAGGAAGCTGGGCGTGGGGGCTTCGATCTGATCGCCGTTGAGGTAATTGACCCGTATGCTGGCGGCATACCTGCCGTCCGGTGCCGGGACGCCCGAATCGCTCTCGCCCCTCCAGACAATGCGCTGGGGAGCAGCGCCCGAAGCCTTCCAGCTTCGCACCGCCGACATGGCGGAAGGCCCGTCCTGGGCCACGATGATGAGTTCATACTCTTTTACGCGTTCCGGGGCTTGGATGAGTATGCCAATGCCCAATTCATCCCGCTGCCCATCACCGTTTGGACTGAAGGCCCGCTGGTCTATATCAAGCCGAACAGCCTTTTTCTCCGTCTCCACCGCCACGGCCAGTCTTCCGGAGCTGTAACTGTTGCCGCCTGAGTCGCTGGACTTCAATTCGTAATAGTAGGTTCCGTCGGCCACGATCGCCTGGCTGGAATCTCTTCCATCCCACTCGAGAGTCTCGAGCCTGTCTTCCCAGACCCAGCTTCTCAACAGCTCGCCGCCCGGACTATGAATGGCGGCTTCCCATCTGTCACCGGCCGTAGCCGCTTCCTGGGCGATGCTTGCCGTATCGAGAATCCCGTCGCCGTTGGGCGAGAAAAGTTTTGTCGAAAGAGATACCGTCGCCTTGGGCGCAATCCTGTCCACCACAAAGGGGCCGACAACCGCTTCCGCCTTGTCCCCGTTCGGATACGAGAGACTCAAGAGGGCCGAATACTCGCCATCGGGAACAGCCACGCCCACGTCAGACTGGCCACTCCAGTCAAAATTCCTAGGCAGAGTGGCGCCGCCTTGCCAGGATTTTACCGGTCTTGGTGGCTGTGTATCACCCGATATCGCTCCCGCGACGATCCACATGCGCCAGGCTTCAAGCTTGGAGGAGTCGGTGGCGTCGGCGCTGAACAAGAGGCTGTCTTTTACACCGTCTCCATTGGGGCTGAAAGCGAGACTTTCCGCCGCAAGGCGCAGTTCCTTTTTACGGGTATCGACCTCGAAAGGCAATTCTTTGGATGCGAAAGCGTTTCCCGACTCATCGGTGGCGCTGATCAAATACCTATAGTTTCCGTCCGGCACGATAAAGCCCGAATCACCCACGCCGTCCCAGGCGATATTCTGCGGTTTTCCCGCGAATTCCCAGGATTTGACCCTCTGCCCCTTCGAATCCAGCACCGCAGCTTTCCACAGGCTTTCAGCCGAGCCGCTCTGCTCGATTTTCAATATCGACTGGTCAGGATCCCCCGCAGGGTTGAATGCAATTCTGTCAGCCTTGACCGTCGCGGACGGATAGGTCCTGTCCAAGACTATATCCTGGCTTTCTGTAATGCTGGAGAAACCATGTATATAGACGAGTTCGAGCCGGGCCTTGTACTTGCCCTCGGATAGCGCAGCGCCGTCGGCGTTTTTGCCCTCGAATGAATAGCGTTCTGCCGGCAGCTCGCCATTTTGGCCGGTATAGGCCAAGACTTCCCTGCCTGTCCCGTCGAGGCTTTGGATTGAGAACTTCCAACCCACCAGCCCATCCAGGGTTTCGATCTGGGGAGAGACGATAAGGGATTCTGCTATTCCGTCGGCGTTGGGACTGAAGGCTTCCCTGTCCAGCTTGAGACTAGAAGCGGGCCTTCTGGTATCCACCGTAACAGGAGCCGAGCTTACGGCGAAGCTGTTACCAGCCCTGTCCATGGAGAATACGTATGCCTCGTAGTCGCCATCGGCCACCAGCCTGCCCTGGTCGTCCTTGCCGTTCCATTCCAACGATTCAGGCAGGCTCTGGGAATAGCGCCGCACTACCTTTTCGTTCTTGTGGGAATCCCGGATGATAAGATTCCAGGTATCTTCCTCTGAAGAATTGAAGGTAAAGACAAAGCCGTCCCTCGATCCGTCGCCGTCGGGACTGAAGACAGTATTCCTGTCCGCCAGCCGTATGGTCGCAGAGGGAGGAGTCCTGTCCATATAGAAGGGTGTGCTGAACTTGGTGTCACCGTAACCGTTCCTATATTCGTAGCTGACAAGAGCTTCGTACTGCCCGTCTGCGAACGCCTGACCCGCCTCGGAAAAGCCGGTGAAGGTATAGGAGGTCTCGGGAGGATTGTCCGCTCCTCCCCAGACACGCCATACCTTGGTCTTTTCGGGATTATGCACAGCCACTTCCCAGGTAGAGAGATTTTCGAAGGATTCGAAGCTGGGCATGATCAGAAGGCTGTCGCTGATGCCGTCGCCATTCGGGCTCATCACCACCCCGTCGGTGGCTATCGAGACCCCAGGCCTCCTGGTATCCACGACAATGTTCTTCACTTCGCTCTGGGCGAGGTTCCCCGCCTCGTCCCGGGTGGAGAGCCTGAGGCTGTAACCCCCATCGGGAACGCGGCTGCCGTCGTTCGCCGTACCGTCCCACTCGAAGTCCGCAGGGGCGCTCCTGTCGGTGTATTCCCTGGAGCGGACTACATTGCCCGTGCTATCGAACAGCTCGATTTTCCAGCCGCTCTCCACCGATCCGGTGTTTCTGAAGGCTATTGTGTCCTTTTTCCTATCGCCGTCTGGGCTCAGGATCATGGTAGGCTCAAGGGA
>DFYR01000084.1:0-122 GCA_002383375.1 Spirochaetaceae bacterium UBA4077
GCCGAAAAGGCCATCGCCAAGCTGGGCGTCAAGCTTGACGCCGACATGCTCATATCCGAAATGCCTGTAGGCCACAAGCAGTTCACCGAAATAGCCCGAGAGATAAGCAGGGCCAACACCAA
>DFYR01000084.1:267-8326 GCA_002383375.1 Spirochaetaceae bacterium UBA4077
CCGCCGCGAGGCGGGCGCCCCAACCGGCCAGCCCGTCCTCTCCGTCGAGAACCTCTGGGTCGACATGCCCGGCGAAACCGTCCGGGATGTCTCCTTCCAGGTCAACAAAGGCGAAATCTTCGGCATCGGCGGGCTGGCCGGCCAGGGCAAGCTCGGAATCCCCAACGGCATCATGGGCCTCTACGCGGCGGGCGGCGCGGTCACCCTCAACGGCAAGTCCATCCAGCTCAACAACCCCGGCGAAGCCCTCAAGGCGGGCATGGCCTTCGTCTCCGAGGACCGGCGCGGGGTAGGCCTTCTCCTGGACGAAAGCCTGGACTGGAATATCGCTTTCTCTGCCATGCAGGTCCACGGCAAGTACCTTAAACCCGTCCTGGGCGGGCTTTTTTCCTTAAGGGACGAAGCCGCCATGGCGGCCTTGAGCCAGGAGTACATAAAGCTGCTGGACATCAAGTGCACCGGACACAAGCAGAAAGCCAAGGAACTCTCCGGCGGCAACCAGCAGAAAATCTGCCTGGCCAAGGCCTTCGCCCTCAAGCCCGACCTCCTCTTCGTCTCCGAGCCCACCAGGGGCATCGACGTGGGCGCCAAGCGCCTCGTGTTGGATACTTTGCGCAAATACAACCAGGAATACGGTACCACCATCGTCATGATCTCCAGCGAGCTGGAAGAACTCCGCTCTACCTGCGACAGGATCGCCATAATCGACGAAGGCAGAATAGCCGGCATACTTCCTCCCACCACCGACGTGGCGGAATTCGGCATTCTCATGGCTGGCGTCGCCGAAGCCAAGGAGGCGGTCAATGCGTAACCTCAAAGCCTTCATCCAGGACTTCGGCTGGCCCCGGGTCATCATCTTCCTCTTCCTGGTCTCCCTCTTCGTCCTCGCCCCCTTCGTGGGCGTGCGCCTGGACGCCTCCTTCTCCGACGTGCTCAACCGCTTCGGCCAGTACGCCATCCTCGTACTCGCCCTGGTACCCATGATACAGTCCGGCTGCGGCCTCAACTTCGGCCTGGCCTTGGGCATCGTGGCTGGCCTTTTAGGCGCCACCCTTTCCTTGCAGTTCGAACTACGGGGAATCTGGGGCTTTTTCGGAGCCATAGCTCTGTCAGCCCCCTTCTCCGTGCTTTTCGGCTACGTCTACGGCAAGCTCCTCAACAAGGTAAAGGGCGAGGAAATGACCATCGCCATGTACGTGGGCTTCTCCTTCGTCATGCTCATGTGCATCATGTGGCTCGTCCTCCCCTACAACAGCCCCACCATGGTCTGGGGCTTCGCCGGCAAGGGCCTGCGCACCACCATCACCGTCGAAGGCTACTGGCTCAAGATCCTCAACGATTTCCTGGCTATTCGAATAGGAAGATTCTTCGTCTTCCCCACCGGCCTCTTGCTTTTCGTGGGCTTCTGCGCCTTCTGCATGTGGGTCTTCCTCAAGTCCAAGACCGGCACCGCCATGACCGCCGTGGGCTCCAACCCCGACTACGCCCGGGCCTCGGGGGTGAGCGCCGACAAGATGCGCACCATCTCCGTCATCATCTCCACCTTCCTGGGCGCCGTGGGCATCATTGTCTACCAGCAGAGCTTCGGCTTCATCCAGCTCTACACGGCCCCCAGCCCAATGGTCTTCCCCGCCGTGGCCGCCATCCTCATCGGAGGCGCCAGCATCAACAAGGCATCCATGGTCAACGTCCTGGTGGGCACCTTCCTCTTCCAGGGCCTGCTGACTATGACCCCTTCGGTGATCAATTCGATACTGCAGACGGATATGTCGGAGGTGATACGAATTATCGTCTCCAACGGCATGATCATGTACGCCCTCACTCGAAAGGTTAAGGTGACAAAATGAGTCCCAAGAAAAAATCCTTAAGCACCTGGTTTTCCGAGTACGCCGTCGTGGTCATTTTCCTGGCCATCACCGTCGCCGCCATCGGACCCTCCAAGCTCTCCCTCAACTACATCATCCAGGAAGTGATCACCCGCCTGGGCCGAAACTCCTTCCTGGTCATCGCCCTCCTTTTGCCCATTTACGCGGGCATGGGCATCAACTTCGCCATGACCCTGGGCGCCATGGCCGGACAGATCGGCCTCATCTTCGCCGTCGACTGGTCGGTGGCCGGCTGGCAAGGCCTGGTCTTCGCCTTCCTCGTGGGGCTTCCGATCTCGATCCTTCTAGGCTGGGTCAGCGGCAGCGTCATGAACAGGGCCAAGGGCCGGGAAATGGTCACGGGCTACATCCTCGCCTTCTTCATCAACGGAATTTACCAATTCTTCGTCCTCTACCTCATGGGATCGGTAATCCCCATGCGGAACCCCGCGATAATCCTCTCCCGCGGCTATGGCATCCGCAACACTCTTAATCTCGAATCGGTGCGCCAATCCCTGGACAATATCCTCAAGGTAAGGCTGGGGCCCTTCTCGATCCCCCTGGTCACCTTCATCGTCATCGCCCTGCTCTGCGTCTTCATCGTCTGGTTCAGAAAGACCAAGCTCGGCCAGGACATGAGGGCGGTGGGCCAGGACATGGCGGTGGCCGACGCCGCGGGCATTCCCGTCGAGAAAACGCGCATCGTCGCCATCATCATCTCCACCGTCCTTGCCTGCGCCGGCCAGATAATCTTCCTGCAGAACATGGGCAACCTGGCCACCTACAACGCCCACGACCAGACCAGCTTCTTCGCCGCCGCGGCCATCCTCGTCGGCGGCGCCTCGGTCACCCACGCCGCCATCCCCAACGTCTTCATCGGCGTCGTGCTTCTGCACGCCATGTTCATCGTATCCCCCCTGGCCGGCCAGAACCTCTTCGGCTCGGCCATGATCGGCGAATACTTCCGCCAGTTCATCGGCTACGGCGTCATCGCCATCTCCCTGGTGCTCTACGCCTGGAAAACCCGCAAGGCGGCGGACAACGCCCGCTCAGGTCTGCGTGGAGGTGTGTCGGCCAACGGCTCGCTGGGCGCCAACAATAAAACCGCGTTGGACGCCACCGGCAAAGCCTCTGAAGGCGAGGATTCCGAAGGCAAGGCCAAGGGGGGCAGGGCATGAAAAAGACCAAGAAGCCGATGAGCGCCCGCAGCCTCATCGCCCGATCGATTCTCCTCGTCCTCTACATCGCCGTCATGCTGATCATGGTGTTCTCAGGCAGGCAGCATACTATTCTCATCGACAACAAGGACGCCCCCGACGGTTCCTACACCGCCATCGACGGCATGGAAGTGCAGATCGACAACCTAGAAGCCCTCGAATATTATCCTGGTGACCGCGACAAGGCGGTTGTTCAGGGCCAGCGGCACAAAATCAAGGTGAACATGTTCATGGAAGGCCGCGAATTCGAAGCCAGCTTCCGCATACCCTTCGGCCAGGACATGATCCTCCTCTCGGTGCCCAAGTTGGCCGCCGGCCTCGAACCCTACTTCGAGCCCTTCACGGTCCTGGAAAGCATCGCCTCCGATGCCGTCGAGGAAGCCCCCAGCTCCTTCGGCGCCGATTCCCCTATCGGCCTCGAAGAAAGCCCTCCCGCCCCTGAGCTGATCCAATAGCGCGCGACTTTAATCGCGCAGCTTTACCCCAATAACCATAAGGCTGTCCGGCACATCGCCCGGACAGCCTTATTATTTGCTTTCTTTGACACGATTACAGGATTGGCAGGATTAACAGGAATCTTTCGAGAATCGTCTGCTTTTAAATTAGAACCTATGATAAAATAACCGAATAACTTCATAGAGTATAAATATATATTCTATATGAGGTTGCCAATTACCAACTCAGCGAAAACGCCGACGAGAACGCTAATAAAACGAGGGCAGTGATTGATAATGGAACAAGATGAAGTCTGCTTTGTTGGCCTCCCCGATGAAGAGGACGATTTCGATTTTACCGAAAGCTTCACCATGGTAAAAGCAGAATTAGAAGCACAGCTCGTAGAAGAAGCGAAGCTCAACCAGGTCATCCTGGAAAACTTGGCCAAGGTGAAGCTGCAGTGGTCCCGAAAACCTTGAAGTCGCAATTTGCGGTCTTATAGGGAGAAGCTTGGATATGTTGGAGCTAGTATGAGTGACACTCGCGAAATCATCGCATCCGATATTCAAAACCGAATCTACACAATACGCGGCATTCAAGTCATGATCGACAGGGATCTAGCGGAATTGTACCAGGTTGATACAAAAGTCTTAAATCAAGCTGCAAAAAGGAATAATGAGCGATTTCCATCCAATTTCAAATTTTAACTCACTAAATCCGAGAAAATGGAACTGGTCACAAATTGTGACCGGTTCGAAATTTTAAAACATTCTTCAAGTGGTCCTTTCGCTTTTACCGAGCAAGGTGTAGCTATGCTCTCAACAGTTCTCCGCAGTGACACCGCCATTAAAGTAAGCATTCAGATCATGAATGCCTTCGTTGCTATGCGACGTTTCCTCAGGGATAGTGCTGAGGTTTTCCATCGCCTTGATTCTCTTGAGCTCAAGCAGCTGGAGACTGATAAAAAAGTCGAAAGAGTTCTTAATGCCATTGAAGATTCTTCTTCTCTGCCTAAACAGGGCATCTTCTTCGAAGGACAGGTTTTCGATGCCTGGAAATTCGCATCTGACCTCGTTCGATCGGCTAAAAGCTCCATTGTCCTTATTGATAACTATATCGACGACACTGTTCTGCAGCTCTTTGCTAAGCGAAAAAAACGGTCGCCGTTTCTCTTTTGACAAAATCCATCTCTTCCCAGCTCAAAACCGATCTAGAAAAATTCAACACGCAATACGAGCCTATCCAAATCGAAGAATTCACCGACTCCCACGATCGTTTTCTCATCATTGACGACAAGGATATCTATCACATCGGCGCCTCGCTAAAGGACTTGGGCAAAAAGTGGTTCGCGTTCTCGAAAATAGAACGTGGTGCCGTAGAGATGTTAAACAAGATAAAGACTACATGAATAATAAGAAACGAAGCATAACCAAGGGGGGAAGCCTCCTCGCTTGCTTAACCTTAGGTCTATTACAGTGATTAAACCCTTCAAGGCGTCTGTTATTCCAATAAAATAAACTTGATTAACAATAGTACTGATGATAAAAACTAATAATGAAAGGAGTTAATAATTATAATCGTTTATATTGGGTAATAAATTAGCAATGTTCGTAGAATGGGTTCACATGCCCATTAACGTTACCCCACGGTGTATAAAAAGGATACGCTGAAGTATGGCTGAATCAGAAGAACAGACAAGAAAAGTCAGAATTGATGAAAAACTGAGATCACCGCTTCTCAAGTGGACTATTATTCCCAACGATAAAGTGTCCGATTACACTACTCTGACTGCCCATGCGGTCGAAGAATTTCCGACCGAAACCGGCCCGGCGGATTATGCCCTTTTCGTCGAGGGTATGTTGCTCGGAATTATAGAGGCGAAAAAATTTCCGTTGGTGCTGGCAATGTTCTTGAACAAGCCAAAAGATACTCAAGAGGCGTGCGAGCCACTATAGGCGAATGGCGCGGATATAAAGTGCCATTTTTATATTCCACCAATGGGGAGCTGATTTTTCATCTCGATGTCCGAAAAAAGAGAACACTTCATGCCAACTCAATGATTTTCATTCTCCACAGGCATTACTGGACAAGTTCAACAGAGATACCGATAAAGCCGAACGATGGTTTGGCGAGCATCTGGTACAAGAGATCAGCCGCCTGCGTCCCTATCAGGTAGGAGCCATCGAGGCTATTGAAAATGAAATTCGCGCCGGCAAAAAAAAGATGCTCCTCGCCATGGCAGCCTTTGAAATCCCGGAAGGCATAAAGCTTGATAAAGCCTATGAAGTGTACAGCCAAGAATTCAGGCGCGAGGATTTAGATCAGGCACGAAACTACAACAATTACCTCTCCCCCTCCCGCCCCTTAACGAACAAAAACGCATCGTCGCCAAACTGGATGCCATCATGCCCCGTATCGACGCGGTAAAAGAGCGGCTGGATAAGGTGCCGGGCATTCTCAAACGCTTCCGTCAGTCGGTGCTGACCGCGGCGAGGAAAAGAAAGGCAAAAAAACCTGCTGCTAAAAGCGGGAGCGGAAAATGAAAACGATCAAAGACCTCCCCCTGCATGATCGCCCGCGGGAAAAATTGCTCAAGCGGGGAGCTTCGTATCTCTCCGATCAAGAACTGCTTGCCATCATTCTCGGCAAAGGGACGAAAAAGGCAGATGTCCTTTCTTTATCGAGGAAAATCATAAAAATTATCGATGAAAAGGGTCTTTCGTGTACCGTCCGCGATTTGACGGAAATTGACGGTATCGGAAACGCCAAGGCTGCCACGATCGCAGCCGCCTTCGAGTTTGTCGGAAGAAGAATAAAGCCGGAAGGATTGAAAATAAAATTCCCCGCCGATGTGCTGCCTCTCATACAGCACTATACCGATAGAAAGCAGGAACATTTTCTGTACATTTCCATAAATGGCGCCAATGAAGTCATGAGCTTCAGGGTTGTCAGTATCGGACTGGTCAACAAGAGCCATGCCCATCCGCGAGAAGTCTATGCCGATGTGATTTCCGAAAGAGCCTCCGCGGTCATCGTCGCTCACAATCACCCGCAAGGCGAATTTAAGCCAAGCGATGAGGATATTCAGATCACCAGACAACTAAAGAAGCCGCCCATATATTGGGGTTGAGCTTTTTGGATCATATAATTTTCAGCACGAAAGGATATTTTTCTTTCGCGGAAAACAATATTCAGTGATGCAATAATACTTCCCAACTACCGATATTCCAGCAATGTACACCGAGCCTCGTTTCCCGACCTTGCAGCGCCCAATAGATAGATTGCATGACTATTCCTGCCGGTCATGGTTTCCTGTTATCCTGTCATCATGGCGATAAAATTCGGCACCTGCTCGTGGAACTACGATTCCTGGGTGGGCCTGGTTTATAGCGAGCCGCGGAAGAGGGCCGCGGACTATCTAAAGGAGTACGCCAAGACCTACGATTCGGCGGAGGTGGATTCCTGGTTCTACAAGCTTCCGACCCGGAGGGAGGCGGAGGAATACGCCGCCGCCGTGCCCGGCGATTTCACCTTTACCTGCAAGGCGCCCCGAGACATCAGCCTGACCCATTTTAGGAGCGATCAGGAGTCTAAAAATCCGGCCTTTCTATCCGTCGCCCTGTACAAGCAATTTCTGGAAAACCTCGAACCCATCGCCGGACAGCTCGGTGCTGTCATCCTCGAATTCGAATACCTCAACAGGAAAAAGATGCCCAGCCGGGAAGCCTTCATGGAACAGCTCCAGGCCTTCATCGCCCAAGCGCCCAAGGAAATCCCCCTGGCTATAGAATGCCGCAACGGACCCTGGCTCGACGAAACCTGGTATGCGTTTCTGAATCGAGCCGGAGCGGCGCCTGTCCTTTCGGAAAAGCGATTCCTCCCGCCCGTCGCAGATCTCGCGCTAGCCAATAGAGGTCACTTTGGCCAGACCGTCGTCGTCCGCCTTCTGGGCGACGATCGCCAGGCAATTGAAACGCGGACCCAAAACCGCTGGAACGAAATCGTCGATCCCAAGCCACAGTTGCCGCGCATCGCGGCCATGCTCCGGGATCTCGCCTCGTCCGGCGCTTATCTTTCCGGCCGCAGCGTCCTGGTCAACGTGAACAACCACTACGAAGGCTCGGCGCCCAGGAGCATCGAGAGGCTCAAGGGTTTCTTGCTGGACGATTGAAGCAGCGCGGAATCGGGCAACTTTGGAATTGCCGCGATTTATATAGTATATTCATGATGCGAAGAGAGGAGGCCGCCGTGTTCGATTCGCTTAAAAACTACGACCCAATACTTCTCGCCTTGTTGGCGACCCTTTTTACCTGGGGAGTTACCGCGCTGGGCGCCGCGCTGGTGTTTTTCTTCAAATCCATCAACAAGGTAGTGCTCAACTCGATGCTCGGCTTCGCGTCGGGCGTAATGATAGCGGCGAGCTTTTGGTCGTTGTTGAAACCAGCCATCGATATGGCGGCTTCGATGGGACAAAACCCAGTCAAGCCCGCCCTGATCGGCTTTTTGGGCGGCGGGGCTTTCCTTCTTATCGTCGACAGGATC
>DFYR01000084.1:8375-10203 GCA_002383375.1 Spirochaetaceae bacterium UBA4077
ACCTTTGGCGCCGCGGTAGCCCTGGCGCTGGGCATCGGGATACAGAATTTCCCCGAGGGCGCCGCGGTCTCCATACCGCTTCGGAGGGAAGGCATGTCCCGGGGCAAAAGCTTTTTTTACGGCCAGGCATCCGGCATCGTCGAACCTATAGCCGCTGTGTTGGGCGCGCTGCTGGTGGTAAGCGTCCAGCCTATACTGCCCTACGCTCTAGCCTTCGCCGCAGGCGCGATGATCTACGTCGTGGTGGAGGAGCTGATCCCCGAAGCACAACAGCACGGTCATTCGGATTTTTCCACCATCGGGGCGATGCTCGGCTTTGCGGTGATGATGTTCCTCGACGTGGCTTTGGGCTGATTCACCGGCGCGCTTCTGCTCCAGTGCTAGGAGACTGATGGCAGCACGGCTATCCCGCTATTGCAAGGTTGTTGGCTACTGCCTTAAAGTGGCGGGCTTGTAAAATCGTGTCAATTATAGTTTTCCAGGTATCCTGTCCTCTTTTTTGCTTATCCTAAAAATAATTTTCGGCGCTTCAGACTATCGTGTGGGGAAGGGTTGAAGATCCAAGCCGCCTAGATGAAAAAGAATCGCATCCTTAAACCGCTTTCTGTTCCTGTAGCCGCAGGCCATCGTCTTGATTCGTTGAATGCAGGCGTTCTTTGCTTCCAGCATGCTGTACAACACCAGTTCAAGCATCAGTAATTTGCGACGCCATCCAACGCCGCTTCTTGCTCCTGCCGCTCGATTCGACGAGTCCCCGTTTTCCCAGCGCCAGTAATTCTCGTTTTAGATAGGTCGCGTCGATATCGTCAAGGGCGGTAGAAATTTCTCCAAGAGAAAGTCCTTTTTCTTGTTGAGGCGAGTCGATAGTTCGCAATAAATCCAGCAGCCGTGATTCTAGACGTGATTCAGCCACATAGGGTGTTATAGGTTCGGCGGTAATTTTAAAGTCAGAATCCCGATCTTCCTGGATGTGCAGCCTGTGGACAGCCCTGAAATACCCGTAGGTCCAGAGATTGGCTTCCTTCCTGGTGCGGGCGAATATGATAGGCAGGCTTGGGTGCATGGCTTGGAGTTCCGCCAGGGCTCGATAGCAGTGTGCTGGTTTATAGCCATGCTCTAGGCGATCTGGATTTAAAAAATCCCCAAAGTCGGCTTCGATGACCATGGCGGGGTGGGAAAGGCCAGATAGTTCCTTTAAAACCCTATGGAGGTTGGCGATTTGCCCAAAATCGCTCACCATGTTGTCGAAGGTTTTCCGCTCCACGACAGACAGAATTTTTTCTTCCTGCACCAGGGCATAGTCACCAGCGGGGAGCCTGCGGCGTTCAATCGTCGCCTTGGGGAATTTCCAAGGATATCGCTCCGCCGAATCGATGACAACCTTGAAGGGCTCGGCCGTGGGCTGAAGCGAAAGGCGGGATTTGGAACGATGCTGGGATTGGGCTGTCTGGGTTTTGAAAAAAATCTGCTCGTAACTACCAGGCTTGTTTTTATACGGTTTATCCAGAATGAGGAATTCGCAGCGTTTTTTATTCGGCCGATTCAGGGTGATCCTGAGGCTTTTCCCGAATCGGTCGAAGCTTAATATCGGAATGCGCTCCAGCGTTTCAAACATATCCAGTTCATCCGCCTGGCTCCCGTCACGGACGCAAAAGACATTGCCCCGCTGGCCCGGCCAGGAATCCTGAGAGCGCACCGCGAAAAGCGTTTTACCGTCCTTTTCCAGGGCTATGCGGAACGGGAACCGCGGGTTGCCCGTCGCCTGGACTATCCAGACCATGCTCATGGAAAGGATTGTCCTCTACCGCTATCAAATCCGCAAGGGGAG
>DFYR01000055.1:0-166 GCA_002383375.1 Spirochaetaceae bacterium UBA4077
CTCCGAGTCCGCCCGTCCCGATGCTTCGCGACCTCAAGGCTTCGCCTTTCGGTCGCGTACGAGTTCGTCGCTTTGCGACGAACTCGGGCAACGTATTAGCCCTTGCGACGCGGCGGGCTCTCCGAGTCCGCCCGTCCCGAAGCTTCGCGACCTCAAGGCTTCGCCT
>DFYR01000055.1:229-27015 GCA_002383375.1 Spirochaetaceae bacterium UBA4077
GGGTTCGACTCCCTCTGGTCCCATATTTTTCTTCTATGCTCACTCTTTGTATAAAAATACAACTACTATTTGTTGATCTTCAGTCGAGGAATAAAAAAAGCGTAGACATCACTTGATTATCAACTTGACGATGTATCTATATCATAAATAATAATCCTAAAACTGTCATTGAGTGCATAAAACAATTTTTACCTATCCCAGATAAAATTGCTCACCATCGCTACCGCTGAATTCGAATCAGTAAGCAGCCTATCATTGCAGCAAATAAGTTGGACATGGCCACTATTGGCGGTATCATAGAGGGCGAGAGGGCTTGAAGGAAACTATCTTGATACGGGAGCTTTGGGAAACGATGAAAAGCAATCGCGACCTTGTCGCGTACATCAAGAGCAATGTCTCTTTTAGTACGAGGCCTAGCTCGTTCAGGATCATCGAAGCCATGGGAGAGGTGGACAGAAGGGATTTCCTACCACCAGACAGCAAGCAGTTTGCTTATTACGACGAACCGGTGAGCATAGGTTATGGACAGACCTGCTCCCAGCCCAGCCTGGTCGCCTTGATGCTCGATAAATTGTCCATACGCCCCGGCGACAGGATATTGGAAATAGGATCGGGCTGTGGGTATGCGGCAGCCATAGCCTCGAAGCTCTGTGGTCAGGAGGGAAGGGTATACGCCTGTGAAATCATCCCTGAACTCGTATCTTTGATGCGCGCCAATCTGGAAGACAGATTCCCCACTGTAGAAATTATCGAAGGCGATGGTTCTGCCGGCTTTGCGCAACTCGCTCCCTTCGACAGGATACTTCTCTCGGCTGGTGTCGACTCATCCAGCTTTAAAAGAGAAATCCTGCTCCCCCAGCTCGCCTCACCTGGAGTGCTTTTATATCCGGAAGCGCGCGGATTTCTCTACAGACTTAATAGAAACGGAGCGAATATCGAAGAGCAGATGTACGGCTATGTTAGCTTTGTCCCGTTGCGGGGCAGGAATGCTTGAACGGAAAAAGCCTACATTGCTTTAGAACTTATATAAGCACATTAACAGCCTGAGAGGTTTTTAGATTAGCTAATTCCTGTAAACCCTGTTGCTCCTGTTATCGTGTTGCGATTCCTTTATCCATTTCAGCCCGTACCAAGCTATCGCAGCGCTCGTTATCGGGCTCTCCGGCGTGGCCTTCGACCCAATGGAAGGAAGGCCTGAGTTTCCGGGCCAGAGCGTCCAGCATTTCCCAGAGCTCCTGGTTCTTGACGGGCTTTTTGTCCGCGGTTTTCCAGCCCCGGGCTTTCCAGCCGGAGAGCCACAAGGTGATACCATTTTTTACGTACGTGGAGTCGGTAAAGACGGAGATAGGGGCAGAGAGCCATTCGGGATCGGTCTTAGGCCTCTTCGCTTCATTCTGTGGCGCTGTTGCGAGCCGGGCAGCCACCTGGCGCCGCCTGCCTGAGAGGTACCCCAGGGCTTGGATGACAGCCTGGAGTTCCATCCGGTTATTCGTGGTGTCGGCTTCGAAGCCCGAAGCTTCCCTGAGCCGGGAACCATAACGCATGACATATGCCCAGGCGCCGGGGCCAGGGTTGCCTGAACAGCCGCCATCGGTGTGTACGATTATTTCGCTCATCGTCCTTCATGATGACAGAAAGCACCGGCCTGGACAATCGAGACCGTATCCTGGCTTACGCCAACCGGATTTCGACATCGGAGGAAGGATTCCGGTTTGCACCGCTGCTCTGCGATCGCTGAATGAGCCCGCCGGTATTGTATAAGACCACGCCGGGGGATACACTGACCCGTCATGTTCAAAGAATACAAAACCATTCTTCCATACCTGAAAAAATACCGTCTCTTCTATGGACTGGGCATCTTCTTCCTTGTCGTAGTGGACGCCGCTCAGGTCTTTATTCCTCGTCTGATAAAAAAAGCGGTGGATGTGGTCGCCGATGGCGGCTATGTCATGGCCGATGTCATAAAACCGGCACTCCTCATGATCGGACTCATGGCTTTTATTGCCGTTGGACGGTATTTCTGGCGTTACTTCATCATCGGCGCCTCTCGGCGAATCGAGGCTGAACTGAGGAACAAGCTTTTCGGCCATCTCATGGAAATGTCCTCGGATTTCTTTCAGGACAACAAGACCGGCGACCTCATGGCCAGAGCCACGAACGACATGAACGCTGTTCGCCAGTCCATCGGCATGGGCTTCGTCTCCTTCGTAGACGGCATCTTCATGTCCTCCCTCATCCTTATCGCCATGATCTCCGACAACGCCTCTGTCGCCCTTTACACAGTGCTGCCCCTGCCCTTGGTAACGGTGCTGATCCTCTTTTTCGGCAGGCTGGTGGGCCGTCAGTTTAAGCGAGTCCAAGAAGTCTACTCCAAGCTTTCGGACATAGCCCAGGAGACCATCTCGGGCATGAGGGTGGTAAAAGCCTTTGTAAAAGAGAAGTACTTTTCAGCCCGTTTTTCCGAGACTAACGACAGTTACCGAGATGTCACCATGGACTTGGTGAAAACCTTCGGACTCTTTTTTCCCCTCATCTCCTTCTTAGCCGGATTGAGCACCGCCATCCTCGTTTTGGCGGGCGGCGGCGCCGTGATCGCCAACAAAATGAGCCCCGGGGACATCATCGCCATGATTGCATACCTGGAAATGCTCATCTGGCCCATGATGGGAGCGGGCTTCACGGTCAACCTGATACAGCGAGGAACCGCGAGCCTAAAGCGGATCAACGAAGTGCTGAACCGCAAGAGCGCGATCGTGGAGGCTCTCGACGCCACGGATGTGCCGCCTTCGGGCGATCTGGAAGTGAGGGATTTGGAGTACTCTTATTCTAAAGACGGGGCCAAGGTCCTTCAGGCGATCAATTTTAAGGTAGGCGAGGGTGAGACCCTCGGTATACTGGGCAGGGTAGGCTGCGGCAAGTCGACCCTCATCAAGCTTCTGCCCCGGCTGCTCGATCCAGGTCCGGAAAAGGTATTTTTCGGCGGAAAGGACAGTAGCTCCTACAGGCTTTCGGCGCTGCGGAGTGTATTCGGCTTTGTACCCCAGGAATCATTTCTGTTTTCGGCCTCGGTAAAGGCCAATATCCTCTTCGGCGTAGAGGAGTGTCCGGACGAGCGCTTCCAGGCGCTTTCACGGATTGCCTCGCTGGACAGGGACATTAGCCTTTTCCCTAACGGTTGGGATACGATCGTGGGTGAGCGAGGCCTCACCCT
Source organism: Spirochaetaceae bacterium UBA4077 (assembly GCA_002383375.1). Classification (GTDB taxonomy): domain Bacteria; phylum Spirochaetota; class Spirochaetia; order Treponematales; family Rectinemataceae; genus UBA2256. The sequence goes on from DFYR01000055.1 coordinate 3,441, forward strand.
CTCGGGCGGTCAAAAACAGCGGATCGCCATAGCCCGGGCTTTGGCTCTGGATCCTCGGATCCTGGTTATGGACGACGCCCTCTCCGCCGTGGACGCGGAAACCGAGGAGAGGATTCTGCAGAGCCTTCTTCTGGAACGAAAGGGGAGGACCAATATTCTTGTCTCCCACCGGGTGTCCACCCTGCGACACGCCGACAGGATTCTCGTGCTGGATTCCGGGAAGATGCTGCAGTACGGAAGTCACGAGGAGCTGATGAAAGACAAAAAGGGTTTCTACGCCGAGATCGCCCGGCTTCAGGAGCTGGAGACCGAATTGTGTGCCGATTCGCCGGATTCTCCCGGTTCTGCCGGATCAGCCGCTTGCGCGGAAGAGGGACGCTAGAATGGCTGAATTCTTTGAAACCGACGACGTCACCAAGGGTTACGATTCGACCATAGCCTCCCGCATTCTCTCTTACATGAAGCCCCATAGGGGCATAGCCATCGCCGCCTTGCTGGCATTGATCGTGAGCACCGCTGGAGAGCTATTAAGCCCCGTGCTCATTCGGAGGGCAATCGACGATGCCCTCATGAAGACCTGGTTTTCAGTTTCAGTGAGTGTCGAGGACAGTCCTGAGGCCGCAGCACTGAAGCTTTCAGAGTCTGACCCCCGCATAGGTGACAGGATATACATGAGAAGCTCCCGGTTTTCAGCCTTGAGCGCCAAGGAAAAAACATCATTGGCGGCCTCAGGCGCTTTCGACACCAGGGAAGTCTATGTTTTTCCCTTGAAGCCTGAGCAGGAAGGGCAGGCAGCCTTGCTATCCGCCCGGCCCGAGCTCTTCACCATAGGTACGGAGTACGGAGTTATCTCCATCGAAGCCTTGCGCGGCTTACCCTCGGCCGAGGCTCGGGCACTGCGTCAGGCAGATTCGGCCCTGGTGCTCCGCTATGTTCTCATTTTAGGTATGATCTTACTGGCTATCCTGGCCTCCACCTTTGTCATGGTCTACTTTAGCAATCTGCTGGGATTGCGCGTGATGAAGGATATCAGGATGCAGCTCTTCGGCCATGTCCTGAGCCGCTCCTTCGCCTTTCTTAACAAGCAGCCCGTCGGCCGCCTGGTCACACGCATGACCAGCGACGTTGAGACAATAAACCAGTTCTTCACCGACGTGCTCTCAGCCTTTATCAAGGACGCGTCCATAATGGCTGGAGCACTGGCGGTCCTGTATTTCTTCGACGTACGGCTTGCGCTGGTGGTTACCGCTTCTCTTCCGATCGTCCTGATCGCAGCTAACGTGGCACGCAAAAAGGCCCGTGACGCATTCCGCAATCAGCGCCGCTGGACTAGCAAGGTCAATTCCTACATATCCGAACATATCTCCGGCGTGGAGGTAGTCAAGCTCTTCAGGCGGGAGAAAAAATCCAAGACAGAATTCTCCGAGCATAATGAAAACCTAAAAAAAGCCAACCTGGGCGAGATGTACGTCTTTGCCGCCTTCAGGCCGGCGGTGGATTTCATGGCAACCTTCACCACGGCTTTAAGCCTCTGTGCCGGCGCCTGGCTCTATCTTTCCCAATCCATCTCCCTGGGTACGCTGATCGCCTTTGTCAACCTGATCAGCATGTTTTACTCGCCGATCAAGGACCTTTCAGAAAAGTATATTCTCCTGCAGAGCGCCATGGCGGGAGGGGAACGCATCTTTACCCTCCTGGACGCTGACGAAACGATTCCCGACAAGCCCAGCCTCCCAATGCCCTCGAGGATCAGAGGCCATATCGAGTTCGACAAGGTGTGGTTCGCTTACAAGGAAGAAGAGTGGGTGCTTAAGGATTTGAGTTTTACGATGGAGCCCGGGCAGATGGTTGCCATCGTCGGGTACACCGGCGCGGGAAAGACGACCATCGCAAACCTGGTCACCCGATTCTGGGACATCCAGAAAGGCGAAATACGTATCGATGGACTTCCGGTCAAAGAACTCCCCCTGCAGGGTTTGAGGACGAAGATACAGCCCGTGCCTCAGGAGGTGTTTCTCTTCTCGGGAACTATTGCTGAGAATATACGCCTGGGCGAAGACGTGAGCCTGGAACGCATGAAGCTGGCGGCCGAGGCTGTCCACGCCAACGAGTTTATCGATGCCTTGCCGGATAAGTATGATACCCAGCTCTCCGAAGGGGGGAGCAACATTTCCCAGGGACAGCGGCAGCTGCTCTCCTTTGCAAGGGTGCTGGCCCACGAGCCTTCGATCATCATCCTGGACGAGGCCACCAGCTCGGTGGACACGGAGACCGAAAAACTCATCCAGCGGGGCATCGAGGGGCTTCTGGCGGGAAGGACCAGCATTGTAATCGCCCACAGGCTTTCCACAATCCGGCATGCCGATAAAATCATTGTCCTGGCCAAGGGAAGGATCGCCGAAATGGGCAAGCATGACGAGCTGATAAAGCGCAGGGGGCTCTATTGGAACCTCTATAGGCTCCAGAATAGCGGGCTGGTGTAATGCGAAGCAGTTTTCTGCAAAGCAGGTATCCGCACCAGCGGTTCGGAGCGATGCGCGGGAAGGAGTGAGGATAGTGCGCGCCAAGCTACTTCACGGAGAAGCCTTTAAGCCATTTTCTCCCTGCGCTTCTCCCTTCCTGGCCTTTGAGACCGATTCATATTGTGTATTTTTCAAACCCGCGTACATGCACTCGGTGCCGGCTTCCGCCGAGGATTCCAAGGGCAGCCTCCTAACCTGGGTGAGAGACAATTACCCGTCACTTGAATCTGCGTATGACTCACTGGATCCGGTGGATCCAGACCCGGCGCGCTCGAGCGCTGCGAGTACCGAAGCAGCCTGCGCTCGAGCGCGCCGTGAACTGGGCATGCTCTCCCGCCTGGATAGCGAAACCTCGGGGCTCGTGGCCTTCGCCCGAAGGCCCGAGGTCTTTTTTAAAGCCCTGGAAGCCCAGATTTCGGGCCGAATACGGAAGAAGTATTGGCTTTTAGTCATCCAGGCATTTCAGCAGGAGGGCTTAGAGGGTTCCAAGCCTCGATGCCTTTCCTGGGACACAGGCGACCCAGTCTTAGCAGGCCGGGAGTTCAGCGTAGAAAGCTATTTTCGTTCTTATGGGCCGAGGGGAAGCAGGGTCGCCTGCCTGGGTCTCCAGACCAGGCTCGAAGAGGTTCGAAAAACTAAAAAAAAGCTGAGTCCGATACTCTACCGAAGCGATTTTCACCCCCTGGGAAAAGTCAGGGAGGGCGGGGACGAGGGCTTGCCTTCACTAGCTGGCTGCCTTGCCTGGGAAGCTTCGATTAGTGCCGGATTCAGGCATCAAATCCGCGCCCATATGGCTTGGTGCGGCCACCCTATTGCGGGAGACCAGCTGTACGGCCAAGCAAGCCCGGGGCAGAATGCCGAGTCTGGGGCTATCCGCGAAGCGCTGTTGGACAGCTCGCCAGCAAGCCCGGCCAGACTTTTTCTGGAATGTCACAGACTGGAACTCGGCAGCCCAGGCGGAGGGACGGAAATATTCGAGCTAGCCGGAGAAAACAGTCCGAAGCGATAAATTTGCTTCTCGTCACTTCACACAATTTGACAGCAATGATAGAATGACTGCATACATACAGTATACAAGGAGAATACTATGGCATACAGGATTACCGACGCCTGCGTGAACTGTGGAGCCTGCGAAGGCGAGTGCCCGACCAGCGCCATCAGTGAGAAGGACGACGCTCGCTGGATCGATCCGGACAAATGCATCGATTGCGGAACTTGTGTATCGGTCTGCCCCACTGAAGCCATTGTCGCCGGCTGAAAACGCTGCGATCACCAGGGCGTAGACGAAAGTCTACAGCCCATATTCGGCGTTTCCCGATTAAAGCGGGCTGCCCTGGATTCCAGGGCAGCCCGCTTTTCATTTCAGATACCGAGCGATAAATCCGGCCAAAAGCTCTTCAAGATCGGGCTTGCCGATTTCCTGAAGTTCGTAATCAACCCGTACCGCAGGTTTATTGATCTTTATAATCCTCGAGAGGTTGATGGGAGTGGCGATAACGACACTGTCGCAGTCGGTGGCGTTTATGGTTTTTTCCAGGTCGACGATCTGTTCCTTGCCATAGCCCATGGCGGGAAGAAGGGGACCGATGCCGGGGTAGATCCTGAATGTCTCAGCCAGCTTGCCTACGACAAAGGGGCGAGGATCGACAATCGACGCGGCCTGGTACTTGCGGGCGGCGACAACGCCTGCGCCCAGGCGCATCATGCCATGGGTGAGAGTAGGGCCGTCTTCGACACAGAGCACCCGTTTGCCCCGGATCAGTTCGGGTTTGTCCACCCGTATAGGGCTGGCTGCGTCGATGACCATCGCCCCGGGATTCAGCTTTTCGATGCTTTCCCTCACTTTTTGGATTTCCTCTGGTCCAGCGCTGTCGATCTTGTTGATGATGATGGCATCTGCCATGCGCAAGGAGACTTCGCCGGGGTAATAGGAGAGTTCGTGCCCTGCTCGCAGGGGGTCGGCGACGGTGATCAGAAGGTCGGGGACATAGAATGAAAAATCGTTGTTGCCCCCGTCCCAGAGAATTACGTCGGCTTCCTGCTCGGCCTGGCGAAGAATGGCTTCGTAATCAACGCCGGAGTAGATCACATTGCCCCGGACTATATGGGGCTCGTATTCCTCCATCTCTTCGATAGTGCAGTGGTGGCGCGCAAGATCTTCTACCGTGGCGAAGCGCTGAACCTTCTGGATCCTCAAATCCCCGTAAGGCATTGGATGCCGGATGGCGACAACCTTGTAGCCCTTGGCCATGAGCATCTGGACGATCTTGCGGGATGTTTGGCTCTTGCCCGAACCTGTGCGGACGGCACAGACGGCGATAAGGGGTTTGTTGGACTTTATCTGGGTTTCCTGTGGGCCTAAGAGGCTGAAGCTGGCTCCGGCCGCGTTGACGATGGCCGATAAGGCCATGACATGGGCGTAGGTGACATCGGAATACGAAAAAACGCACTCCAAAACATTTTGCTCGCGGATGAGTCTGGGAAGTTCCGACTCGGCATAGATAGGTATGCCCCGAGGGTAAAGCGGCCCGGCGAGCTCGGCAGGATAAGTACGCCCGTCGATATCCGGTATCTGGGCCGCGGTAAAGGCCACGACTTCGACCGAAGGATCTTGTCTGTACCTGACGTTAAAATTGTGGAAATCCCTNNGACTTTTTCAGCCTGTCAAGGATGCGAAATAAAATAGTAAAAGGGTAGAAATTCTATATTTTGCATATAAATGCATGATAAATCCGTTGAGTCGGGAATATCATACAGGAATCCGGGCGAGCCTCCGATCAATATGCAAAAACCAGGCCTTGGGAAGATGGGAAGATTTTTTTTTGTCTCTGATGCATAATCCGCCCTATGGCACATTTAGCGATTGACAGCGAGATCGGTGCGCTTCGTAGGGTTATTCTTCATAGTCCGGGACCTGAGATCGAGGCGATGACGCCTGATGAGGCCGAAAAGGATCTCTATAACGACATAATCCCCTTGAGCGCCGTTCTGGGCGAGTATCTACAGCTGAAGAAATTCCTCAAGCTGGTGGCCGAGGTCCATGAGCTTCTCGACCTCCTGGTGGCATGCCTCGAGGATGTGGGCGACAAGTTTGAATTCCTGAGTTCTCTTACCCGTTGTTTTCCCATCCATAGCTCGATGAAGACTCTGATGGCCATGCCGCCCAAGACCTTAGCCTCAGCCCTTGTCCAAGGCCTTGCCGCTCCGGCCGACTCCCTGGCAAGAAGGCTAGACGAACACAGTTTTCTCTCCCGTCCCCTGCCCAACGCCTACTTTATGCGGGACAGCGCGGCGATCATAGGTGACTGCGCCGTTTCGGCTGCCACTGCATTCGATGTACGGATGGCCGAGGCGCTGATTACGAAGTTTATATTCACCCACCATCCGGATTTTACCGCCCGGGCTCTACTCTTCGACGGGCCAGCCGAACGCAATCGCTATCTGACCATCGAGGGCGGCGATATCATCGTCATTTCTCCCGATATCCTGGCGCTCGGTCTTTCTGAGCGAACGACTCCCTATGCGGTGGAGCGGATAGCAAGAAACGCAACCAAGACCTTTGGCAGGGACCTGACGATCTTTGCGGTGGACCTGCCCAAATCCAGAGCAACGATACACCTGGACATGGTCTTCACCGTCATAGACCGAGATGCTGCCCTGGTCTACGAGCCTGTGATAACAGGGGCGCAAAGAAGCACTGTCTATCGCATTGAAGCGGGAAGGAGAGGAAAGCTTACGTTTTCAGAGGTGCCTTCACTTATCGAAGGCCTTAAGGAAGTGGGCTGGGACTTTAAGCCCATTCTCTGCGGAGGGGGACATAGGATACAGCAACAGCGGGAGCAGTGGCTCTCGGGCGCCAATTCCTTCGCCTTCGCCCCGGGCAAGATTCTTGTGTACTCCTGCAATGCCCATACCGCCGATACCCTGGCCAAGGAAGGCTTTGCAGTTGTCTCGTCGGAACGATTCATCAAGGGCAAGGATTGTATCGATTCCTACGGAAGGCTTGCTGTTACTTTCGATGGCATTGAGCTAGCCAGAGGCGGGGGCGGAGCTCGCTGCATGACCCTGCCCGTAGAGCGGGATGCGCTCTGACACTTATATGGTAAGCGTTTATGCGCTGATACGCGCTACGCAGATCAACGCTAGATCAACGCGAGCGAGCCTTTAAAATCCTCTTTAAGATCGCTTATTACGGGACAAACGAGGCCTTTTCGTAATCCGGAAAGGCCTCGTTGACGACAATAAGTATTATATATAATACATCTTGAAGTAGATTAGCTGCATCCTGTTGTCGAACCGCAGGTTTCGCACTTAAGACAGGTGCCGTTGCGTACCAGAGTAAGGTTGCCGCAGACAGGGCAGGGGTCTCCCTCATAGCCTTTCTGCCGGGCGGCACGCATGGATTTTACCGTGGGGCTGACCGATGTGGCCTTACCGCCGCTAGGCGAGGAGGCTGCGATGGTCGTCGAGGCTGTCTCTTTTTGCGACGGCTCCGTGGGTGCTGAAGCTTGAGCAGGGTCAGCACCGATGCTTACCCTGGTCTGGACCGGCTTGGAAGGGTGGGAAGATCGCCCGTTGTCGAAGGCCGATTTGTGAACTTCGCCGTTTGTCTTGGTCTGGAGCGAGGTGGAAACCAGATCCTCGGGCTTGATCTGGCCGAGGTCGTGCCTGTCCAGGTAGGAAATGGCCAGATCCCTGAAGATATAGTCCAGGACGCTGGTCGCCATCTTGATGTAGTCATGGCCTTGCACGACGCCGTTAGGCTCGAAACGGGTGAAGGTAAAGGCGTCGATGTACTCTTCCGGCGGCACGCCGTACTGAAGGCCCAGTGACACGGCGATGGCGAAGGAGTTAAGGATGCTTCTGAAGGCGGCTCCTTCCTTGTGCATGTCCAGGAATATCTCACCCAGGCTGCCATCGTCGTACTCACCTGTCCTGAGGAACACCGAGTGGCCGGCGATCTTGGCTTTCTGAGTGTAGCCCTTGCGCCTGTTGGGAAGGGATTTGCGGATTCCCCGGGGGGAGGCTGGCAATCCGGGAAGTTCGGGCTCTTTGGGGGAGCGGACCAGGTCGAAGGGAAGCTCCGTCTGTTCGGCTTCGGGCTCGTCCAGCTCGCCGGCCTGAAGGGCGACGATGGAGTCGGCGATCATATCGACGCCCGGTGAGAGGGCCGAGAGGGGCTGGGAAAGCTTGGAACCGTCCCGATAGAGGGCTATGGATTTAAGCATGGATTTCCAGGCGAGCATGTAGGCGCCCTTGACTTCTTCGGTGCTGACCGTGTTGGGCATGTTGATGGTCTTGGAGATGGCGCCTGAGATAAAGGGCTGGGTGGCGGCCATCATGGCGATATGAGCCTTCCAGTCGATGCTCCTTGAGCCCTTTTTGCCCGAAGGCGTGGCCGTGTCGAACACCGGCAGGTCCTCGTCCTTAAGGCCTGGAGCCCCCTCCAGGCCCATGGTGCCGCAGGCGTAAAGCTCGGCTTCCTCTATCTCACTGGGGCCGAAGCCCAGGCGCGCCAGGAGATTGAAGGAAGGATCCTCGTATTCCTCGGGGTGTAGGTTGAGGGCTTCCATCTGTTCCGGTCCGAGGATGTGGGGTGAAAAGCAGCTCTCCAGAGAAAATGCGCTCTTCAGGGCTGATTCGATTTTAGAGATGGACAGTTCGCTGAAGCCTTTTTCCCGCAAGGCCGCCAGGTTGACGCCCGGCGCCTTGTCGAGGCTCCCGGCGCCCAGTGCGTAGCCCAGGATCTCCTGGCTCGCCGCTTCGTCGTAGCCCAGGGACTTGAGGGCAGGGGGAACGCTGGAGTTTATGATCTTGAAGTAACCGCCCCCCGCAAGCTTCTTGAACTTGACCAGGGCGAAGTCGGGTTCTACACCGGTGGTATCACAGTCCATCAGCAGGCCGATCGTGCCGGTGGGGGCGATGGCGCTGACTTGGGCGTTTCTGAATCCGTGTTTCTGCCCCAGTTCCAGGGCAATATCCCAGGTCTCTCTGGCCGCGGCGATAAGATTGCCCGGACAAGCCCATTCCTTGAGCCCGATGGGAGTGATGCCTAAATCCTCGTACTCCTCGCTCTTGGCATCGTAGGCGACCCTGCGGTGATTGCGGATCACCTTGAGCATGGTCTCGGAATTGGCGGCGTAGCGGGCGAAGGGTCCCCATTCGGCGGCCATTCTTGCCGACTGGGCGTAGGCTTCGCCGGTGAGTATGGCCGATAGGGCGGCCGCAACTGCCCTGCCTTCGTCAGAATCGTATGCCAGACCCATGACCATGAGAAGGCTGCCCAGGTTGGCGAAACCCAGGCCGAGGGTCCGATAGTCGTAGCTCCGGCGGGCTATCTCTTTGGAAGGGAACTGGGCCATGACTACCGAGATCTCCAGTACCGTGGTCCAGAGCCGTATCGCGTGGCGGTACGCCTCGTCGTCGAAGGAGTAGGTTTCAAGGTCGTAGAAGCTTAAAAGGTTTAGGGACGCTAGGTTGCAGGCGGTGTCGTCCAGGAACATGTATTCGGAACAGGGGTTGGATGCCCTGATCTCTCCGTCCTTCAGACAGGTATGCCAGTCGTTGATGGTACTGTGGAACTGAATGCCCGGGTCGGCGCACTGCCAGGCCGCCAGGGATACTTTGTCCCAGAGGGAACGGGCTTTGATGGTCTTTACCGTTGCTCCAGAGGTTCTGGCTTTCAGCTGCCAGTCGCTGTCATCCACGACAGCCTTCATGAATGCGTTGTCCACCCGTACCGAATTGTTCGAGGACTGGCCCGAGACCGTATTGTACGCTTCGGATTCCCAGGCGGTGTCGTACTGGGGCAGAGAGAGAAGGCGCCCCGATTGGCGGTAATGGGAGAGCAGCTGATGTATCCAGGCCGAGGGTATCCCTGCGCTTAAGGCTTCCTTGACTGCTTTTCGGAGTGCCCCATTGTCGGCTATGGAGAGCGCGGCTTCGCCAGCCAGCCCTGTCTCTTCGATCGCCTTTAGCATGGTCTCGGCGTAGCGTTTGAGGACGGCGCTTCCCGCGGCCAGGCAGGCGACCTTGTATTCCTCTTCGGATTTCCAGTTGACATAGGCTTCTATGTCCGGATGGTCGGCGTCGAGTATGACCATCTTGGCTGCCCTGCGGGTCGTGCCGCCGGACTTTACCGCCGCGGCGGATCGGTCTGCGATCTTTAAAAAGGAAAGCAGCCCCGAGGAAACCCCGCCGCCGGAGAGGTTCTCGTTGGCGGCCCTGATCTTCGAGAAGTTGGAGCCGGTCCCGGAACCGTACTTGAAAAGTCTGGCTTCCCTGGTGATGAGGTCCATGATCCCGCCCTCATTCACCAGATCGTCCTGGATATCCAGAATAAAGCAGGCGTGAGGCTGGGGGCGTGCATAGGCGGATTCGGACTTGACCACCTCATTGGTGGCGGGGTCTACGTAGTAATGTCCTTGAGCCGGTCCCTCGATGCCGTAGACGGCGTGCAAGCCTGTGTTGAACCACTGGGGGCTGTTAGGTGCCGCTATCTGGTGGGCGAGCATGTAGAGAAGCTCTTCATAGAAAATCTTCTCGTCCTGGGGACTGTCGAAGTAGCCGGCCTCTCTGCCCCACAGGCACCAGGTGTAGGTCAGACGGTGAAAAACCTGTCGGGCATCGCGTTCGGAACCGGGAGTGCTTGAGGGAGAGGCGAGGGCTGTCTGGGACTCGGGCAGGTATTTTGTCCAGGTCAGTTCGGTCTCGGCGCTGACACCGGCCTTCCTGAAATACTTTTGGGCGATAATGTCGGTGGCAATCTGGCTCCAGAAAGAGGGAACGATCACGTTATCCATATGGAAAACTAGCTTCCCGTTGGGATTGCGGATTTCACTCGATCTACACTCCCACCGAATACCCTCGTAGGGTCCCTTGCCCTCCGCCGTAAACCTTCGCTCAAACTTCATCCCTACTCCTCCAGCCTAAAAACCGGCTTTTTAAGGCCTGGTTAGAATAATTTCATATGGGTACAATCTATAACGGCATGAAAGAACACCACTACAATATGTAGTGGTGTCCCCCTGCCACCGTCCAATTGTATAATCCAATCCATAGGCTAATGCAAGAGCAAATCGGGTAAATATTCATCCTTTTCCTCATTTATTCCGATAGGGAAAGATATGCGGACTCTGGCTATGCGAATTTTTATACTTCTCACCCTTATTGTATGCTGGTCAAACCGCATTTTCGCCTCCGAAGGCTTGAGTCTCGAGGAATTTGGAAAAAAATACAAAGCCCAAGTCAGCTATGACCCGCTCACCGCCTGCGGGCAGCTGGAACAGCGGGGCGTCTTTGTCTCCTTCGCTCCCGAAAAGCCTTTTATAATTCTGGACTGGCAGGCCTTAAGAAAAGTAGAGGCGCCCTACTGGGACAAAGGAGCCCTCATGCTGCCCGCAGGCTTTGTGGACGAGGCGAGCAAATACTTTTCCGAGAAGAACGCACCCAAGAAAGAAGCGTATTCGGTAGCAACGATACTTATAGACGCAGGCCATGGCGGCAAGGACAGCGGGGCCGTAGCCACCATAGACGGGGCTAGGCTCATAGAAAAAACCCTTACCTTGGCGGTATCCAGGAGGGTAGCCGATCTGCTCCGCAGCCGCTATCCAGAACGTAACATCATCACCACCAGGGACGACGACAGCTTCCCGAGCCTTGAAGACCGTGTGGCTATGGCCAACTCGGCCGGACTAGGCATGAAGGAGACTGTCATCTACGTGTCCATCCATGCAAACGCATCCTTCAACAAGAACGCCAAAGGCTACGAGGTCTGGTATCTCAATCCCGAATACAGACGGACCGTAGTGGACGCAGAAACGGTTAGGGAGAAGGGCAGCGACATCGCCCCCATTTTCAACGCGATGCTGGAGGAGGAATTCACCACCGAAAGCATTATCCTTGCCCGCAAGGTTTACGACCGCTTGGGCCTCGCCATTGGTTCCTCAAGTCCCGGCAGGGGGATCAGAGCCGAGGAGTGGTTCGTAGTGCGAAACGCGAAGATGCCCTCTATTCTCATCGAAATGGGTTTCATCACCCATCCCGAGGAAGGGAAGCTGCTATCCGCCTCTTCCCACCTGCGAAAAATCGGCGACGCCATCTATAACGGCATCGTGGATTTCATAGATCATTTTGAAAACTGAAATATAATTGACAAATGGCGCAGGGTATTTTTTTAACCCGGCTGACCTTGCATAATCTCCACGGCGAATAATTTTCTCGGCATCGATTCATGAAATTGTAGTTTCGCAGTATTATTATATTATGAAGCTCGAAGAATCAGTACTCCTTATACCCGACAAGGCAAAGCTGGCTGTTCTCTACGAAAAGTCTCGGAAGGGCTATGAGGAAGCTCTGGCTATCTTTTTAAGCAGGATCAGCTCTGTGCTCACCCAGCCGGGGCTCAAGCCGACGCTGAAGAGCAGGGTCAAGGAATTCGAATCCTTCTACAGCAAAAAACTGAGGCTTTTAAAAAAAGCCTGGACAGAGAAGTCCGGCCCCTATCCGGTGAACGATGTCCTGGCCCTCAGGGTGGTCTGCCCTTTTTTAGGTGATATCGAAATGGCGGAGAAGGTTCTGGCCGAACACTTTTCCATCGAAGAGGTGGAACGCAAGGGGGCTCAGCATTCGTTCCGGGAGTTCGGCTACGAATCCATCCATGTCTTGATCCGCCTGCCCGATGATCTGCTCAAGCTTTGTCCGAATCTGGAGCGCAACGTGGTGGAAGTGCAGCTCAGGACGATTCTTCAGGAAGCCTGGGCCGAGGTGGAACACGAGCTGGTATACAAGGCCGAGTTCACGCCCTTCGACGAACCCATGAGGCGCAAGCTCGCAGCCTTGAACGCGAATCTAACCCTTTCGGACATTATTTTTCAGGAGATTCTTGAATTCGAAAAACGCCTTACCTCCGAGCTGGGACATAGAAGGGAGGCCTTCTACCGGAAAATCGAAGAGGTTTCGGGGGAATTGTCCTTGATCGATGCGTCGGATGCTGAGAGGAAGGGTGAAAGTCCAGAGGTCTTGGGTACCCAAACCAGGCACAACGCCAGAAAGGCCAGTCAGGTGGATAAATATGCCATGAGCGCTGGTTCAGGCTCAGAGTGGGAGAGCTATCAGAGCTTTGGCATGGACGGATTGCTGCTGGCAGCCCTGGAAGCGCACAATAAGGCTGATTTCGACCAGGCTATCCGAATATACAGCGAAATCCTCAAGAATCATCCGGAAAAGGAGATCTCCTCGGTCGTCTACAAGCACAGGGGAATGGCACATTTTGCCCAGTCCAAGTACAGGGAGGCTCTGGAAGACTTCAGTGCCTGCCTGGCAATCGATCCCGAATGCTATAAAGCCCTCTACTATCGCGGAGTCGTGAAGGGCGTGCTTCAGGACATCCCTGGAGCTATTGAGGATTTTTCGGGAGCCCTGGCCCTGCACCCCTACCATTTCTTCTCCAGGTACAGGAGGGCAGAATCGTACTTCAAGATGGGCGATTCGGCCTCTGCCCACGCTGACTGCGAGATCGCCCTGCGCATAGAGCCAAAAAATCCGCTGGCCCAACACCTCTTCTCAAAGATCAAGGAAAAACTGGCCTTGGAAGATTTTTAGTAAAGCGAATAGACCACTACCCTGATGACAGACCCACTCGCCGCAAGGCCTATAGCAGAGACGTGTAACCCTCGGGTTCTTGACAAGGCGGGGATAATTTGTTAGGTTTCAGCCCTGCTCCGGGCTTGTGCCACGGATTGCTTGTCCCCATCGTCTAGCGGTCAGGACAGCGGGTTTTCATCCCGCCAACAGGGGTTCGATTCCCCTTGGGGATACTGAGATCGACCATCGGCTTCGCGGCTGGTGGTCCTTTTTTTTGTTATTGGCACCAGCAAATTTTTTCTCATTTTTCTCAAGGAGTATACTGGTTTGTGGTTTTATCCCTACGATGTAGCTGGGGAAAAACTAGACGGAGTGTACTCCTGGCAAGCGCAGCGCGAAGCAACGTCCAACTAAGACTGAAAGCGTACTGAAAAAATTTTTACGCCAAGCCCTATTTAAAAAGGCGAAGGCTCATCGTATATCCCTGTAATTGAATTTTAGTTTTTCCGCTTTATTCAAACTTTCCTCAATTAAGGGCCTTAGTCCTAGGGAATCGTAGAGGTTCTTGCCTTCTTTAAGATCGGGCTTAAGCAGGGGATGGGGCGGGGAGAAGAGGACGCAGCAGTCTTCGTAAGGAAGGGTAGAAAGCTCGAAGGTCCCGATCTTGGTGGCCATGCCGACGGTCTGTTCTTTATCCAAGCCTACCAGTGGACGGAAAACCGGAATGCTCAAAGGGGCCTGGGTGAGGGCCATGGCTTCGGCGGTCTGGCTGGCCACCTGGCCGAGACTCTCCCCGGTCACCAGAGCCTTGGCTCCGATCCTCTCCGCCAGGAGCCCCGCCGCTTCCATCATGGCCGAGCGAAACATAAGGGTCGATGTTTCCTCGGGGGCTGAGCGTTTTATTGCCATCTGCACTTCGGTGAAAGGCAGCATCCAGATCCTTGTGTGGCCGCACCAGGCAGTAAGGGCCAGGGCTAGTTTTTCGACCTTTTCTTGGGCTTCTCGGGAGGTGTAGGGATAGGAATGGAAGTGAATGCACTCGATGGGGGAGCCCCGTAAGGCCATCATATAGCCTGCCACGGGGGAGTCTATTCCTCCTGAAAGCAGCAAAAGGAGCTTGGCGCTCGAACCGGTAGGCAGCCCTCTAGGCCCCGGGATGCTCTGGCTGTAGACGTAGGCTCGTTCGCGGATCTCTATATTGACCACGAAATCGGGCTTGTGGACATCCACGTGCAGCGAGCTCTGGGCGTTCAGGATTTCCTCACCCAGCTTGGCTGACAGGTCGTAGGAACCCAGGGGGAAGCTCTTGTCCGATCGCCTTGCTTCCACCTTAAAGCTGCGTTTGTTCTCAGAAACGCGCTCGGCGGCTTCGGCGAGGGCTGCATTTAAAATATCCTCGTAGCTCTTGTGGCATAGTCTGCTGCGGGCGAAACCATTGAGCCCGGGACAGTGGGATAGCACGAATTCAATGCGTTCGGCATGAGCCTGGTCGGCAAAGAGAAAGAATCTGCCGGGGAATTCTTCGATCCGAACAGGGATCTCGCCCAGTCTCATCCGCAGTTCTTTAACGAGTCTCCGGATGAATTCCCGCTGATTTTCTTTTTTAAGAAGTATTTCTCCGGGCTTGATGAGGTAAAGGATGTCCATGGCTCGTTGTATCAGGTTTTAAGCCGACGATACAAGTCGGCGCAGATGGAGAGGAACTGTTCAATATCCCTTGGCTCGGTTGCATCGCCGGTGGAGATTCGTATGGATGAAAAGGAAAGCTCGGGCGCCGTGCCCATGGCATCGAGGACGCGGTGGCCTTTTTTACGTTCCAGATGCGAACAGGCCGAACCTGTGGAAACGGCGATGCCCTGGTCCGAGAGGGCTCGGGCGAGCACTTCACCGCCCAGGCCGGGAAAGGCTGCGCTGAGTATCCAGGGGCTGAAAAGCCGATCGCCTGGCCTGCGGCATTCAGGCAGGATCAGGGCGCCGGGGATCTGCCTGATACCTTCCATCAGCGCTGCTTCCAGGCTTCTCGCCCTGTCGAGCCTTTCAGCAAGGTTTTTAACCGCCCTCGCGGCACAGGTGGCGAAGGCCATGGCGCCGAAGAGGTTTTCGGTACCCGAGCGCAGGCCCCCTTCCTGGCCTCCACCTGCGCATAGTGCCTCCATGCTTTTCGATACCCAGAGCGCGCCGACTCCCCTGGGACCGCCAATCTTATGGGCTGAAAAGGCTGCGCTTCCCACAAGGACTGGATCAAGTGATATTTCCAATTTTCCCAAGGCCTGGACGCAGTCCACATGGAAACTGATGTCTTTTGAGCCCAGGACTTTTCCGGCTTCCTGGACAGCCCTGCCGATTTCCCCTATATCCTGCACTGCCCCGGTTTCATTGTTCACCGCCATTACCGCCACCAGCCTTGTCTGGGGCCGAATGGCCGTCTGGATCTTTTCCGGCAGCAACCTTCCGTCGGTTTCGGGATTTACCACGCTGAGTGCGATTCCGAGCTGTTCCAGACGCTTCGCCTGGGCAAAGACTGCTGGATGCTCAATGGCTGATACGACGATATGGCACTCTTTAAGGCCCAAAGGTTTACAGAGGGCGGTTTTCAGCACCGAGAGCAGGGGAATCTGGTCCGCTTCTGTACCTGAACCGGTAAAGACTATTTTCCCTTTGGCTTTAGCGCCCTGCCTTTCCGATTCGGCAGCTATCCGATTTTCTACCGCCTTGGCCAGCGTTATTCTCGCTTCTTCCAGAAGTGCTCTGGCTTCCTTACCCTTGTCATGGACGCTGGATGGGTTTCCATAGGAATGACAGGAGCGTTCCAGGCATTCTTCGAGGATTTGCTTGTCGGGAGGGCTTGTGGCTGCCCAGTCCAGGTATACGTTTTCTTTAGGGTTCACATTTCGTAACGTCGGTCGGGTATGGATGAAGGCTGCTTACCCGAGGCTGCCAGGCTTTGGGAGATATAGAGGGCGCAAAAGCAGTTACCATATTCCTGGATATCCTGCCGTGACCAGAGGCAGGGGCAGATGGAATTCTTGTCTGCCCCCCGGGATCCGTCGCTGTCCCTGCAGGGGCATAGAAAATAACCATAACGGTTATAGTTGTTCATCAGTCCTTCCACCAGATCTTCGTAGAAAGCAGGATCGGGATTGAGCTTCCATCCCTGCTTTTCTGCCACCATCCGAGTGAATAGCCTGGTCTGTTCCTTGGTTTTTTCGCTCATGCCGTCGCCTAGAGTCCCAGGGTTTTTTCCCAATCTGGCTGGATGAAGCCGATCAGATGCTGGCTGTCGTCGATCACGGCGAAGGGGAAGGCGGGATTTTCCTTGAAGCGTTCCCGCAGCGCCTGCTTGACCTCGTTTTTTGTCTCGATGGGCAATAGATCGAGGTGAATGTAGCGGAACGCGTAGTCCTTATCCTTGAGAAAGGAGAGTGCCCGCTTGCAGAAACCGCAGGTTGAAAGGGCATAGACCACCACTTCGTGATCGCGGCGGGATCCTTCGACCACTTCGTAATCCAGTTCGTTGAGGTTCATAGAGTCTCCTTCATCCTTGAAGTATATAGACAATCCATTTCGTGGGCATAGCGGTCGGGGTCGAATTTTTTTCTCAAGCCCGAGGCCATCATCGATCGTACGCTGCCGAAGCCTTGCCGCTCGGGCCACGGACGGTCATGTCGACCGAAGCACCAGGCGATCCCGGCGTAGCCGTTGGGATCCCTGCCGTCCAGGGAGTAGCTGTCGTTAAGCCGCACGGCGAGGCTGAAAGCCTCGGCCGGATCCGAAAACCAGCGTAATAGCTGTTTGCCCCAGTACATCCTCATGTAATTGTGGATCGTCCCGCTCAAAACCAGCTCCTTTTGGGCGGCGTTCCAGTAGGGATCCCCTGTGCGGGCTTCTTCAAGCTCAGCATCGCTGTACGCCCTCGCCGGGAGCCTGCGGGAGGCGAGGCTCCGCCGGGCCCAGTCGGGCGCCGCGGATTCGTATTCGAGATAACCCGGATTATGGAGGACATAGTTGAGGGCTAATTCTCTCCGCACGACCAGCTGCTCGACATAGGCCTGAGCCTCTAAAGGGGACTGCTCAAGCGCTTTTTTAGCGAGCCTGACCGGAGACACCTGCCCGAAATGCAGGTAGGCGCTCATGCCGCTGGAGGCCTTTGCGTTGGGATCGTTGCGTTCGCGCTCGTATCGCGATAGCCCGCCGGAGCCTAAAAAATCGTCGAAGCGTTCCAGGGCGGCTTGCTGCCCTGGCTTTGGGACGAACCTTTGGAGGGGCAGGAGGGCGCCCGGGCCGCCGCGCGATCTGAAAACCTGCGCTCCCGGGCTTCGAGCCTCCGGGAAAATCCCGGCGGGACCTTCCTCGAAAAGCGAATCATTGTCGCGCCGGCTCCTGAAGGCCTTTTTGCTGCATTCTTCGTTGGAATTTTCCCTTGAAAGGTAAAAGGGCAGCTGGGATGAGATTTTCCTGCGGATGGTGGCCGCGGACCATTCCATATGGTCGCTGACCGCCGAGGGCGGCACCGCAGACTCTGTTTCCACGATTACCATGTCTGGTCTGTCCGGGCTGGCGGCGATGTCTTCTCGCCAGCGGCGCTCGAAGGGGAGCTTTCCCTCGTCCGCCACCAGGACCACGGCGTGTCGGGATAGGGCGAGAACCTCATCCGCAGGCTCGCCTTTTAGAAGCTCGAAACCGGCGCCTCTGGCTCGCAGGTTCTCGGCGCAGCTTTTGAGCCCTTCGAGCATGAAGCGGTAATGGGGAGCCTGTGCCCCCGGGTAATCGCAGAAGACGAAGACGCAGAGAAGCGGAAGACCAAGATGATTGGCTAGATGCATAGCCAGGTCCAGAGCTGGATTGTCCTGGCTGCGCTGGGATTTCTGCATCCAGAAAAGGATATGATCGCCGCCCTTTCGGCTTCCCCGGGAGCGAAGGAAACACAGTCTGGATGCTTCCACAGGAGCGTCGGCCAGAAGCCCCTCGATGTTTCTCATAGGGTTTCCCCAAGCCTTTGGACGCTTCGGGCGAGAAAAAATCCGGCCAGGTAAAGGGCGGAAGCCAGCGCGAAGGGCAGGCGCGGGTCCAGGGAGTACAGAAAGCCGGCGAGAGCGCCCATGGGGATGCTGAAGAACATCATGAGGATCTGGATGAGGCTGAATCGGTCGCTTTTAAGCTCAGCGCCGGTGCCGTTCATGAATACGGTGTCCCTGAAAGTCTGGAAAAGCGCCACCGAGGCTTGGAGGGCGGGAAAGATCAGTATGGCGGCAACCGCGGAGCCCCGGGGCATAAGCATGAACAGCAGCTGGGCAAGCAGGCAGGCAAAAAAGGCGGAAGCCAGGCTTTTTTTATACTTCTGTCCCTTGCGGCGGGGCAGAATGAGAAAGAATATGATGAAGGAGAGAGCGGCGCCCAGGGCGGGGAGCAGGGATACGGTGAGAGGCGAGAGGGTTTTTTCGTCCTTGAGGTAGAGCACCCTGAAGAAATCGATGGAGAGAATGGCGTTGCCGATGAAGTAGATACCCGTCATCCTCCGGAAAAAAGGTTCCTTCATGGCCTCAAGCGCACCGGGCAGCTGCCGCGCGACCAGACGAAAGAGGCTTTCCCCCTTCGTCTTAGCCATCATGAACTCGCCCACCTTTGTCTCCCTGCTATAGATGTAGCGGATGATAAAAAGGGCGCTGATAGAGACGGCTCCGCCCCAGAAAAGGCCGCGCATGGCCGGTTCGACCCCGTACTTTTGTATGAGAAATCCCCCCGCCAGGGTTGTAATTCCCCCGAGGGAACCGATCGCGTTGATGTAGCCGAATATGGTAGGCCGCTGGGATTCGCTGGCATCCTCCGAAAGCAGGAGGTTCCAGGAGACGTATATGATCCGGACGACGGCATTGAAAACTGTCGCGAAGAGGAACCAGGCGTATGAGCGCGCCATTGCCCAGAGCAGCATAGGCACGGTCCAGGCGGCGAAGTCGAAGAGGAAGCTGGTCCTCCTGCGGCCGAGCTTGTTGGTCAAGGGAGCGGCGAAGAGGTAAAAGACAAGTCCGGCCGCGATATTGACGGAGTTGAGGCTGCCCATCTGCAGCTCCGACAAGCCCAGCTGTTTCTGAAACAGCGGCATGAAGTAGATCGTGGTAGGGGCAAAGAGGGCCCAGAGGGGTTCGGTGGCGATGCATGCCTTGGCGTTGCGCGGAAGACTCTTAAAACCTTCGAACATGGGGCTACTATACCTACCCGGACAAGCTCGCGCAATTGCGCATAAGGGGGCTTTCCTGTAGAATACGCCAATGCACGACAAGGATCTCATCAGGAATTTTTGCATCATCGCCCATATAGACCACGGCAAGTCCACGCTGGCTGACCGCTTTATCGAAAAAGCCCAGCTGGTGGACGCCAGGAAGATGCAAAGCCAGATGCTGGATAACATGGATATCGAACGGGAGCGGGGCATCACCATCAAGAGCCAGGCGATAACCCTTCCGTATACCGCAGCGGACGGAAAAACCTATACCCTCAACCTAGTCGATACACCCGGCCACGTGGACTTTTCCTACGAGGTTTCCAGGGCAATTTCTTCCTGTGAAGGCGCCATCCTTGTCATCGACGCCACCCAGGGCGTTCAGGCCCAAACCCTTTCCAATATGTACATGGCGCTAGAGCACGACCTGGAAATCCTTCCGGTCATCAACAAGATCGACATGCCTGCCGCCGACGTCGAATCGGTGCGGAAGCAGATCGACAAGGATCTGGGCTTGGATGGGGATGAAGCCCTTGCGGTCTCGGCCAAGATGGGCATTGGCATCGATGAGCTCTTCGAAGCTATAATCCAGCGTTTCCCTCCGCCCAAGGGTTCTTCCTCGGCTCCTCTTCAAGCCCTCATTTTCGACTCCCACTACGATGCCTACAAGGGAGCCATTGTCCATGTGAGGGTGATCAACGGGTTCATGAAAAAAGGAATGCAGATACGCTTCATGTCCAGCGGAGCCATCCACGAGATTGAGGAGGTGAGCCTTTTCAAGATCGACCGCTCCTCCGACACGGACATGCTCGCGGCGGGCGAAGTAGGTTACTGCACCGCTGGCATCAAGGCGGTGAGGGATGTCAGGGTAGGGGATACGATAACCGAGGTCGACAAGCCCTGCGACAAGCCCCTTCCCGGGTTCAAGGAAATAAAGCCCGTGGTCTTCAGCTCCATATATCCGATGGATTCAGCCGACTACGAGGACCTCAAGGACAGCATCGAGAGGCTCATGCTCAACGACGCTTCACTGGTCTGCGAAAAGGACAGCTCTCTGGCCTTGGGCTTCGGCTTTCGCTGCGGATTCCTGGGCCTCCTCCACCTGGAAATCATCCAGGAGAGGCTTGAAAGGGAATTCAACCAATCCATCATCATGACCGCGCCTTCGGTCCGCTACAAGCTCGTGCTGCAGAGCGGCGAGACTATATTCGTGGACAATCCCAGCCAATATCCCGATCCCTCCCGCATAGAGACCGCGGAAGAACCCTACATCAGGGCGGAGATCATCACGCCGACCACCTATATCGGAAACCTGATCACCCTCTGCGTGGGCAAGCGGGGGGAGCAAAAATCCTTCATCCACCTGGACGAGAAACGGGTGGAGCTGATATTCGAAATGCCCTTGGCAGAGGTGCTCTTCGATTTTTACGACAAGCTCAAGTCCACCAGCCGGGGCTACGCAAGCTTCGACTATGACGTGATCGACTACAGGCCCACCGAGCTCTCCAAACTCGACTTTCTCATCAACGGCGATCCCGTGGACGCACTCTCGATGCTGGTCTACCGTCAGGGCGCCTACGACAGGGCCCGGAGGGTCTGCGAACGGCTGCAGCGCAACATACCCCGGCAGCAATACAAGGTGGCCATACAAGGAGCCATTGGAGGCCAGATCATAGCTCGCGAGACCGTGAATCCTGTGCGCAAGGACGTGCTGGCCAAATGCTACGGAGGCGACATCACACGGAAGCGCAAGCTCCTGGAAAAACAGAAGGAAGGCAAGAAGCGGATGAAGATGGTGGGCAATATCGAACTGGGACAGGACGCCTTCCTGGCGGTGCTGCGCACCGACGACGACGAGGATTAGGAAAGCTACGGGCACGGCAAGCAAGATAGGGCAAGGCTTGCCGCCTCTCCTGGGCAAATGAGAAGGCCGCCGGAACCGAGGTTCCGGCGGCCTTCTCGCGCAATACCTTTATGCGATGGGCGTTTTGGAGCCCCCGATCAGTTGGTTGCTGGCGCCGCCTCGGTTCCGGTGCTTGGGCTCGGCTCCTGGCTCGTTTGATTCTCTGTATTGGATGTGGTCTGAAAAACCTTGAAGAAGGTGGTAGAAAATTCATCCTTGAACTTGGGACTCTTCAGGAAGGCTGCCCTGGCATTGGTATCCAGTGATTCCTGGTAGAAGTAGGGGTACATGAACTGCACCATGGCGCTGTCATCCGGGGATGCTTCGGCATCATCGGTGACCTGGAAGACGAGGACATCGTCGCCCACCACCAGGGGTCGGGACAGTTCTCCCTTTTTGCGGGTGAAGAGCTCGCTCATAAAACCCTCGTCACGTTCGGCGGACTGAATGACAAAATCCTGGCTGTTGGAGGGCGTTTGAAGGAGGGGGATCTGTTGGTTATAGGCGTAGAAAGTGGGGTTGCCTAGGTTGAGAATAAAAGGACCGGCTTTCTTGACTTCGAAACCCGTTTTTTTTACGCTTTTTTCAAAGCCCTCGGCAGTGGCGGAGGAGAGCAGGTTCGTCGCCTTGGCAATCGCCCAGCTCTCGAGCGTTCCCCGTTCCTTTTGGAAAAGATAGGCTTCAACCTCGTCCAAGGTGGCTTCGGCGCTGAAATCCGCTTCGGATATCGCTTCGTTCATCTTGAAAAAAGCCCAGGCTTTGTCGGCGACCTTGTACACCTTGGATATCTCGCCCTTGGCAAGCAAAGCCACTTCCTTGGCATCGGCGGCATTGAGGAAGCCTTCCTCGAAAGAATAGTAGAAGATGCTGCCCGCATCGCCGCCCTTATCGGCGTAAGAGTCCTGGGAGTGGCTCTTGGCTGCATCCTCAAAGGACAGCTTGTTCTCGGTCACCTGCTGGAGCACCTTCTTGGCATCGGACTCGGAGCTGGTAAGAGTAATGCGGGAAATCGCCAGGGTTCTGAAAAGATCGGCGTTCTGACTGCCCCAGGCTGCGATATTCTCCTTCGGGTATTCATTAAGCGAAAGGTTCGTGTAGGAGATGGAGCGCTGCGGTTTTATCATGGAGGCGACGAACTCGATCTCGCCGGTGCTGGGGGAGGAGCTGTAAAGGTCCTCGTAGAAGCGGCGGATATAGAGATCCTCTTCTGTGCTCTTCCGCAGGGAAAGCTGCTCGGACTTAGGCAGGGCGTTGTATTTATCAATGGAAAAAACACCGTTCTCCTGGAAATTAGTATCCGCGGCGATAGCTTCGTCGATTCCGGCTTCTGTCACCCTGAAGCCCGATGATTTTACCGTATTAAGAATGGCCGTTCTGACTGCCGCGCTCTGAAAGGCGAGGTTCCATACCTGATAGGCATAGAGCTGGAAGTTTTCCTCGCTCATGCCCTGCTGTCTCAGGTAGTCGTTTATCTGGGCTACCTGGGTGGCAAAGTAAGAACCTGCCTCATAGCTGATAGGCTTGCCGTCCCAGCTTCCGAAGCTGAGCTTGGAGCCTGAGGATCCTATGCTTCCCATGGAGGGAATAAAGACAAAAGCGATAATGGTAATGATAAGAATAACAATTGTACCGGCGTATACGAAGGGGTTTTTAATGCCGCGTTTCGACGTGTTTTTCTGTTCGGTCTTGTTTACAGCTCCGGTATCGGGGGTCTTGCGTGACGATGCCATAGTCTTCCTTTTATAGTTTAACAAAGGATAATATCGGGAGCTACGGTACCACGATAGGCCTGGAGTGTCAACGTCGGGGTTTGTAAGAATGGATCTGAAAAAGCAATACTGTCCTTGATACTCGACAGCCTGGGCAGTACATTAATTTACATGAGCATAGTCACAAAAACTGGAGACCAGGGAGAGACAGGGCTTTGGTCCGAGGAGCGGGTGGGAAAGGACGACCTGAGGGTCGAGGCATATGGGACCATCGATGAGTTTTCATCGAATCTTGGGATTGCCAGGCACCTCTGCCTGCAGGACGAAGTGCTCTACGCCATAGAGGATCTCCAGCGGCTCTGCTTCCGTATTGCAGGCGAGCTCGCCTCCAAGTCGCTGCCCTTCGACCGGCCAATCAGGCCCGCGGACGAAGAAGCGATAGCGGCAAAGATTCAAACCCTGGAAGAGCGCATTCCTCTCACCGGCTTCGTCATTCCCGGCATGACCCAGGGCTCGGCGGCCATGGATGTAGCCAGGACAGTCCTGCGCCGGGCCGAGCGCCGTATCGTAGCTCTCTCCCGAAAGGAAGCGGTTTCTTCGGATCTTTTGCGCCTTGTGAACAGGCTTTCAGATTATGTCT
>DFYR01000053.1:0-1592 GCA_002383375.1 Spirochaetaceae bacterium UBA4077
AGGCAGCATAAAAATAGCGCCGCGGTCATTATTCCGCGGAGCCGGGGCGCAGAGAACGGTGGGCGTTTCGATCTACTAAGACTATGCATGGCGATATTCTTTCAATTTAACGCTTTTTATCGTAAAGTAGAAGGAGGAATGAGACAAAAACCCAGACCCCTCTATCGTTGCGGCATCCTCTGTTTTTGCTTAGCCCTGATCGGGGGGAAGATTTTTGCATCGCCTGGCAGGGGATTGGACCTTGGCGGGGGGGCGCTCTTTTCCTTTACCTCCCTGCCTCAGCTCGAAACGGGGCTCCAGGCGGGATGGAACGCGAATCTTGGTCTGGGATTCACGCTTCTCCCCTGGGGAAAATCAGAAACAGTGGCTTCTGGTTCCAAGGTCCCGAATACCGTTTCTTTAACCGGACGCTTTCAGCTGGACAGCTTCGGCCTGGGGACATCTGCTCCCCAGAGCGATGGAAATCTCTATCGAGCCTGGCAGGGCACGGGACTGGGACTTCTGGTCGGCATCGCGTCGCCGGAATTCCGGATGCCCTTGCTGGGTTTGCCTGCTTGGTTTGGCTTGGAGGCCGGCGGTGGTCTCCGTTTGACAAAATACACTGGGACGGGGTTGGTGTCTGCCCATCCGGCTTTACTCGGCCGTTTACTACTGGATTTTGTACTTTTCGATCCCTTTGCGCTGGGGCTTGTGGTACCTTTAGAATGGGCATGGAAATCAGGGGGCCGAGCGATTATTTGTGGAATCGGGCTCAGCGTGAGGCTGTTGTGAACTATATGGACAGGATAGCAGGATTTTCACGATTGACAGGATTGCTCCTCGCGGCCTGTCTGCTCGCTGCCTGTAGCCTGCCCACCGCGATCACTAGCGAACGCCGTGCGCTGCTTATTGGGATCAATGATTACCTTTACCTTTCAGCAACAAATCAACTCGACTGTGCAGAGAACGATGCCCTTGAGTTGAAAAAAAGGCTGGAAGAGACGGGATGGAGCGAATCCCTAATTCTAAACGATGGAACCATACGTAAAGCGGATATTGAAAGCAAGATTCAGGATTTAGGCAAGCAACTGGCGGATGGAGACACCGCACTCATCTACTTCTCCGGTCACGGTTATAAACCTGACACTGAAGCCTACCTAGTTTCTAGCGATTCAACAGTGGACGATGTAAGTACCCAAATATCAGTAACTGAGTTTGCAAGTTGGATAGAAGATTTTATTTACTCCAAGACAGAAAATATAATAATTATTATCGACGCGTGTTTTTCTGGAAGCTTTTTAAATGAATCTGATTCAATCGATTTCATAGAACCTGATTACAATGTACATACAAGCAATTCAGTCTCTACTCCAGCCCTTGCTGGACTGAGCGAATACTCATCACTATTGGCCAAGAATTTCAGTCTTGATGGTCGTTTAAATCCAATAATCATGAGCGCTGCGGGAGCATCAGAAGAGTCGTATGAGAATGATTCATTAAAAATATCTGATGACTCACAACCTGGCCAAGGAGAATTCACCTATTACCTTATAGAATCGTCAAAAAAAGGCGATGCCGATAAGGACGGATATGTCAGTGCCACTGAGGCGTAT
>DFYR01000053.1:1632-67151 GCA_002383375.1 Spirochaetaceae bacterium UBA4077
TTTTACAACAGAACAACCACGCTCGATTGGCGCGAAGGTCACAGGCTAAATGTCCACGAACTCCGAATTGTCCTCGGCGAACTCCGCGAAGTAGTAGACGATGACGCCCGATGAGCGGACGCGGATTTCGGCGACGCCGTCTTTGGCCAGCTTGTCCAGGGCTTTCCGCGCCTCATCGACGCTCATGTCCCCCTCTATGGCCACCTCGCCTGGGGTGACGAAGCCGGCGTTCTTTCTTGCGACCCTGAGTACGGTTTTTTCGGGGGATTCGGGATTGACATAGCGGTAGCCAGAAACATCCGCAGGCCGGGATCTGGCGCTTGTCCCGGCTTCCAGCGCTAGCTTTGTCTCGTAAAGGATGTTCGCTTCCTGCACCTGTCGAGGAAGGGTAAAGAGATCGTAAAGGCCGCCGATGCCCCCCAAGCCGCCGGAGAAAAGCCAGAGCAGGCCGGTGCCGGACTTGCCCAGATAGAAGCGGTGGAGGCCAAGGGCGCCGAAGCCCGATACCGCCCACAGAAGGTAAGCGGCAGGAAGGCTGTATTTCAAGGTTTCCCCCGTAGCGAATGAATTACATGAAACCGAGCAGGTGGCCAAACAGAAAGCCTGTTCGCCAGCTCCTTTCGGATAAAGATAGTATCATAAATGCACATCGGCCACAACACAGAGGGTATTTTCAGCAGCATAAAGGAAAATCCGGCTCGATCTATAGATTTTCAGGCTTTATACAGGGTATTATGGCCGAAATCTTCTTAGCGTTAATGGAGAAACCCATGACTCCTACCATCAAGGAACTCTTGACATCGAAACCCGAAGAGCGGCCGGTCTGCGTAAAAGGCTGGGTGCGCACAAAACGCCAGACCAAGTCCGCTGTCTTTCTGGAAGTCAACGATGGTTCATGCATGGCCAATATTCAATGCGTCTTTTCCCTGGAGCAGCTTTCCTCACCTTCCTTGGCAGCGGAACTGGAGCGCTGCGGCACCGGCGCCAGCGTCAAGGTGGAAGGAAGCCTGATCCCCTCCCCTGGCGTAGGTCAGAAACTGGAGGTAGCCGCGAGCAGTCTCAACGTCATCGGAGAGTCGCCCGCCGAGAGTTACCCGCTGCAGAAAAAAGCCCATTCATTGGAATTCCTGCGGGAGATAGCCCACCTGCGGCCCCGCACCAACACCTTCGGCGCTGTGGCCAGGGTACGAAACCGCATGGCCTTCGCGGTGCACCAGTTTTTCCAGGAACGGGGCTTCTATTACGTCCACACGCCAATAATCACCGCCTCGGACGCCGAGGGCGCCGGAGCCATGTTCCAGATCACCACCCTCGACCTGGAACGGATTGCCTCCCAGGGCAAGCTGGACTACGATGCGGATTTTTTCGGCAAGCCGGCCTTCCTGACCGTATCGGGCCAGCTCAACGTCGAGACCTACTGCCAGTCCATGGGCAGGGTCTATACCTTCGGCCCCACCTTCAGGGCGGAAAACTCCAACACCACCAGGCATCTCTCGGAGTTCTGGATGATAGAGCCCGAGGTGGCCTTTGCCGAGCTTGAGGACAATATCGAGCTGGCCAAGGATTTCATCCTCCACCTGGTCAAAGTCGCCCTGGAGGACTGTGGGGAGGACCTGAGCTTTTTCGATGCCCGGATCCAGCCCGGCCTCATCGAGGACTTGCGCAAGGTGGCTGAAGGTTCCTTCAATCGGATGAGCTACACCGATGCGGTAAAGGAGCTGGAAAAATACGCTGACCAGTTCGAGTTCAAGCCCTATTGGGGCTGTGATCTTCAGAGCGAGCACGAAAAGTTCCTCACCGAAAAGATAGTGGGCGGACCCCTGGTAGTGACCGATTATCCCAAGGAGATCAAGGCCTTCTACATGAAGCAGAACGACGACGGAAAAACCGTGGCTGCCATGGATGTGCTGGTGCCCCGCTTCGGCGAGATCATTGGCGGATCGGAGCGCGAGTGGCGCCTCGACCGTCTGGAAAATAGGATCAAGGAAGGTGGCCTCGACCTCGATACTTATAAATGGTACCTGGACCTGAGGAGATTCGGGTCCACCCCGCACGCGGGCTTCGGACTGGGGTTTGAGCGTCTGCTCCTCTATGTGACCGGCATGACGAACATCAGGGATGTGATCCCCTTCCCCCGGGCTCCCAGGCAGGCGGATTTTTAAAACGATAAAACCAAAAGGGCGGTAATAGCATCCGATGAAGCGCAGCAGGCCTCGCATCACCAGAGTAGAGCATCTAGCGATTGCGGCATTTTTAGCTCTTTTCTGCCTGGGAGCATTCGCGCAAGCCCAAGCGCCGGCACCCCAGGTGAATGCCCGGGCGGCGGCCCTTATAGATGCCACGACAGGCACCCTCCTCTACGCCAAGAATCCAGACATCGCGTTGCCGCCGGCCAGCCTCACAAAACTTATCACCCTCCACATCGCCTACGAGGAAATCGAGGCTGGCCGGCTCTCCCCCGAGGAAATCATCGAGATCGACAAGCGGGACTGCTCGCCCTACATCCCCTACGGCTCCTCCATCATGTACCTCCATCCGGGCATGAAGGTGTCGGTGCGGGATCTGATGTTGGGCGCGGCCGTGGTTTCGGGCAACGACGCTGCCTATGCCCTGGCCAGGAGGATTTCAGGATCTAACGAAGCCTTTGCCCAGCGTATGAACCAGGAGATGGAAGAGATGGGCTTCGACAGGCTCAGCTTCGTGGAGCCTTCGGGCCTTTCCGAGTTCAGCCTGGTCACAGCCCGGCAGTTCGCCCTGTTCTGCAAGCGTTATCTCGAACTCCATCCTGAGTCCTTGAAAGAACTGCATTCGGTTCGCTACATCGAATTTCCCCGAGCCGAACACGCTGCCCCCGGCTATGTTCCCGAAGAGAGAATCGTTCAGTATAACCGCAACTCCCTGATAACCAGCTATCCCGGAGCCGACGGTCTGAAGACGGGCTATATAATCGAAGTGGGCTTTAATATGGCGGCGACTGCCGAACGAGAAGGCTCCCGTTTTATCGTCGTCACCCTTGGAGGGACCGGTTCTTCCTATGCAGGAGGCGGCAGGCAGCGTACCCAGGATGTATCCAGGCTTCTGGACTGGGCTTTCGCCAATTTTTCAACCCAGCGCCTCGATCCCGGCGAACTGCCCAAAACCAGGGTCTGGTTCGGAGCGGAACGCCGTATCGGTCTTGTTCCTGCCTCGGCCAACGCTGTCACCGTGCCTAAGGGCAGGGAAGGCGAGCT
Organism: Spirochaetaceae bacterium UBA4077; assembly: GCA_002383375.1. GTDB lineage: Bacteria > Spirochaetota > Spirochaetia > Treponematales > Rectinemataceae > UBA2256. The sequence continues at coordinate 4,863 of DFYR01000053.1, forward strand.
CTCGCTGCGAATCGAAGCCGAGCCTTACGCGGATGCGCCCGTAGAAAAGGGCCGCAAGTTGGGCAGACTGGTCTACTCCCTGGGCGGCAGGGACGTCTCGGCCATAGACCTGGTCGCCGAAGCAGAGCTTCCCAGAGGAGCTTTCCTGCGCCGAGTCTGGGACGGAATTCAAAAATTTTTCACTACGCTTTTTTCTAAACAGCCTCGAAAGAGTCAATGAAAGCCCGAGCGGCCTTGGACAGGTAACGCCCGGGATTCCATGCAATGCCAATATCCATTGTCAGGGGATCCTCTAGCGGGCGTACGGCAATAGACTCCTGGTCGCGGGTGAGTTCTTCCAGAAAGAACGCTATCCCGGCTCCCTGCCGGACTAATCCCATCACCGTTCTCACCTGGCCGGAGGAAAAGGCGATCCTGGGGCTGAAGTGAAAACGCGCGCATTCCGACAGGATCATCCGCCTGCTATACGTATCTCCCTGAAAAAGAATAAAGGATTGATCCTTCAAGGACTCGAAGGGCACTTCGGCATAAGCCGATAGGCTGTGCCCGGGTTCCATGCATAGGAGGATCCTTCCCGTCTTCAGGGTTTCGGCTTCGAGTTTCGCAGGCAGATCCGAGGTAACCATAATGCCCACATCGATATCGCCCCTCTCCAGGCGGGACTGCAGAGAGAGGGTCCCCTCCTCCACCAGGCTCATCTGGAAATCGGGATATTTTTTCTTGAACCGGGCGTAAGCATCGAGAAAGAACAGGGCTCCCATCATGGGCGTTATGCCCACTCTCACAGAACCCTTGCGAAGAGCTTGATGATCTCTCATCTCTTCCGTCGCGTCGCTAATCGAAGCCAGGATGGCATCCACACGCTCAAGGAAGATCCTGCCCTCGGAGGTTGGAGCGATTTTTTTTCCTACTCTATCCAAAAGCTGCACCCCCAGGTCGTCTTCGAGCTTTTGGATCGCCACTGTCACCGAAGGCTGGGATATGTGGAGCGCTTGGGCCGCCTTGGTTATATTCCCAAAGCGAAGGGCGGCCTGGAAGTATTCCAGTTGATGAATTTCCATGGTCCCTCCTGAAATTATGATAGATAATAACTATTATTAAATAATAAATCAATATTTTACATATATGATAATTAGCAATACCTTACTCTCGTACGGGAGGAAGTGCTTATGGAAAGCGAAGAAAGGTACGGGAATTTTATAGACGGCGCGTGGGCGGAGCCCCTGTCCGGAAACTATATGCCTGATTTGAACCCGGCAAATGAAGACGATGTCATCGGTCAATTTCCCCTCTCGGATAGCAGAGACGTGGATATGGCGGTTCAAGCCGCAGCCAAGGCCTTCCCGGCGTGGAAAGGCCTTTCACCGGCTCGCAGGGAATCCTACCTCGAGCGCTTTACATCCCTTATTGCGGAACAGAGGATGACTATTGGCCGGGCTATCTGCAGAGAAGAAGGCAAGACCTTGGCGGAGGCCCTGGGCGAACCCGATAGGAGCGTGGAGGAATGCCGCTTTTTCATGGGCGAGGGACGCAGGCTGGAAGGCATCACCCTGCCCAGCGAAAGGCCTGGCGTAGTCAGTGTGGCCGCGCGAGTGCCCATCGGCGTAGTGGCGGCCATAACTCCCTGGAACTTTCCCTTTCTCACACCGCTACGGAAGATCGTGCCGGCCATAGCCATGGGGAACACTGTGGTATTCAAGCCGTCTAACTATACGCCCCACTCCGCCGTCCTCATCATGGAACTCCTCGAGCGCGCAGGCCTCCCGCCGGGTGTGGTCAATATGGTGATAGGCCAGGGCTCGGAGATGGGGGACGCCATCTCTTCCCATCCCCTGGTGAATGGCATCAGCTTTACCGGATCCACGGTGGTCGGCCGGAGAATCAACCAAGCCGCGGCCGCCCACTTCGCCAGGGTCCAGTTGGAGATGGGAGGGAAAAACCCCTGTATCGTCGCCGGGTACAAAAACCTCGAGTCGGCGGCATCCCAGATCGTCCAGGCTGCCTTCGCTGTTTCAGGACAGCGCTGCACGGCGATAAGCCGGGTGATCGTCCTCTCCGACCAGGCGAAGGAATTGGAATCGAGGATCATCGAAAGAATGAAATCCATCGTCCTGGGCGACGGAATGGATCCCAAGGTCAGCATGGGGCCCGTGATCAACACCAAGGCCGGCGAAAGCATCATGGAGCAGCTGGAGGAAGCAAAGGACTCGGGGGCGCGCATCATCGCCGGAGGCCGCAGGCGCAGGGGAGGAGGTTTCGAAACGGGGTTTTTCATCGAACCCACCCTGGTAACCCAGGTGCAGCCTGAAATGCGGATAGCCAGGGAAGAGGTCTTCGGCCCCGTGCTCGCCATGATCGAAGTGGAACGTTTCGAGGAGGCAATCAGGGTGGCCAACGACACGAACTACGGCTTGGCGGCATCGCTCTTCACCGACGACCTGGAGAAAATCTATCTCTTTCAAAAGGATATGGAGAGCGGCATGACCCATGTGAACCACGGGACCGTCACCGACAGTTACATGCCCTTCGGTGGTGTGAAGGAGTCGGGATTGGGCCCCTACTCCAAGGGCTCCACGAATAGGGATTTCTTTACCACTCTGAAGGTGAATTACACTAAATTGGCCTAAGCGAATGCCGCTGGCGGCTTTTACGTGCGGATTCTCAAGCTGGGGCCGTCGTAGACCGCGAAGCCTTCTTGGACCAAGAGAACGCAGCAGCGCTCTATCTCGGCTTCCTCAAAAGGCAGTTCAGCCGCCAACTGGGAAAGGAGTACTGTTTTTTCTTCCACCAATCGCCTGAGCACGGCTCCCCGCAGGCGCCTGAAGGAGGAAGCGAAAGGCGCCTGCTTTTTATAGGCCGCCCCGCGTACCGAATGATTGCCCTCAAGGCGCTTTATCTCGGCGCCGTAATCCATGAGGGCGTTGTACCACCTGCGGGGAGCCGCTTCGTCGAGGACGAGCGCGGCCTTTTTTTCCAGCTCCGCATCGGTTACCCCCTGGCTGTCGGGGAAAAAGTGCTTCAAGAGAACTGTTCGAATATTCGTTTCAAGAAAGACCGTGGGCTTGTCGAAGGCAAAGGCCAGGACCGCCCTGGCGGTATATATGCCTATGCCGGGCAGGGATCGCAGGCCTTCCTCATTCTCGGGAACCCGCCCTCCATGGTCTTGGACTATCCTTCCGGCGGCGGAGCGCAGCGCAAGGGCTCTTCTGTTGTACCCCAGTCCGCTCCACAGGGCCAAGACCTCATCGACCGGGGCCGCGGCCAGGCTCCCCAGGTCGGGAAGGCGCTCCAGCCAGGCTATATACTTAGGTACAACCCGCAAAACCTGGGTCTGCTGGAGCATGAACTCCGACACCACGATAGCATAGGGATCGAGAGTCTTGCGCCAGGGCAGGTCCCGGTGACAGGCAAAGGCATTTTCATAGACCAGGGCGCGAAAGTCTTTGGGGTTCACGCTGCGTTCCGACCGAACCGGATTATGGGAGAAAGGTCTCAGGAATAGATGTGGACATACTCATGGAGGAGCTCTTCGGCCTTGGATTTGCATCCTCCGCATACGGTGCCGATCTTGGTGGCCTCCTGGAGTTTCTGCCAGTCGTGGGCTCCGGCCTTTACCGCTTCTTCTATATCCTTGTCGGTTATGTTGAGGCAGGTGCAGATCACCACGGCGTCCTCGCCCTTGAATTCTCCTGTTCGACCCTGCTTTTCCAGGTACTGGTCTATGGCAGCCCGCAAAGCCTTATCGCCCAGCACCGAGCAGTGGATCTTGTTCTCCGGCAGTCCGCCCAGTTTGGCCGCGATATCCTGTGGTTTAATTCCGTACGCCTTGCGGATATCCATGCCCTTGACGGATTCGGAGAGCATGGAGGTGCTGGCGATAGCCGAGGCGCAGCCGTAGGTCTTCCAGCGCACGTCCTGGATGATCTCGTCTTTTATCTTGAGAAGGAACATCATCTGGTCGCCGCATTTGATATTGCCAACCACACCCTCGGCGTCGGCCTCGAATTTCTCGTCCGGGTCGAAGACGTTGCGGGGATTGACGAAGTGTTCTTTTACCACATCGGAATAAAGCCATTGGAAGGCGTTCATGCTGTCGCTCCTTTTCCTTGAATCCTTTTATCCTGTTAATCCTGTTTTTCCTGGTATCCTTTCGTATGGGACTCTTATGCTGTCGTAGCCGGGACCTTTTCTCCAGGCAGTCTATCAAGCGGCGCATTGGTCTGGCTCTGGTCCTGGCTTTGCAAAGGATTAACCGTGGACATCCTTCTCAGCCTCTGGATGATCGGCGGCAGCTTTTCTATCACATAGTCCACATCTTTCTCGCTGGAATTCCTGCCCAGGGAAAAGCGGATCGATCCGTGGGCAAGCTCCGGTCCCAGGCCTGTTGCCAAAAGGACGTGGGAGGGTTCCAGACTGCCCGAAGCGCAGGCTGAGCCGGTGGAAACCTGGATACCTTCCAGGTCGAGGGACAATAGAATGGCTTCGCCCTCGGCCCCTGGGAATGAGAGGTTGAGGGTATTGGGCAAGACAGCTTCCGGATGCCCGTTGACCTTCACGAGGGGTATCCGCGATACCAGGCCGTCCATGAGCCGCTTTCTGAGCGCTGCCATTCGGGCTCCAAACTCAGGCAGATCGCTCAGGGCGAGCTGGGCGGCTTTTCCGAACCCGATAATACCCAGGTTGTTGTAGGTTCCTGCCCTCACTCCGTTTTCCTGGTGCCCTCCCCGTATGAGAGGTTGGATGGGGGCGCCTGGTCTGACGTAGAGAGCCCCTATTCCTTTGGGGCCGTAAATCTTGTGGCAGGAGAGGGTCAGGTAATCGATCCCCCAGTCCTCTACCGATACAGGGACTTTTCCCACCGCCTGGGTAGCATCGCTGTGCACTAAGGCACCCGCTTTTTTAGCCAGCGCGCTTATCGCCTCAATATCCTCGATCGTGCCGATTTCATTGTTCGCCGCCATGACCGAGACCAGAAGGGTGTCTGGACCGAGTTCCTTTTTCAGAGCCTCCATATCCACCCTGCCTGAGGAATCCACCGGCAGGTAGACGACGGGAAATCCCTCCTCGGCCAGGTAGGCGGCCGCGTTCATGACACAGGGGTGCTCTATGGAGCTGGTGATGATCTTGCGCCGGGAAGGATTTTTTCTGCCCAGCTGGTACATGGTCATGAAGACCGTGTTGTTTGATTCTGAGCCTCCGGAGGTAAAGTAGAGCCCCGATGTGTCCTTGGCGCCTATAAGGTCGGCCACCGATGCCCTGGCCTCCTCTATCTCCGCCCTAGCCCTCCGGCCCGATTCATGCAGGCTCGAGGCGTTGGCGTAGACGTCCAAGGCCTCGACCATGCGTTCCTTCACCTCGGGCCTCAAGGGAGTTGTGGCGTTGTAATCCATATAGACAAATGTCCTGGACATCATCGAGCTCCTTTCGCTTCGGTCTTGGTCGGATTTTTGTTCTTTCCCGTTCCGCAGATAGTTATCAGGGGTTCTTCGGCCAGATCGGCCAAATTGACTGATTTCAGATAGCTCTCAACAGAATCCTTTAGCCCCTGCCAGAACTTTCTGGGCATGCAGAAGGCGCCTCGGCTGCAGACGCTGCTGTCGTCCACGCATTCCACAGGCTTGAGTTCGCCCTCCATGGCTGCCACGATTTCGATCATAGGGATCTCGGAAGCCGGCCTGGTGAGTCTGTAGCCCCCGCCCCTGCCCCTGTCCGAGGTCACGATGCCGGCGAGCTTGAGCTGGTTGAGAATGCCTTCGAGATACTTGGCGGATATGTTCTGAGCCAGAGCCACTCGTGCGGCGCTGTCCCCACCGGATCGCGCGAGATGTGCCAGAGCCCTAATAGCGTACTGAGTCTTGGCGGGGACCTGGAACATGCAGGGTATCTCCTTAAATTCCTATGGGATTACTAGGAATATGGCAAATTCAAGGAATTTGGTCAAGGCCTAGTGGACCTTTTTTACCTGAGAAATTCACTGTGCTCGAAGCTTCTGGAGCAGGCCAGCTCCTCGAAGATTACGCCGTAATCGGTGTTTCCCGCAGGGTTTTTAGCGCAGCCTCCTGTGTGGATGGATTCGGCTAAAATCTTCCCAAGTCCCGGCCCCATCATAAAGCCCTGGCCGCACATTCCGACCGCCTGTAAAAAGTTCTGTGCCTCCTCGGGATAGCCGACCAGCGGCAATCCGTCGGGGGTCATGGGATACATGCCCCTCCAAGTTCTCCGCACCCGCAAGTTGCGCAGCCTGGGGTAGAGTTCAAGCATCCTGCGCAGGCAGAGGGGCAGAAACTCCGATGTGGAATCCTTGTCCCGTCCCCAGATCTGCGGCCTTGGCGTTATGCAGAACACGACTTGTCCGGTCGCTGCCTGGTAAAAATAGTAGTTCCCCGATTCGGCATCGGGCCGCATGTCGACAATCATGGGCTGCAGAAAGGGCCGTACAGGTTCGGTCACCCCAGCTTCGTGGCAGTCGGGGTGTACTGGCAGGCTTAAGTCCGCCAGGCTTGCCAGCTCCGAGGCTTCGGCGCCCGCTGCGTTTACATAGAGTGCGGCGCTCCATGTTTCCCCGCCGGCTTCCAGGCTCTGGACAAGCCCTCCCCTCACCTCGATCGCTTCGACGCGGTGGTCGAAGAAAAAATCCACACCCGAATCCATGGCCAGCTTGTGAAAGGCGGTTGCCGCGGCCAGGGGCGAGGCGAAACCGTCGCCGGGACTGAAGGTACCCCCAAGCAGCCCTTCGCGATTAAGGCCAGGTGCTAGTTCGGCGATGCGATCAGGTCCTATCCAGTCTATGTCCAGTCCTGCGGCTTTTTGAATCTCCAGGAGGGAGAGAAATGAAGCCTTTGTCACCTCGTCGAAGGCGACATAGAGATAGCCCCCCTGCCGCCACTCCAAATCGAGTCCGAAGTCTTCCTTTATAGCTGAGACTATCTTGATGGACTCCAGGCAGATTTTAATTTTAGCCGGATCCGAGTGGGTAGCCCTGATGCCGCCTATGGCCGCCCTGTTCTGTCCCCTGCCCCAGGAAGCTTCGTGATCCAGCACGGCCACCTTGAAACCTCTCCCGGCCAGGCTCCAGGCCAGTGGGATGCCCACGGAACCTGCGCCTATGACGATTACATCGTAGGTTTTCATGGAGCTCCTCGGACTCCGGCGTTTTTACCGCCGATTTTCGAAAGGCCTTCATTGACGATCTCGCCCATGGGTATCTCCATGAAGAGGGGTCGCAAGGACCCGCTTTCAATTTGGGAAGGGTCCACCCCGGCCTGCTTGAATGCCCTGTCCAAGAGCCGGGAGCAGGTTTTACCTCCGCAGGCACCCATGCCCACCCGGAGGGTTTTAAGCTGGTTGATGTCCCTGACACGGTTTTCCTTTATAAATGACACAATCTCTGAGAGTCTGATCCTTTCGCAGCGGCAGACTATCGGATCGCCAGCTTCCGCCTGAGCATCCTGCGGCTCCGAAGAGGAAGGCAGGCTAAGCTCTTCGGCTTGAACCCGTATTCCGGCGATGCGGGAAGCGTTTTTGAGGCTTGTCATGAAGTGCAGAAGCCAGGTTCCGTTCCTGGGATTTTTTCTGCGCCCCGTGACGGGCGCCGTTTCGATAAATTCCCCTTCCTGGCCTACGAGATCCATAAGCTGTCCCTGGGGAAAATCGGCATCGAACTCCCAGGGCAGGACAACTTCGGCGCTGGTTTCCGAAAGCTTTCGGACAAGGCTTACCGCCAGGCCGGGGCAGACAGCCACGCAGGAAAAACAGCCTATGCAGGTTGTTCCGGAAAAATAGGGCAGATCCATGATATCGCCCCGGATCGGTCTGAGAGAAATGGAGGATTCCGGGCAGACAGTGGCGCAGGGATTGCAGGGGATCTCCTCGGAGCAGAAAAAAACCGGCCTCCATTCGACATCGGGTATCAGGGGGCTGCGGGAAAAGCTGTCCCCAGGCCTGGATTTCAAGACATCTCTTGTGGCAAACCAGGAGCTGTCCATCTCGAGTTTTTTTCCGAGCATCCTGGCCAGGTTATAGGCAGCTATTTTACCGCCGAAAAGGGCACTGGAAGCCTCGGCGATTTCCTCGGCGTCCCCGGCTGCCATGGCCAGGATGCCGTAGCTCCTGGCCTGGCGAAGAAACTCGTCGCAGGGAGACAGTCCTGCGGCGATTAAAACCGTATCCACATCGTAGCTCGACACTGTGCCTGGAATCGGCCTGAAACGGTCGTCGACCCTGGCAACCAGGGCACGGCAGAGACGGAGCTCAGCCTGACCTTCAGGCGCTCTTTCAGACCCTATGCATTCAGGCATAGCGCCTTCAGGCACGGCGCCTTCAGGCATAGCGACTTCAGCCACGGCGTCTTCAGGCTTTGTGTCTTCGTGCCTCGCACTTTCAAGCATGGCGCCCTCAGCCCTAAGAATCGTCGTATTGAGATGAATCGGCACCCCCATGCGGCGGATTTTATCCGCATGGACCTTGTAGCCGCTGATCCTTCCCATGATTTCCACGATGCCGACCACCTGCATTCCCGCCTGGAGGGCATGGTAGGCGGCTATGAGACCGACATTGCCCGAGCCGACGACGAGAATTCTTTTAGAAGCAGCGACAAAATCTCGGTTCACCAGGGTTTGGAATGCTCCGGCTCCCAAAACCCCAGGCAGGTCATTGCCGGGAAACAACAGATTATTTTCCCTGGCGCCGGAGGCCACCACCAAAGCCGTAAACTCGACCAGAAGGTAGGAGGAGTAATCCTTATAGACCCCAGCCTTTCTGTCCTTAAAAATCGCCACCACAGGGGAATTCTTCAGAATGGTCACATTGGGCAGTTTTTTGAGCTTTTCCTCCAGTTTCTGGGCGATATCTATTCCCCGTACTCCGGCGTAGCAGTCCTTTTCGGAGCCGAAAAACTTGTGCGTCTGGAGGACGAGTTTTCCTCCGAGCCTTTCCTTGTCGTCGGCGACGACCACCTGAAAGCCTATCCGGCCCAGTTCGCAGGCCGCAGCGAGGCCTGAAGGCCCTCCTCCTATCACGAGAATATCCGTATGGAGGGCTCTACGCTCGGCCTGCTGCAGGCCTTCGTCCATAGCAGTCAGCGAGGCCAGGCCTTCGAGGCTGCGCACGTCCATGCCTTCGGCTAGGGGAGTAAGACAGGATTTTTTCGGTACTCCATCGATGAGGACTGTGCACTGGGAGCACTGCCCGTTGGCGCAAAAAAGCCCCTGGGGAGCTCCGTCCTTAGGGTGAAAGGAAAAACTGCTCTTGCCCAGAGCTATGAGGGCCGAAGAAAGCGCTTCGCCCTCGAAGCCTTCGGCCTGCTGACCGTTTAAAAGAAACCGTACCGATTTTCTGCCCTCGGGCAGTTTCAAGATAGGATGCGACGTGATCCTTGGCATTGGATTCTCCGGATTGGCTGTCGACTCCGATAAACCAGGCTATAGCCGACGCTCCGGGATGTCAAGAAAAAACCGCTTGCAGAATCTTGCGTATATTTATGCAGCGATATAGTATGCCCAGAAGGAGGAAGATGCGCATGACAATCAAGAAGACTGGCTTAGTCCTTGGAATCTGCTGTGCCGCTCTCTTTCTGGCTCTGCTGGCCGGCTGCGGCGGCGGAGGGTCCGGAAAAACGGTAAAAATCGCCCTGCAGGCACCCATCACGGGAGACTATGCCTATGAAGGCCAGATGGCCAAACAGTCGGTAGAAGTCGCGGCGGAGCTGATCAATAAGGCTGGGGGAGTTTTGGGTAAACAAGTGGAGCTCGTCATCGTCGACGACGCGTCCAATCCGAAGGATTCAGCCCTGGCGGCACAGAAAGCCGTGTCGCAGAAGGTTGCGGCGGTCATAGGCAGCTACGGATCATCGGTTACCGAGCCGGCGGCGGATATTTACGAGAAGAACAAGATGGTATCGGTAGGCTACGGCTGCACCGCAGTCAGGCTCACCATGGACAAGGAGCGGAAGTACTTCTTCAGGACCTGCGGACGGGACGACGCCCAGGGCCTGTTCTTCGGAACGTACGCCGTAGAGACCATGGGCGCCAAACGCATAGCGATAATGCACGATAATTCAACCTTCGCCAAAGGAGTGGCCGACGAAGCGATGAAGGCGCTGGAGCCCTACATGGCCGAAGGCAAGACCGAGGTGGTCTACTTCGACGCCATCACTCCGAAGGAAAAGGACTTCTCGGCGGCGGTGACTAAGCTGAGAGAGACTAAGCCCGACGTCTGGTACTTCACCGGGTACTATCCCGAGGCGGGACTCCTCATACGCCAGGCCAGGGACGCAGGACTGGATTGCCCCTTCATCGGCGGCAATGCTGCCATCAACGACGACTTCGTCAAGATAGCCGGTCTCGATGTAGCCGCCGGCGCCCTGATGACCCAGGAACCCCTGGTCACCGATGTCACCACCGATATCGCCAGCCAGTTCAAGAGCCTCTACCAGGAAAAATTCAAGGAACTGCCCTCCAGTCCCTGGCCCGTTTATGCGGCTGACGCTCTGTATGCCATTGTGGGAGCCATCGACAAGGCCGGCAAGCTGGATTCCGATGCCATAGCCGAGGCTATGAGAACAAAGATGGACGGTGTCCAGGGAGTGACGGGGGCTCTGCTCTTCAGCGATCGGGGGGACCGCAGGGATGTGCCCTACAAGATGTACAAGGTCGATCCGGAAGGGAAGCTTGTCGTTGCGGAGCTTTGATTCGAGCGGTCTAACAGACCTCCTGAAGGTTTGGTGACAATCGCCTCGGAGCTGGAATTTCCAGGCTTGTTTTGGGCGGGGCGTATAGCTCCGCCCTGTGTTTTTCCATAAAGGGAGAAAGGTGTCCACTTTTTTTGAACAACTGGTGAATGGATTGACCGTGGGCTCGTTCTACGCTCTAGTCGCCCTGGGCTATTCCATGGTCTACGGCGTTATGAAGCTCATCAACTTTGCCCATGGCGATCTATTTGCCCTGGGCGCCTATCTGGGCTACAGCCTTCTTACCGGAGCGACTGGAAAAATCACCGCCTCCATGGGGCTCTGGGGGGGTATAGGTTTCACCGCGCTCCTGGTAGCCCTGAGCGTGGCGCTGGCGGGGGTTCTGGTCGAACGCATAGCCTACAGGCCGGTTTACCCTTCCGGCAGGCTCTCCCTGGTGGTCTCGGCATTGGGAATGGCGATTTTCATCCAAAACGCCATCATGGCCATCTGGGGCTCCAGGCCTCAGGCTTTTCCGGCCTCGGTAGTGCCGTCCCTACGCTTTTCCTTCTTTGGCATTCCAGTGACTCTGCTGCAGGTGACAATACTGGGAATCTCCTTCGCCCTGATGCTCATCATCTGGCTCATCGTGGAAAAGAGCAACTTCGGCGCCGCTGTGCGCGCTTCGGCCCTGGACAGGGAGACAGCCATCCTCCTGGGCATCGATGTCCGCAAGGTAATTTTCTTTGTCTTCGCCCTGGGACCGGGCTTAGGCGGCGTCGCAGGCCTCATGAACGGCCTGTACTACAGGGCTATAAGCTTCAATATGGGATGGAACTACGGGCTCAAGGCCTTTACGGCTACCATCCTGGGCGGGATCGGCAATATTCCGGGAGCCATGCTAGGGGGCCTCATCCTCGGCGTGGTCGAGTCGCTCCTGGCTGGCTACGTGAGCGGGGCATGGAAGGACGTATTCGTCTTCATTCTCCTCATAGCCATTCTGATTTTCAGGCCCACCGGGCTTTTAGGCGAAAAGACGGCGGAAAAAGTCTGATGAACCTAAGCTTAAGTTTACTGAAAAGGATACTAGGCACTCCCGGAAGCAGCGGAGGCGGAGACGAACTCCGGCGCCGCCGGATTATAGGCATAGCGGCGGCGGTCATTTTCGCGCTCTTTCCCCTTCTGCCCTTTGTGGACAACTACTGGATCGATGTGGGATTTTACGTGGGAATCTATGCCCTCCTGGGACTCTCGCTCAACATCGTTTTGGGAGAAGTGGGACTTTTCGACCTGGGCCATACCGCCTTTTACGCCATAGGCGCCTATGTGACGGCTATCCTCAACACACGCTTTCACATCCCGATACTCTGGCTCTTGCCTGTTTCGGCAATCGCAGCCGGCCTTTTCGCCTGGCTGGTCACGGCGCCGGTCATACACCTCAAGGGCGACTATCTCTGCATAGTCACCATCGGCATCGGTGAGATTGTCCGCTTAAGCATGATCAACAATCCCCTGGGTCTCACCGGGGGGCCGAACGGGATCAACGGTATAGACAATCCCCATTTCATTGTTCCCATCCTCTCCTCCAGGCAGTTCTATTACCTTCTATGGGCTATCATCGGACTCTCGGCTTTTCTGCTGACCAGACTACAGCGCTCCCGGGTAGGCCGGGCCTGGAACTACATCAGGGAGGACGAAACGGCGGCCAAGGCCCTGGGCGTGAACGTGCGCCACTACAAGCTCTCGGCCTTCGTGCTCGGGGCCGCCCTGGCGGGGGTAGCGGGGAACATCTACGCCTCCAAGCAGATGTCCATTTCCCCCGAGAGCTTTACCTTCATGGAGTCCTCCCTGCTCTTCTGCATCGTCCTTCTGGGGGGTTTGGGATCGATCCCCGGCAGCGTCCTGGGCGCCCTGGCAGTGACGGTTTTCCCGGAGATATTCCGCCCCTTCGCCAAGTACCGACTCATGTTTTTCGGCTTGGCACTCCTTTTGATGATGATCTTCAAGCCTGGGGGCATTCTGCCCCGGCTGAGGGACTCTGGGGAGCGGCTGAAAAAAGTCGTGGAGACTAAGAAAGCGCGCTCATCTAAACCGGGGGCAGGATGCGAAGATACCGCCGATATCCTTAAACGTGCCAATAGCGCCGAAAGCGCCGATCGCTCTGGAAGTATCAATACCATTGATCGCGCCGATAATGTTGATACCACTCAACGCTCTGAATGCTCTGCCCACGCCGAAACCGGTGGAGCACAGGACAAGCTCCTTCTGCGTATAGAGAACCTAGGCCTCTCCTTCGGCGGCGTGACGGCCGTCTCGGACATGGATCTCGAGGTGGTAAAAGGCAGAATCACCGCCTTGATTGGCCCCAACGGAGCGGGCAAGACGACTGTTTTCAATATAATTACAGGAATCTACAGGCCGATGAGCGGAAGAGTCCTTTTGCGCGGCGAAGATATCAGTTCCAGGCTGCCTCATCAGATAGCAAAGGCAGGGGTGGCTCGGACCTTCCAGAACATAAGGATATTCCCCAGCCTGACCTGCCTGGAAAACGTGCTCTGCGGTCAGCACTCCAGGGGAAAAGCCGGCTTTGCCGCATCCATGCTGCGCCTTGCTTCCCAGCGAACCGAGGAATCCAGAATGCTTCAGAAGGCCCAGACCTGTCTCGCCCGGGTAGGGCTTTCCGATTCAGCGGACAGCCTAGCCTCCGCTCTCCCTTACGGAAAGCGACGCTATCTGGAAATCGCCCGAGCCTTGGCGGCCGAACCCGAGCTTATCGTGCTGGACGAGCCCTCCTCTGGCCTGAACGACGCCGAAACCCTGGAACTCGCCGCCCTCCTGAAATCCTTGGTAGCGGAAGGTTTGACTATTTTTCTTATCGAGCACGACATGAATCTGGTGGATATGGTGAGCGATCATGTGGTAGTGATGCAGTCGGGGAAAAAGATCGCCGAGGGGCCAATGTGCGACATGAGGCAGAACCCGAAGGTGATCGAAGCCTACCTCGGCAGCGAAGAGGACTAGGAAGATGGCGCCCTTGCTGGAAGTTAAAGATCTCTGCCTCGACTATGGGGCTGTGCGCGCCCTTAACAGCGTTTCGCTCTCCGTGGAGGAAGACGAAATAGTCGCTGTCCTGGGTGCCAATGGGGCAGGCAAGACCAGCCTTCTCAAGGCAGTCTCGGGGCTCATACACCCTACGGAGGGTTCGATTCAGTTTAGAGGGGAGGATTTGTCCCACATCCAGGCTTTTAGTCTGGCAGGCCGGGGCATCGCCCATGTTCCCGAGGGCAGAAGAGTTTTTTCCACCCTGAGCGTTCAGGAAAACCTTATGCTTGGTAAGTACGGCGTCCGCAGCTCGCGTAAAAAAGCCGATCTGGATAGCCTTGAGGAACGGGTGTACTCACTTTTCCCAATCCTGAAAGACAGGCGCAGGCAGCTGGCGGGGACCCTCTCCGGCGGGGAGCAGCAAATGCTGGCCATAGGTAGGGCACTGGTTTCTTCCCCTGTGCTCCTGCTTCTGGACGAACCATCCCTGGGGCTCGCCCCTATCATCGTCCAGGAGATTTTCAGTCTCATAAAAAAAATTCACGAGGAAGAAAAAATCGCCATACTCCTGGTGGAACAGAACGCGAGAAAGGCCTTGAAAGCCGCATCCCGGGCCTATATCCTCGAACTGGGGAAGATAGTGGTCTCAGGCGACTCGGCCGATCTAGCTCAGGATCCCAGGGTACAGGCGGCATACCTGGGCACCAAGGCCTGTTGAGACCAGAAAAAGTATTCCCACAAGGAAACTATGCGGTTCCCGAAAACAACAGAAGGGCTTGCAGGTCTCTCGGTGACGGTCATGGGTCTAGGGCTCCATGGAGGAGGCCTGGCGAGCGCACGATTCTTCGCCAAAGCCGGTGCCCGGGTCACGGTGACAGACCTGCGGGATGAAAAAGTCCTCGCGCCGTCTATTGAGGCGCTAAAGGGATTTACAATCCGCTACGTGCTCGGAAGGCACGAAGTCGAAGACTTCAGCGCAGCCGATCTGGTAATAAAAAATCCTGCTGTTCGCGGTCCCTCGCCCTTCCTGGCGGCGGCCAGGCATGTGGAGACCGACATCTCCGTGTTCCTCCGCTACTCAAAATCACCCTTGGTGGCCGTGACAGGCTCGAAGGGCAAATCCTCTACCGTGACCGCAATCCACCACGGCTTCACCGCATCGGGCGTTCGCTCACTCCTGGGAGGAAATATAACGACCTCCCCCTTGGAATTTCTGGCAGAAACGGCGCCAGATAGACCTGTGGTGCTGGAACTTTCATCCTGGCAGCTGGCGGATATGCGAGGCCTGGGTGTCCTCAAGCCTAAAGCAGCCCTTATCACCGCAATCATGCCCGATCACATGAATTATTATAGGTCGATGGAAGAGTACGTGGCGGACAAGCGCCTTATCTACGCCGATCAGGATTCGCACTGCGCGAGTTTCTTCGATGCCGACTCGTCCTGGGGCAGGAGCTTCGCAGCCGAGACCAAGGCAGAGCTGTTCTGCTATTCCTCCAAGGAAAAGCGGGCCAAGGGCGCCTGGCTGGAGGAAAAACCGGACTCAGGCCACATTTTCACAACATCCAACTCGAACTGCCTAGGCCCTGAGGGTTTCTGTTGTATGGGAAAGGATACAGATTCCCCGGCTGAGCTAATCCTGCCGGCCGGACTTTCGGTGCCTGGGATTCATATGAGAAAAAACCTTCTCGCCGCCGGTCTGGTGTTGCGCTACATGGGGATTCCGGCGGAAAAGGTTGCCGCCGTTATGGCTTCCTTTCCGGGGGTGGAACACCGGCTGGAATTTTTTGCCCAAGCCCGGGGCGTCAGCTGGTACAACGACTCGGCGGCCACCATTCCCCAGGCGGTGGAGGCGGCGCTGGACAGCTTTTCCGTTCCCGTCGTCCTCATAACTGGGGGAACGGACAAGAACCTCGATTTCGAACCCGCAAAAAAAGCCTATGCCAGAGCCAAGGCGATCGTGCTACTGGAGGGAACAGGGACCGAAAAGCTCCTGCCCCTTCTCGCGGAGCAGGGCATTGGCTGGAAGGGACCCTACAACAGCCTGGAGACTGCGGTGGCCACCGCCGACGAACTAGCCCAGCCCGGCCAGGCCGTGCTCCTTTCCCCGGGCTGCGCCTCCTTCGGCATGTTTCTCCACGAATTCGACCGAGGCAAAAAATTCAAGGAAGCGGTGCGAGCCCGTCTTGGCCTAAGTTAGCTGAAGGCGATAGCCGCATACCCGACAAAGGAATCGTCGGGCCGCAGATCCAGACTCGTGGAGTATTCCAGGAGCTTGGCCGACGAGGCCCCCGACTCGAGGGCGAAGCCGAGAGCGGCAATGGCAGCCCCTGCAGAACAGGCCGCATCCTTTTTTACCGCCCTGGTCAAGGCAAGCTCACAATTCATCTCCAACAAGGCGTCGATGAATGCTTTGTCATTGCTCCCTTTGACCCAGCGTTCGGCCTTTTCTCCCAATCCCATGGGAGTGAAGCCATAGGCGGGGCCGTAATGGGTAAGGTCGGTGGATCCTATGCAAACAATTCTGCGTCCCAAGTTCTGGGCCGCCCTGGCCAGGCAGGCGCCGAGTTCTTTGGATTCGTAGCGGGGCGGCGCCCTGAGCCAGAGGATCTTTGCGCCCTTGCGCAACGAAAAGACCATGGGCAGGAGCACCTCGACACAATTGTCAGCGTAGCTGTCCAGTTCGGGAGACTCGATTTCTGAATCCCGCAGCTGGGCCTTCAAAGCCGTGAACAGTTCCTCATCGGCTTCGAGCTCTCCGCCGGGCACTTCGAACGAAGCCTCAGAAGCCCAAAGTATCGGACTGTTCGGGGAAAGATGGCCTCCGATTATAGCCAGAGTGTCCGCATCCTCCAGGCTGGCTATGGCCAGAGCGGCTAGGCGGCCTGAAAAATACCAACCCGCATGGGGGCAGACCACAGCCTTCGCATCCCGGCTCTTTATGTCTTTAGTCCAGGCTGCCAGAAGATTGTCGATCTCTACAACATTTTGGGGATACCAGCCATGGGGCAGCGCAAGCCGCCTGTGTGAAATCTTATTCTCCATGAGCGATACCTCCTTGAATCTAGTATAAACCATTTCACGGGAAGGAAAAGCCTCAACCTGGCAAAATAAGGCGCAAGACCTAGGCCCATTATTCCGATACTCTATACGATCAGGAAGGGTATATGAGAAAAACACTACGCTGGCTTCTTGTGGTTCTGTCGTTCTCCGTCGCGGCGCTGGCCCTGGGAAGTATTCTTTTTTCTCTGGGTGAGCTGAGAAATTCGGGAGAAAGGGCGAGTGGAGCCGAGTATTCGATAATCAGAAATGCGCTCACCGGCATCAGGACCAAGGAAGATCTGAAGGACGATTTTCTGCGGCAGCGGCTAATCGCTCTCTATAAGGGCAGCGACAGGCTTCTGGCGGTCCAGGTCCTCGACTCATCCGGACTGGTGCTGTGGAAGCTGCCAGGCGATTCTTCATATTATGCCCTTCCCGGAAGTCCTTCGTCCCGGGCTGGTTTTTCCGCCCCCGATCTGAGCACCGTCGTTTTCACCACCCCCCTCAACAACGGCATGAAGCTGGCTACGCTTTTCGCCACGCTCCGCAAAGCCGATCTGGCAAAGGCAATCAAAACGCCCTTGATTTTCCTGGTCGTTTGGTTCGGCCTCATGATCGCGGCCTTTTTTATATTCGGAAAGGACGAAGAACTGGGAAAAACCGCTAAAGCGCCGGTTGGTGAAGACCAGCCGGAAGCTGAGAAGGAAGGCCAGGAGCAAACAGCCGCTCAGACGCCCAAGTCTGAGCAAGAATCGGAAATAGAGCCTGAGCAAGAACCGGAGCAGGAATCCGAGCAAGAGCCTGCCCTAGCCGTTGAGCTTGAATCATCGCCAGACATGGGCCAAGCCCAGCGCGAGGAGGAACCCGAGGCCGAGCAGGATGAGGAACAGCGCTCAAGGCCGGTGAGAGAGGCGGAAGATAAGGACAAAAGCGCAGCTCCGGTGATCGCTTCCCAGGAAATCGCTAAAACCCAGTCTCCCCAGGAGTATGAGGATATCGAAGAGGAGGAATTCTTCGCCGAAGAGGATAGTATCGAAGAAAGCGAAGGTGAAAAACCCGCCGCCGCGCCTAGAAAGAATTTTGAAGAAAGTCTTGCCAGGCTGGAAGAGGAGATCGCGAGTTGGTCCAGCAAGCACGGCGATGTAAAACTATCCGCGGCAGCTCCTGATGAGACATCGCAAGGCGAAGACAGCCAAGAAAGCCAGGAATTCATAGATTCCCTTGAGGCCGAGGAGGAACTGGCCGAGATGGAAGAACTTTCCAAAAGGGAACCTGCTGAAGAAAAACCAGGGGCACAGATAGCTGAACAGAAAGAGATACATTCTCGGGCTCCCGAAGGCTCCGCCTCCGTTCAGGGAGGAAATCTAGCCAGCCTTCCCCTTCCTCTGTCGCTTATCGATTCAGAACTGGAAGCCAAGCTTCGGGAGGAACTGGAACGGAGTGCCAAAGCCGAGGTCTCCCTGATGCTCATTCATTGTTCGGTGAATTCCGCCACCGATCCGGCAGCACTTGCCCTAGCAGTTACCGTACGGGACTACATCGGAGCCAAGGACCTTATCTTCGAACTCTACAAGGGAGCCTTCGCAGTCGTCCTGCCTTCCGTTGATCTGGGCGGAAGCCTGAAAATGTCCGAAGATCTCGCCGATGTGCTTTCAGCGACACTGGGGCTCTACAAGGATATCGAGGGAGAAGCTCCTGTCTATATCGGTATTTCAGCCAGGAGCGAGCGAAAGGTCGATGCATTCAAGCTCTACCGCGAGGCCTCCACTGCCCTGCATAAAGCATACGAAGGCGCTCAGTCCCGGATCCTGGCTTTCAGGCCTAAGGTCGAGTAGCTAAGGCGTTTTTCAAGCCAGCGGCCCGCCCCCGCCCAGACGTCGGGGGCGGGCCGCTCGTATCGAGGCTAAAAGGTCAGTCTATATATTCTATAGGAAACTGCATCCTGTCGCGGGTGAGCACGGTGGCGGGGAATACTTCCTGGGCTTCCTTGAGCAGAACCTTGAGTTCCTTGTCCGCGTAGCGCGGACTGTAATGGATAAGCCCGAGCTGTCTCACCCCGCCGGCCGATTTTGCTAAGAGGGCAGCCTGCCGCGCCGTCATGTGGCGCTTTTCCACCGCTGACGAGAGCAGCGCTTCCTCGAACATGCCCTCGCAGATGAAAAGATCAGAATCCTTCACCTCCTTGGCAATCTCAGGCATGTAGAGGGTATCGGTCACATAGCTAAACTTTCTGCCCGAACGGGTGGGTCCCAGGACATCCTCAGGTCTAACGATGCTGCCGTTGTCCAGGGCAAGTTCCTGTCCACCCTGGAGCAGGGACCACTGAGGACCCCTGGGTACGCCCAAGGCTAAGGCTTTTTCAGGATGAAAAGCTCCCGGCCTGGGATTTTCCTCCAGAGTATAGCCGTAACAGGGTTTCGTATGCCGCAGGAAGAAGGACCGGATCGAGAAGTCCTCCTGTTTCCAGAGCAGTCCCGGCTCGGAGAATTCTTTTACGATGATTTCGTAGTTTATATACATGTCCAGGGAACGCCGGGTCTGCTCCACGAACTCGGCGATTCTGGGTGGTCCGAATATATACAGCGGCTCTTCCCTGTCTACCTGGCTGGAGAGCATGAGAATTCCCGGAAGACCCGTCACATGGTCGGCGTGCATGTGTGATATAAAGATAGCGGTTATTTTTTTCCAGCGCAGGTTGAGCCTGCGTATGGAAATCTGAGTGGCCTCGCCGGCATCGAAGAGAAACAGCTCCCCTTCCCTACGCAGAAGAACGCTGGTGAGATGGCGGTACGGAAGGGGCATCATGCCCCCGCAGCCTAAGACGAAAGCTTCCAAATTCATGCTGATCGACTATAGCTGAAAGGGCTCCGGATGTGCAACTATAGCCGCATGAGCGATTTTTCATCCCTTAACCTGGAAGCGCCTGTCGCTGGGGCATTCGAGCGCCTGGGCTTTTCCTCGCCAACCCAGATCCAAAGACTGGCCGTACCGAAGGCCTTGAAAAAGCGTGACCTCTTCCTGCAGTCCGAAACAGGGACAGGGAAGACCCTCGCCTACCTTGCACCCAGCGTTTCGGCTGTATACAACCTCGATCCGAGCCGAGGCCCCCTCATCCTCATTCTCTGTCCCACCCAGGAACTCTGCATCCAGGTTGCCCACCATGCTGAACTCCTCTGCGAAGCCGCAGGCCTTAGGTTGGGAGTGGTCTCTCTTCTAGGCGGCAGTCCCCTCTCCCGCCAAGAGTCGGCGCTCAAGAAAAAACCCCATATCGTAGTGGGGACTCCGGGCAGAACCGCCGATCTGGGCAGGGCCGGCATGCTCCGTCTTGATAGGCTCGAATTCCTTGTCCTGGACGAGGGGGACAGGCTCTTTTCCGGCGAATACAGGGAGCAGGTGCTCTGGATTCTTGGACAAAGCTCTCCCAAGGTATGCAAGATACTCGCATCGGCGACAATATCCACCTCTACCAAGCGGCTGGCATCAAGGTTCATGAAGGATCCAATTTCCATCGACCTGAAGGACGAGGGAGTACTGTCGAGAGATATAGAACACTGGGTTTTCTATGTGGAACACAGAAAACGCCTTGATTTCCTGCGAAAGCTGGACAGAGCATTGAAGCCCGAAAAATGCCTCCTCTTCGCAAGCTCGGGCGAGCGGGTCAGACGCGCCGAGGAAAGACTCAAAACATCAGGCGTATCGGTCCAGTCAATCTTGGCCAGGGAGGAAAAGGAACAGCGCAGAGTGGCGATCGAGCGTTTCCAGCAGGGAGGTTTGCAATACCTGGCTACAACAGACTTGAGCGCCAGAGGCCTGGATATTCCCGGCATCTCTCATGTGATAAGCCTGGACTTTCCGGAAGAATCCAGCTGGTACGTGCACAGGGCAGGCCGCACGGGCCGGGCGGGCAAGCCGGGGATCTCCATCATACTGGCAGACGCCCTTGACCTACGAAGGGCTTCAAAGCTGGCGGTGGATAGGGGATTTGTCTTCAGGACAAAAAGCCTGGAAGAGGGCAAGATCCTGGAACCCCCTGTGGATGAGTTCTTTGAGCAGGTTGAGAAGGGGGAAGAAGAAAAGCAGGCCTACAGGAACAGGAAATCCCGGTCTTAGTCAGGCTNNGAAAGGGGAAGCCCCGGCTCCAGTAGTTTCATCGAATCGAAAATATAGTGAGCGATCCGTTCAGCCGAAGGATCCTGCCTGAAAACCTCGATTTCGTTCAGGTCAGAATGATCCAGAACCGAAAGGACCTTGGCCATGGCTGCCTTGAGAAGCGAAAAATCCACCAGCATTCCACCCTCGCCAAGGCTGGAGCCCTTTGCCCAGATCCTTACCTTGTAGTTGTGGCCGTGAAGCCTTTCACATTTCCCGTTATAGTGAAGAAGCCTGTGCGCTGCGGCGAAGCCGCCCTCGACCCGAACTTCGTACATAAGAAAAACCATATACCAGAAAGCCCGCGGAGGCAAGCAGAGCAGATGCCGGCGTTAATAACATTGTTTTCCATCTGTCTTGTGAGTACACATATTCGAATCTAGACTAATGGAGGCAAAAATAAGAAAGCGTTGGCTCCTCCTCACAACAGTCTTGCTGCTCTCCGTCTCAATGGCTTTCGCCCAGTTTGGCTTCAAGCTGGGGGCCCTCGGCCTCATTCCAACGGATTTAGACTTTTCTGGTATGCCTTTTCTCTTCTACGGCGGTTTTGAGGTAGTCCTCTGATTCTCACTTTCCCGGGGCTAGCCCTCGTGGAGACAGGCTTTCATCATTGAAGCGCAAGGCCCGCCGTGCTATTCTTGGCCGATATGCAGCAGAACTTACGAAGCCTCATGTCTGCCTTGAAGGAATCGGAGCTCATCCAAGCCCCGCCTGCGGAGCTTTTAGATCTTTCCTTGACCGGTATAGAGTATGATTCGAGAAAAATACAGCCCGGCATGCTCTTTATCGCCCTGCCGGGCATTCACAACGACGGGCATGACTTTATCAATGCCGCCCTGGAAAGGGGGGCAACGGCGGTGCTCCACGAAAAAGCCCTCAGCCTGCATCGCCGGGAGATCGCTTTTATTCAAGTGAAGGATTCGAGGGCAGCGATGAGCCGCCTGGCCGCCGCCTTCTACGGCAGGGCTTCATCTTCCCTGCTTACCGTCGGCGTAACGGGCACCGAGGGCAAGAGCAGCACCGTCTACCTCATCTATCAGCTTTTGAACCTGGCGGGTGTAAAAACCGGCTTTTTTTCCACCGTCATGTCCGATACCGGCAAGGGAGAACTCCCTAATCCCGAGCACCAGACAACCCCCGAGGCGACAGCCGTGCAGCGAATGCTGGCCGAGATGCGGGAGGCTGGCTGCTGTTGCGCAGTGCTCGAGGCTTCCAGCCACGGATTGAGCCAGAGGACAGCCAGATTGGCTGATGTGGATTTCGATGTCGCCGTTATGACCAACGTGACGAGTGAACATTTGGAGTTCCACGGAACCTGGGAGAGCTACCGCTCGGATAAGGCAAACCTCTTCAGGAACCTGGACGACCACGATCATAGAAAAAAACTCAGCTGTCCCAGCCGCAGCAAGGACAAGCCCCTTCCCTCCTTCGCCGTCGTCAACGCCGACGATCCCAGCGCCGGGTATTTCGGCCAGTGCACTAAAAAACATCTGGTCTCCTTTTCAACCCGAGGCGCTGCCGCCAGCTTTATAGCAAAAAATATCCGTACTGATGCCCGGGGCTCAACCTTCGTCATAGAGGGACCCGCTGCTACGAGCCACGCCGATAAGAGCGCCGGCCGCATCGAGGCTGAGGCACGGATAGAGCTTCCCGGCCAGTTCAACGTGGGCAACATCCTCGCAGTCCTGGCGGTTGCCTCCGGCATCCTGGATCGCCCCTGGGCAGAACTGCTCCAATTCCTGCCCCAGCTAAAGCCCGTAAAGGGAAGGATGAACCTGGTGGACCTCGGCCAGCCTTTCGAGCTGATCATCGACTATGCCCATACCCCCTCCTCGTTCGAGACGATCCTGCCGCCCATCCGAAAGCGGGCTAAGGGCAAGATTTTCTGCCTTTTCGGCTCCGGAGGTGAGCGGGACAGGGAAAAACGGCCACGACAGGCCGAAGTAGCCGCCCGCTACTGTGATGTGCTGGTTCTCTGTGACGAGGATCCCCGGGGAGAGGATCCCACGGAGCTTTTAGAAGAGATCGCCGCAGGCTGTCCGCAGCTTGAACGAGGCAGAGAGCTTTTTTTGATACCTAACAGGCCTCAGGCCATACGGAAGGCTTTTTCCATGGCAGAGGCGGGCGATACGGTGCTGCTTCTGGGAAAAGGGCATGAGAATTCCATCATTTATGCCGATCATATAATGCCCTACGACGAAGAAACCGAAGCAGTCGCTGCACTGAAGGAACTCGGGTACGGGCAGTGAAGCCTGATTGTCAGTTACGAAGCCTGATTGTCTGTTACAAGGAAGTACGATGAAAACGATCGCTATTCTCTACGGCGGTAAATCGGGAGAGCACGAGGTCTCCCTCATCTCTGCGGCGAGCATTGTCCAGAACCTGGACCTATCCAAATACTCGATCCTGCCCATTGGCATAACCAAGAGCGGCGAATGGCTGCTCCAGGACTGGGCTGCGCTCAGGTCCATCTTGGCAAACCGCTCCGGGATGGAAGGCCTGCCCCCTGTTACAACAGGAAAAAGAGTATTCGTCCTGCCGGGCAGCGGCTTGGCTGTAGAGGATAAGCCGGGCGGCTGGAAAAAGCTGGATTGCGATATCGTCTTTCCCGTCCTCCACGGCACCTTTGGCGAGGACGGAACCGTCCAAGGCCTGCTGGAGTGCGCCGGCCTGCCCTATGTGGGTTCAGGCGTGCTCGGCTCGGCGGCGGGGATGGACAAGCAGGTGGCCAAGGAGCTCTGGCTCAGGGAAGGAATCCCCGTGGTGGAGTTCATCGCTGTACGCAAGAGCGACAAAGGTAATCCCAATTTTCTCTCCACCCTTAGCCGGAAAATCGAAGCCCGCTTCGGCTGGCCCTGCTTTGTAAAGCCCGCCTGTTCCGGATCTTCCGTGGGGACCTCCAAAGCCTCGGATCAGGCATCCTTGGTCAAGGCGCTGGAAAAAGCCTTCTTATACGACGAAAAGGTCTTGGTGGAAGAATTCATCCCCGCCAGGGAGATGGAATGCGCCGTCCTGGGAAACGAAGAACCCAGAGCCTTTTCTCCCGGCGAAATCATACCCGCGCATGAATACTACGATTACAACGCCAAATATAAAGATCCCCAAGGCGCCCTGCTGCAGGTCCCGGCTAGCCTGAGCGAAACCCAGGAGGAAGCCCTCAAGACAACCGCGATCAAGGCGTACAAGGCTTGCGGTTTTTCCGGCATGGCCAGGATGGATTTTTTCATTGACAAGCGGACAGGAGCGATTCTTTTAAATGAGGCCAATACTATACCGGGTTTCACGGCGATTTCCATGTATCCTCGAATGTGCCAGGCCGGCGGGCTTTCCTATCCTGCCCTGCTTGAAGCCCTACTCGATCTTGGGATGGAACGCTTTATAGCCAGGAACAGGCTCAGTTTCAGCTACGACGCCGAAGCCTGAGCCGGGCTTGTATCAATATGCAAAGATAGTCGATAATTATAGATATTACTGGTATTTATCCCTATTTTTAACCCTAGCGCCCTTCTTATAAGCATTGTACACTTACCTTGTACACTGATCATGCGCGGTTTCTTGTGCCGTGCTTGAAGGATAAGGAGGCTTTCAATGAAATCCCAGGACTACATCGACCTGGATCTGCAATTCGGTGCCCATAATTACCACCCCCTTCCTGTCGTCATAGCCACCGCTAAGGCATGCAGGGTACAGGATCCCGAAGGGAAGACCTACTACGACTTTCTCTCCGCCTATTCGGCGGTAAACCAGGGCCATCTCCATCCCCACATAGTGGCTGCTGCCGAAGCGCAGCTCCACAGGGTAAGCCTGACTTCCCGCGCCTTTCACAACGACAAGATGGGACCCTTTCTCAAGGCGCTCTGCGAATTCACGGGCTACGAATCGGCCCTTCCCATGAACACCGGCGCCGAAGCCGTCGAGACGGCAATAAAGGCTGCCCGGCGATGGGGAGCTGAGATCAAGAAAGTGCCTAACGGTAAACAGAAAATTATCTGCGCCGAAAACAACTTCCACGGCCGAACCCTGGCGGCGATCTCCATGTCCAGCGATCCCGAATCCTACGGCAACTACGGTCCCTATGCGCCTGGCTTTGTGAAGTTGCCCTTCGGCGATGCTCGGGCAGTGGAAAAGGCCATCGACGACAACACCGTCGCTGTCATGGTGGAACCCATTCAGGGCGAAGCCGGCGTCGTCGTGCCAGAGGAAGGATACCTCGCCGAACTGCGGAAACTATGCAGCGCCCGAGGAGTTCTCCTGATCTTTGACGAAATCCAGACAGGTTTCTGCAGGACAGGCAAGCGCTTCGCCTGGCAGTATGAGGACGCCCGTCCCGACATCATGTGCCTGGGAAAGGCCCTGGGCGGAGGAATCCTGCCCCTTTCGGCCATTGTCGCTGACACCGACGTTATGAAGGTTTTCACCCCGGGCTCCCACGGTTCCACCTTCGGGGGCAACCCACTGGCTTGCGCAGTAGGCATGGCCTCGCTGGAGGTCCTGGTGCAGGAAAAGCTGGATCAGCGCTCTTTTATTCTCGGCGAGTGGTTCCGAAAAGAGCTCGGGCGGATTCCCTGCAAAAGCATGCGCCTGGTAAGGGGAAAGGGTCTTCTGAATGCTATCGTATTCCAGGAGGGCTTCCACGCCTGGGATGTCTGCGTGGAACTCAAGAACGAAGGGCTTTTGGCCAAACAAACCCACGGCAACATCATCCGCTTCGCCCCTCCCCTGGTCATTCAAGACAGGGAGATGGAAGAAGCACTGCGGATAATCGAGAAGGTCCTCGTCGAGCATTAGCCGGATCTTCCTGTCAGGACTTGAGCAGGGGAAGACTGATGGAAAATACCGCTCCCCTTCCGCCATCCGAACCCTCATAGGAGAGCATGGCGCCGAAGGACTCCACAAGGCGTTTAGCCAACGCTAATCCTATACCGCTGCCCTTTTCCTTGGTGGTGAAAAAGGGATCGAAGAGTCGCTTGCTCTGTTCGGGGGGAATGCCTCTGCCGTTGTCCGCCACGGCTATCACCCAATATGAGTCCCGGCGGAACAAACGAAGGGTTATCTGGCGTTCTTCCTCAGCGATCCCTTCCATCGCTTCCATGGCGTTTCGAAGGAGATTGTCCAAGGCAGTGGTAAGCTTTTCTTCGTCCGCCATGACCCAGGCCCCTGCTTCTTCAGGCAGGATCGCCTGTATCTCCCGGGCGCCCACCGCCGAATCCCTGTAACGGCTGGAATAAAGCTCCAGGTACTGCTTCAGGTCCAGCCTGTTCGGTTTAACCTGCCCGGGCTGGAGAAACTCACGAATCCTGTCTGCCAGCCCGGAGAGTCTCAGGATTTCGCCTTCGATGAGATCGGAGGAACGGAGAATCCTGCTCAGATCCGCGGCCTGCAACGCTGTCTTTTGCTCCTCGGAGTTCTGGGATAAATGCTGGGCAGACTCAGCCTGAGCCGAGACTGTCCGCCGTATCGCCGCCGTTTGAATGCGCATGATGCCCAGGGGATTCTTTATTTCATGGACAAGTGTCCGTGCGGCCTCGCCCAGCTGGACCAGCTCCCTGTTCTGGGCTTCGCGGACCCGGAGCACTTCGTTGTGACGATAGAGCAATATCAGCATGAGGAAAAGCGCTATAAGAATCAGGCTGATCGCAGAGGCGGCCAGGGAAAAACCCAGAAGTTCGGCGCTGAATCCGACGGTGGAATATTCCATCCATACAAGGTAATTGCCGCTCATTGCCGCTATCGGAGGGCTGGCTGTCGGACCTTGGGCATTGGATTCAGGAGCCAACGAATCATTACCAGGTGCCGACATCCTTCCTCGCTGCATCCTGGGGCCGAGAGGCAGGAGGGTTAATCCTCCTCCCCTGACAGGATTCTGGAATCCGGAAAAGCGGATCAGCACCAGGCTTTTTGTCCCCGACTTAAAGTTCACCGAAACAGAACCGGGCAGGCCTAAGCCCTCCCTGTCCTGCCTTCGCTGCAGCAGCATATCCTGGATATCGATCCGCTCCGGAGCACTGCCGCGACGCAATAAAGCTGTCCCTTCATAACTGTAAAATCCAAAACCGAGTACCCGCTCATTCTCCTCGGCACTGTAGGACTGGTCCCGCCTATACTCATCCACGACAGCACTGGATGCCCTGAAGGCTTCGTATTCTAAAAGCATCTCTCTCCTGGCTCCCTCTCTGAGCACCATAGTCCAGAGCAGGATAAGGGCGCTGACAAGCACCAGCGCCGCACCGAGAAGCAGCACTAGAGAGAACTTATTGGAATTCCGTATGCCTTTCATCAGAGTAATTCTAGCACCGTACCGGCTCTCAAGGCTACAGAGCCTGCCTTTAGGTCATGGGGCTTTGTATTAAGGCTGTCGCTTGTTTATTCCCGCATACCCGTGGTACAAAGACTCTAGCCTGTCATGAAACGAGTCTTGAGAGTAATTCTGGCCCTCGCCTTTATAATTGCCTTTATCCTCTTCGTTTTTTTTCTGGCCAAACGCAGCCGAACAAACCTCGAGGCAGCCCTGCCTCTGGCGGCGAGAACCGTGCTTATAGCCCCTACGGCACAGCAGGAACCATCGCCTGCCGAAGGGATAGTGGAGCCGGCTTCCCGGGCTAGGATTCTTCTGCTCTGGGATGAGGTATTGCTGGATACCATCGATATGAATCTGGACGAGGACTTTGAACTAGAGCAAATCCTGGTTGTTAGGGATCATTCCTCCGATACGGGAATCATATCGGTAATCGTCGCCGACTATTCGACATC
Organism: Spirochaetaceae bacterium UBA4077; assembly: GCA_002383375.1. GTDB lineage: Bacteria > Spirochaetota > Spirochaetia > Treponematales > Rectinemataceae > UBA2256. The sequence goes on from DFYR01000053.1 coordinate 32,509, forward strand.
CACCGGCAGCTATTACAGGGCATGGAAAGGAGAAAGTCTGGCCACAAAGCCTAATCTCTTCGTAGTGCAGCCCAGAGATCTGATCGGTGATGGAAGCATCGATCTGCTCTGCTTCGGTCTGGATGAGAAAAACCTTCAGATTCTTACGGTGTTCAAATCTTTTTTCTCCTCGACAGGCTTTAATTATAAAAAGGTCTTTTCAGGATCAGGGCTCTCGATACGGGTCGAGGAGGAGATCGAGACTGAAGCGGAACCAGGAGAGGCGGCAGGTTTCCCATCGGCGCAGATCAGCGTCTACGCCTCAGCAGGAAATGCGGCCTCGCCCCTGGACCAAGTACGACTTGTCTACGCCTGGGATGGGGAAAGCGCCGGCTTTATTCTGAAAAGCCAGGAACCGATCCCCAGCGAAAGCGTGGAGCGCAGCTTTATCGAATCCGTGTTGACTGGCCAGCCAGAACGCTTCGAATCCTACATCGAGGGATTGTGGAGTAAAGCCGGAAGTCCAGAGGATGAGCCGACACTGGTGTACTTCGCCCCCGATTCACGGCGCATAAGCATTCACAGTCAGACTGAAAAGCAGACTTGGAACTGGGACCGCTCCAATCCCTCCTATACGGGCATCTACGCAGCGATCGTCAACAGCGGCGTGCCGGACATGGTCCGCATACTCGGCGTCGATCTTCTGGGAAAGGACCGCATCCGACTTCACGCAACACCAGGCCAGGCTACGCGATTCCCAATCCGCGAGGACTGGAACGGGACATATTCGAGAGTCCAGGGAAGAAGGGAAGAACTGCCAGGATCCCTGAAGAGTCTGGAGGTCGAATCAGGCTTTTTGCTTCCCCTGGAAGATTCTCCAGAAAAGGTGTTTCTGGAATTTCCTTCGATTGAAGGGGAATATACTACACAGGAGGGTCTTGCCATTAGGTTCTTCCCAGACGGATTCTCCTATAGTGAGGGGGCTTTAACCTACCACGGGCAGTATCCTCTTTACAGTTACAAAGACAAGCCTATCCTCGACTTCGAAGTGCAGGATTCCAGAACGATCCCAGCAGGCAGGCGGAGCTTTTTCATCAGCCTTCGCAGAGACAATCAAGAAAACTGGCAGATCGTGCTGAAGGCTGCGAGGATCACAGCCCAGGGTGTCGAGTATCTCTATAAACCCAGCTTGGTATTCAGCGGAAAAAGCAATGATCAAGGCAGCAGATAGGATTCGTAGCCCAGGTCCTTAAGCTTCGCCTGGGTTTTGGTCCAGTCAGTCTCGGTATCGACGATGACAGCCCAGCGCGCTTGGCCGTCACTGGTTTTCTGCTCCTGGACAGACACCGTAAATCCTGCCTTTCTCAGGCTGGCGCCCAGATTATCGGCGTTATCCTTTCGGGAAAACCAGCCGGCCTGCAGTCGTACAGGCTTGTCACTCGAAACCTTGTCCTGCGCCTGGGTAGCCTGATCGGGCTTTCCAGGCCCGGCGCCTGGCTCGCTCTCGATTCCGGCGCTTTCCGGCCCGAGCTCCGGAAAAGGAAACAATCCGCCCAGGAGCCAGGCGCCTGGCGTCGGCAGAACCCCACGCTGGACCATCGAGGTCTCGACCGATCGAGGGTACCGGGCTTCGAGCAGCGATGCCATGGCTGGTGCCTCGTAGCCTGTGCTGGGAGCCGAAAAGGATCGGATATCGTTTGTGGAAGCCAGGCTCCACAGCAGAAAAAGCGCTTCTTTTTCAATTAAACCTGAGCTATAAGCCGGAGCTGCCCCAGGGGCAGTGCTCTGTACAGACGCCGGGTCTGCCCCTTGGGCAAGGCCTTGACTGGCCCCCGGAGCCGAACTGTTGCCCTCCCATCCAGGCTTGAGGGAAACCAAATCCTTGAGAATGACAAAGGCCGATTCTCCCTTGCCCTCCAGAAGAAAAAGCCAGGCGAGGGTCAATTTCATTTTTTCTTTAATCGGAGCCTTTAGTTCTTGTCCCTGGAGCATCTCAAGGACAGCCCTGGCTTCACCGCTGTTGCCCGCCGCCAGATAGCTCCGCGCCGCCTGGACGCCTAACTCGGGATCTTCGGGGGCAGCTTGTCGGAAGATAGAGGCCGCATCCTCATAGCGTCCAGTCATGAGGGCGAGCGAGCCTCCGAGCGTAGCCAGATCGATTTTTCTTCTGCCCTCGAGCCTGGGAAGGAATTCTCTGAACAGGGTGACAGCGTCATGAGGAGGCAAAGAATAGGCGTAACCCTCCAGGGTTACGGTAAAGGTTTCTGTGTTTTGTATCTTGCCTAGGTTTGCCCTCGCGGCGGCAAGCTTGGTGGATTCAGCGACTGCTGCGGTCTTGCCGGCGACGGTGCTGGTATTGGCGCCCGCGGCCTTAGCCGCTGCGCCACCGGCGTTGGCAGTGCCGGCCGTTTGGGCGCCGAGCCCGGCGGTCAGGACAGTAACCGCCAGTAAAACCCAGATTCTCGCCCAGGCGAGCAGGATTCTAGCCATTCATCGTTTCCGCCCTGAAGGTGTTGCCAACCCTTGAGAGAAGCCGAACGTTCAGAAATCGGCCTATTTGGGAAGCATCGCCGGGCAGCACCACCATCTCGTCCCGGGCGGTTCTTCCGAGGATTTCTTTTTTGGAACGCTTGGACAGGCTTTCAACGAGTATTTCGTCCACTGCCCCAATGCGTTCGTTCATGAGCGTTTCGCTTATCTCCTTCTGCAGGGCGATAATTCTGGCCAGCCTCGCCTTCTTTGTCTTTTCAGGCACCTTTTCGTCCATCCTCATGGCGGGGGTGCCCTCCCGGGGATTGAAGTGGTACATGAAAGAATAGGAAAAGCCCACCTTTCTCATGGCATCCAAGCTGTACTCCAGGTCTTCCTCGGTTTCGCCGGGGAATCCCACCAGGATATCGGTCGATAGCGAAAGCCCGGGAACAGCAGCCTTCAGCTTATCGACAAGACCGAAAAAGTATTCTCTTGTATATTTTCGGTTCATCCGGTCCAGAACTCTATTGGAACCGGACTGCAGGCAGAGGTGGATGTGTCGGCAATACAGGGGTTCGGAGGCTAAAACCGAGATCAGCTCGTCCGAGAGGTCCTTCGGATGGCTTGTGAGAAAGCGGATCCAGCCGATCCCCGATTCCTTTGTCCTGACACTTGGGCCGAGCTTCTGGGCGATGAGCCTGAGAAGCCCCGGAAAATCAAGGACTTCCCTAGAGCCCTGCCACTTGTACGAATTGACATTCTGCCCAAGCAAGGTTACTTCCCGCACTCCCGCCGCTGCCAGGGCCTCCAGTTCGGCGAGAATCGCCTCGGGATCCCTGGACACTTCCCTGCCCCGTACATAGGGAACGATGCAATAGCTGCAAAAATTGTTGCAGCCGTGCATTATTGGCACGAAGGCCCTGAATGCCCCTGGCTCGTGGTGAGTCGAAGCGAAGACATAGGCGGGGGCATCTTCCCTGAGATCGAAGCTCGTCCCCTTCTCTATCTGATCCAAAACCAGGCCCAAGGCCTGCTTTTGAAAGGTACCCAGGACATAGTCCACCGCTGGGGCTTTCTTCTTGATTTCCTGGTGGTATTGCTCGGCCATGCAGCCCAACACAGCCAGGGAAAACTTCCGCTTCTTTTTCTCCGCCGCGAAGAAGGCGATCCTTCCCCATGCCCTGTTTTCGGCGGTAGCCCTCACGGTACAGGTATTTATTAGGACAAGATCGGCATCCTCCAGGCTTCCCTGAGTCCAGGAGCGTTCCCTGAACAATGCTTCCACGGCTGCCGATTCGGCTTTGTTCATCTGACAGCCGTACGTTTCGAGTAGGTATTTCATTGTATCGATACGTTCCAGATCTTAGTTTTTCCGCCTGAGCCCAGAAAGAAAAGAGCCGAAATTGACGATGCCGTAAATGAGTAGACCCAGGCCCCCAGCTCCCAGCAGGCCCCTGGCAAGGCCGGGCAGGAACATGGTTGCCAATCCCGCCACACCTGCCGCAGTGAGAATGCTCCCCGAGGTTTTATCGGTCTTGGTCTTTCCGAACAAGCCGATAGCCCCAAGAAGAACCAGCCCGGCCGACAGTGCCCAGCCGAGAACGGGTACACCAAGAAGGGCATTGACGCCCAGAAGGCCCAAGCCCGCCCCGGCGGACATGATTCCTTTAGTGCCCTTATCGCTCAAGTCTTTTTTTTCTACCGGATATTTCTCGGCCATTGCGAACTCCTTACTGCTTTTCCACAAACGCGTAGGCCGAATGATTGTGAATGCTTTCAAAATTTTCGGCTTCTACGGAAAACCTGGAGAATTTTCCAAGGGCGTCCACCCTCAAGTATACTTCCCTCACTAGGTCTTCGACAAACCTGGGCCTGTTATAAGACTTTTCGGTTATATACTTTTCGTCATCCCGCTTGAGCAGTGTAAAAAGATCGCTGGAAGCGGATTCTTCCACCATAGCCACCATATCCTCGATCCAGAAAAAGGGTCCCAGCTCCACCTTGAGCGTGACCATGCCCCGCTGATTATGGGCGCCCTGTTCGGAGATAGCTTTGGAACAGGGGCAGACCGTCTGCACCGGAACATTGACCCCCACGACAAAGGAATGGCCCTCCTGGGATACCCTTCCCTCATAGGAGCAGTCGTAGCTCATGATCGACTTCTGGCCAGAGACCGGGGCTGTCTTTTGCATAAAATACGGAAAATGGATGTCCGAGTACGCGGTAGCCGCTTTCAACTCGCTGCGGATCTTGTCCAGCATCTTGAGAAAATTGGGCATGGAAAGGTCAAAACGGTACTCCTCGAACACTTCGATAAAGCGGCTCATGTGGGTGCCCTTGAAGTGATGAGGCAGATCGGCGTAGAGATTGACCACCGCCGTGGTCTGTTGAATCTGCGCAGCCTTATCCCTGAGCGCTATGGGGTAGCGGACCCCTTTGACGCCCACCTTCTGAATGGGGATCCGTCGCTCATCCCGCATAGACTGTACATCGACCATGTTGATACCGAACCGTCTACTTAAGTCGCCTGGCGGCGGCTTCAACGGTGTTTACCAGGAGCATTGTTATGGTCATCGGTCCTACTCCGCCCGGTACGGGGGTAATCCAGCCTGCCACCTGGGAAGCCGAATTGAAATCCACGTCGCCCTTGAGCCTAAAACCTTTGGCTGCGGAGGAATCTTCGACTCTGTTCACACCCACATCGATGACACAGGCTCCCGGCTTTATCATGTCGCCGCTGATCAGGCCGGCTTTGCCGGCGCAGGCAATGAGGATATCGGCCCGCTTGCAGTAGGAGGCCAGATCCTTGGTCCCAGTATGGCAGAGAGTCACGGTCGCGTTGATAGACTTGCGGATGAGAAGATTGATAAGCGGCTTGCCGACGATATTGGATCTGCCCACGACTACCGCATGGACGCCCTTTGTTTCTACGCCGTTCCGTCGGATCAGCTCGATGACGCCGTTGGGCGTGCAGGGCAGGTAGCAGGGTTCTTCCAGGAGCATCCTGCCCACATTGATCGGGGTAAAGCCGTCAACGTCCTTGTCGGGTGAAATAGCTGCTATGACTGCTTTTTCGTCGATGTGTTTGGGTAAGGGAAGCTGGACGAGAATACCGTGGATCCTTGGGTCCTCGTTATATGCCCTGACCAGTGCCAGAAGCTCTTCCTGGCTGGTTTCGGCGGGAAGATGACGGCCGAAACTGGCCATGCCGGCCTCCGCCAGTGCCTTTTCCTTGCCGGTGACGTACGAAACCGAAGCAGGATCCTCGCCTACGAGTATCACCCCCAATCCGGGAGTCACTCCCTTGGCGACGAGGGCGGCTACCTTTTCCTTAAGCTCCGCCCTGATTTCCTTGGCGATTTCTTTACCGTCGATGATCTTGGCTGACATGGCTATCTCCTTATTAATTACTATCGTAGTGTTCGAAGAAAGACCTGAATTTTTCCGCAGCAATCCTCGCTTCTTCTGGTTTCAGAATCAGGCTGAAGGCGAAAAACGCCTCCTTTTCCATATCGAAAAAAAAGCCGGGATGGATGTATAGCCCTTGCCGCCTAAGCAGCTGTCTGGCCAGACTCTCCTCGTCAGCATATCTGGGACTCTGGACCAGGGCTGTCCAGCCTCCCTCGCAGCGGAGTATTCGATGCGGCGATCCCTCGCCGCCCAATACCTCCCTATACACTGAAAGAGCCTTAGCCATCCGCGCCCGAACCGAAACCCTGAGCTCTTCCTCGTAGCCCAACAGGGCGGCGGCAGCGTTCATGACCGGAGCCCCGGCGGAGAGAAAGCTGTCCGCTATGAGCTCCAGGGCTTCCATGGCGCTTCGGACCTTGTTTTCCGGACCGGAGATGTAGATCCAGCCCAGCTTGGCCTGGGGGAGGCAGAGTCGCTTTGAAAAACCGTCCAGGGTAAAGGTCAGGCAATCCGGAAGGCCGAACAAAGACCGCCGCCCTTCCCTGGGCTCCAGGTCGTACCCGTAAAAGACTTCATCGGCAATGATAGGGATTGAGTGCTTTTGGCAAAGCTCGATGATCCGGTGCAGCTCCGTATCGTGGACATAGGATCCTGTGGGATTGTTGGGATTAATCAGTACAATTGCCTTGGGCTGGGCGCCAGAGCCGCCGGACAAGGCCTGGGCTATGGAATCGGTATCGATGCTCCAGCCCGAAGGATGGGAATATTCTAATCGGTAGGGTATCGTGGCAACCGATTCCAGGGCTGCGAGCTGGTCAAAAAGTGGATAGCCCGGACGGGGGATTAATATGCTGTCCCCAGGATCGCAGAGCAGCTTAAAAAGATAAGAATAGGCTTCGGAAGTTGAGGCGCAGAGAAACAATCGTTCTGGATCGGCCCGTACTGAAGCCTCCCTGCCGGGAAGAAAATGTTCTGCAATAGCCGCTCGGGCGTTGGCCAGCCCCCTGGGTTCCGGGTAGTATAAGGCATTCTCCCTGCTGGCTAGAGCCGAGGCTATTCGGTCCGCCCCAATTCCTAAGCCTACTCTGGTGGGATTGGATTGAGATACATCGAAGGGAACCTGGCCTATAGCGCGAAGAGATTCCCGCTCCACGTCGAGGGAATTCCTGGCAGGGCTAAAATCGATTCGAGCGGAAAAATTCATTTCGGCGTAGTATAATAGGCGGACTGCGATCCTAACAAGACCTGGTGCCTTCCGAAAAAACCAAAAAGGACTCGTATTGACTTGATTCGGCTTATATTATATTTTTCATATATATCTAGGAGAGCGATAGCATGAAACTTGTCATCATAGGCGGTGTAGCCGCTGGTGCAACCGCGGCTGCTCGGGCCAGGAGACTGGACGAAAACGCCGAAATCACTATTCTCGAAAAGGGTCCGTACGTATCCTTCGCCAACTGCGGCCTGCCCTACAGGCTATCCGGCGACATTCAAAAGCGAAGCTCTCTCATCCTCCAGACTCCGGAAGGCTTTTTTTCGCGATACAGAGTCAAGGTCCTGCTCAAAACCGAAGCAGTAGCCATAGACAGGGAAGCCAAGCTTGTAAAGCTCAGATCTCCCGAAGGAGAGAGCAGCCTGCCCTATGACGCTCTCATCCTTGCCCAGGGAGGAACCCCCTTTACCCCCTCTGTAGAGGGAGTCGATTCCCCCAACGTATTCAATCTATGGACAATCCCGGATATGGATGCCGTCAACAATTACATTAAGGACAACAATGTTGGCTCCGCCATTGTCGTTGGCGGCGGGTTCATCGGCCTAGAAACCGCGGAAGCCTTTATCAAGCGCGGACTGGACACCTCCATCGTCGAACTCACCGACCAGCTCATGCCCCCGGCAGATCCTGAGTTCGGCGCCCTTATCGCCCAGGCTTTTGAGTCCGCAGGTGCTTCGGTATATACCAAGCGCTCTCTGGTAAAAATCGACTACGAGGCCAGGGAAGCTGTGCTCAGCGATGGCACAAAGCTGAAGGCTGACCTGGTTCTCATGTCTGCCGGAGTGCGCCCCAACCTGGAGCTGGCTAAATCGGCACAACTCGTCATAGGCAAATCCGGAGGCCTCCAAGTCGACGAGTACCTGAGAACCAGCGATCCCTCCATCTTCGCCGCCGGCGACATGGTTGAACTCACCAGAAGGGCGGACAATGCAAAGGTACGCATTCCCCTAGCAGGCCCCGCCAATCGCCAAGGCCGCATCGCCGCCACCAACGCCCTAGGCGGTGCCATGCGCTACGCAGGCGCCCTGGGCACCTCGGTGTTCAAAGCCGTGGATCATACCTTCGCCCAGACAGGACTTTCCGAAAAGGCCGCCCTGGCTGCAGACTTCAAGGTCAGAGCCGTTCATGTCCACAAGGGACACCATGCCGGATATTATCCTGGAGCGAAAGAACTCTCCCTCAAGCTGATATACGACGAAGATGGAAGGCTGCTGGGTGCCCAGGCCTTTGGCGAAGCGGGAGTGGAAAAACGCATCGATGTTCTCGCCGTGGCTATCGCGGCCAAGATGAAGCTTTCAGACCTGGCTGAGCTGGACCTAGCCTATGCCCCCCCCTACTCCAGCGCGAACGACCCGCTGCAGATGGCCGCCTTTGCCGCCCAAAACGACCTGTCGGGGTATTCTAGCTTCATCAGCCCTGCGAAGGGCGCCGCTCTAGCGGCTTGTGCCGGATCCGCTTCTCAAGATCCGGCTGAAAACGCAAGCGCTGTGTATCTGCTGGATGTGAGAACCTTCGGCGAATACTGCAAAGGCCATGTCGCAGGCTCGGTCAACGTCCCCCTGGACGAGCTGCGGGACAGGATTTCAGAACTCCCCCATGAAAAGGAGATAGTGATTCTCTCGGTCAACGGTTTTGAAGGACATATTGCATCGAGGATTCTCAGGCAGAAGGGATTCGCCAAAGTCGCCTATGTTACAGGCGGAATGAAAAGCATGCGCTTGTTCGGCGGCTTCGGCGAAGCAGAAGGCGAATAGGGATTTTTTGCCGACCGCGAGAGGTTTCTGAAACTATTCCGGCGGCATAGACTAAATTAGGAGTCATATATGGGTGTTGCCAACAGTGTAGCTAAAAAGATCCAGGAAGGAGCGGTGATCGTCGATGTTCGTACCAGTGACGAATTCGAGGACGGCCATTATCCCAAGGCCATCAATATTCCGGTGAACGAACTGCCCAGGCGTGCCGCCGAAATAGGGCCTAAGGACAAGCCCGTCCTGCTGTATTGCGCCAGCGGTTCCAGGAGCGCCATGGGGACCATGCTTTTAAAAACCATGGGCTTTATCGACGTCACCAACGCCGGCGGGCTCGAGGATCTGCCTGAATTTTAAGACAGGGTAAGGGCTTGCGCTTGCGCGCCTGGGATCAAGAAAGGGGCTGTCTCGGAATTATTCGAGACAGCCCCTTTTAGTCACCGCCGAAGCCCGGAAAGCAGGCGGAGTTGCGCAATGCCAGATTTTGGCACTTACTTGCCGATTTTTATCTGCTGCCAGGCGGCATTGTACTTTTCCAGGTCCGCCCCAACATCCTTTTTAAGCTCGCAGGGTTCCAGCGATTCGGCGCTGTAGTACTGCGGCCCCTTCTTGAGCGACCTGGCCGGCACGTTGGCGGTGGCAGGGAATCCGAAGGCATCGCAGAATTCAGCGTAGATTTCCGGTCTGTGGATAAAGTCTATAAAACTCAGGGCGGCCTTACTATTCTTGGAGTCCTTCAGTATGACCATGGAATCGATATAGCTGGGTCCTCCCTCCACGGGAATGAAGAAATCCACCTCATTCCAGCGGCTTGGATCCATCTCCGCATAGATGGACTCGGCATATCCCTGGGCGACCCAAACCTCGCCGGCGGCAAAATTCTTGGCGAAAGCCTCGGCGTCAAACTTCAATAAATTGGGTTTCCACTCCTTGTCGATCAGGTCCCGCGCCGCATTTATCTCTGCCTCGCTGGCGGAGTTGACCGAATATCCGAGGTACTTGAGCGCATCGCCTAACACCTCGCGCATATCGTCCAGCATGATCATCTTGCCCGCAAGATCCTTTTTGCAGAAGATGGACCAAGATCTATCGTAGGAACTCACCTTGGTCTTGTTGACCGCGACGCCTGCCGCCCCCATGTAGTAGGGTACCGAATATTCGTTGCCTGGATCAAAGTCGCTCTTCGCCAATACTCCCGGATCGATATTGCCGAAGTTCTTAAGCGCCGACTTGTCGATCTTGGCAAGCATACCCTCTTTTATCATGATAGAAACATAATCGCCGGAAGGGAAGCAAAGGTCGTAGTTTGCGCCGCCAGCCTTGAGTTTGGCGAACATCTCCTCGTTCGATGCGAAGGAGTCGTAGACCACATCGATGCCATATTCTTTCTCGAATTTTTCTATCACCGAGTCGGGTGTATAATAGGTCCAGTTGAATATATATAATTTATTAGACGCTTCCTCTTTTTTCGTACACCCGGTCAAGAAAAGTCCAGGAATAATGAAGACCATAATGAAAAGAGCTGATTTTACAGCGCGGAGGATTTTATTCATAAATCCCTCCCCTATAAATATTACCGGCCTAGGGCCGGGTTTTTTCCTCCTGTCCGGTATGCCGGCGATGCAGGCCTGAGCCTTTATAGGCACCGCCGCGCCCTTACAGGCTCACCGGGCTGCGAAGACCTTCAGGAAGTTCCGTAAAGGATACACCAGGAGCACCGTTCCGGCGATCATCACCGCCGAAAGGGCGTTGACCACCGGTGAAACCCCGAAGCGGATCATGGAATAGATATACAGCGGCAGGGTCGTCGCTCCGGGTCCCGATACGAAGAAGGTAATGACGAAGTCTTCCAGCGAAAGGGTGACCGCCGTGAGAAACGCCGAAGCTATGCCCGGCAGCGCCATGGGAATGACAACCCTGAATAGGATCTGGAGTTCCGTAGCCCCCAGATCCATGGCCGCTTCCACTACGCTTGGGTCGGATTCCTCCAGCCTGGCCGAGACCAGAAGGTAGACGAAGGGGATGTTGAAGGTGGTATGGGCTATCCAGACGGTGAGCATTCCCAACTTGAGCCCTACTCCGGCGAAGAACACCAGAAGCGAAACCCCTACGACGATTTCGGGGAGGATCATGGGAATAAAGCTCATGGTGGACACGTAGGATTTAAGCTTGAAGGAATACCGAGCCGTCCCTACCGCGGCTAGGGTTCCCAGGGCCGTCGCCATGAGGGCGCTGGTAAAGGCAATGATCACCGAATTCTGGAAAGCCCTCCAAAGGTCAGGGGATTCTAGAAAGAGCTTCTGGTACCAGACAAAGGAAAAACCCGTCCATTCACCAGAACGGGACTGGTTGAATGAGTATAGGAGCAGCACGAAGAGGGGGGCGAAAAGAAAGAGAATCACCAGCCAGAAGATTAGGTTTGAACTCTTGGCCTTCTTGGGCATGAGCCGTGATGCGGCCTTGGCCCCCTTGCGCACCACCCGCCTGGCGTGAAAAAGCGCAGCTACCCTGTAAGGCTTGAATCCGTGTATTTTCGCGGCCATTACGCGGCTCCTTTGCCTGAAGGCTTCTTTTTCCCCTGCTCGGGACTTCGGTGAAGAAACTCTATCGTCTTGCCGTTAGGCTGGCTCAAGGGATCGATATCCTTGACCGTCTGCTGCTCCTTAGGCTTCTTGAAGGCGAAGAGGAACACGGCTATGGCCGTCAACAAGGTCATGGACATGGAAATAGCCGAGGCAAGCGGCCAGTTCCTTGTCTTTGTGAGTTGGTCGGCGATTACGTTCCCCAGCATGTAGGAATCCTTGCCGCCGATCAGCAGGGGCACCGCATAGGCGCCGAATATGGGAATGAAGGTAAAGAGCACAGCGGTGATCACTCCGCCCTTGATATTGGGGATCATCACCTTGGTGTAGGACTGCATCCTGGTGGCCCCCAGATCTCGGGCTGCCTCCAGAAGAGTGAAGTCGAATTTATCGATGGTGGAAAAAAGCGGCAGTATGGCATAGGGCAGGTACATATAGACAAGGACGAATACCACCGCTCCCTGGTTGTACAGGAACTGGAAGCCCTCGGCCCTGAAACCGAGAAATCGCAAAGCCTGGTTGACGAAGCCTTCATTGCCCAGAATCGATATCCATGCATAGATGCGCACCAGGAAGTTGGTCCAGAAGGGGACGATCACCAGAAAAAGCCTTAAGGCCTGGTTTTTTGATCGGGCGATGCTGTACCCGCAGGGCAGCGCTAGCAGGATAATGACGATTGTAGCCGCAAGGGACACCCAGAGGGTCTTGAGCGTCACCTTCAGCAAAGTCGGATTGGCCATGTCCACCCAGGCCTGAATGCTGAAGACAGGCTCGACCCCTCCGTACAGTCCTTTTTGCAGAAAGGAATAGGCGACAATGATCAAAAGCGGGGCGGCGAAAAACACCGTAATCCAGAGGGCCTGGGGAGCTACATAGGCAGGGCCGAGATTGCGCTTCATCCCGGGCTCTTTTCCACGATGACCAGATCGCGGGCGCTGAAGGAGAGGTAGACCTCGTCCTTCCATTCGATGTCGGGGATTCCCTCGGACCAGTTGGCATGCTGTCTGAAGGTAGTCAGCCTGCCTCCTCCCTCCACCCGGACTATGTACTTAGTCTGGAAGCCCGAATACACGGGTTCTTCGACGATGCCCTTCACGACATTGAGCTCGTCGCCCTGGAGCTGCTCGTTGGAAATGCGGATTTTCTCAGGCCTGATGGTGACCACGATCGTATCGCCCACCTCGACCGGCGTCTCGTCATCCACTAAAAGCTGGCCGAAACTTTCGATCTGGAGCACATTGAGATTTCCGTTCCTGGACAACACCTTACCCTTGAAGATATTGGTTTCGCCGATGAACCGGGCGACGAATTCGGTGGCGGGGTTTTCGTAGATCTGCTGGGGAGAACCCACCTGCAGCACAACTCCTGCGTTCATAACCGCGATTCGGTCTGACACCGAAAGGGCTTCCTGCTGATCGTGAGTAACGTAGATAAACGTGATGCCGACCTTGTCATGGATTGAATCGAGCTCCATGAGCATATGCTGCCTGAGCTTGGCGTCCAAGGCCGAAAGAGGTTCGTCCAGAAGAAGGACCGACGGCTCGTTGATCAGCGCCCGGGCTATGGCCACCCGCTGCTTCTGCCCGCCCGAGAGCTGGCTGGGCTTTTTGTCGGCATGCCCTTCCAGCTGCACCAGCGAAAGATGCTTCATCACCAATTCTTTTATAAGCCTGGCCGGAGTTTTCTTTATCCGCAACGGGAAGGCAACGTTCTCGAAGACCGTGAGGTGCGGAAATAGGGCATAACTCTGAAAAACCGTGTTACAGTGCCGTTTGTCCGGGCTCAGGCCGGACATGTCGCTGCCGTCTATGAGTATCACTCCGTAATCCGGATCTTCGAATCCGGCGATGGCGCGCAGCAATGTGGTTTTTCCGCAGCCTGAGGGTCCTAGAAGGGAGTAAAATTCGCCTTTCTTGATTTCCAGACTGACATCCTTCAGGGCGGCAAAGCTGCCGAAGGACTTGGATACGTTCGAAACGGTAACATCGGATCCTTTCACCGCTTGACGTCTCCTTTCGGGTGTATTTATTCAAAGCAAGGTATAGTGCCAGAGCCCCGCAAGGTCAATATGGAATGATCGTCAATCACAAAAAAACTTAGTTAAAAGCCAAGAGTCTTTTGAAGAAGGCTGTGGTACGATTTCTCGCAGGCCGATGATCGGTCCAACAGGGTTTCGATATCCCTTTGTACTGAAATCACAAAACTTTCGTCCTTGATTCCTCCGAGATTGATTTTTACGTTCAGCAGGGCTCCCTCCAGGCCAGCCTTGGCGGCTAAAAAACCTACAGCCGCATCGGTGGCTGAACTCACCCTGCCCTGTTCGAGCGCCTGTGCACAGAGTTCCATCGCGCCGAGGCAGGACTTGGCGCTACCCAGAGGGACCAGAGCGGCCTGTTTTGTGGCTTCCTGAACGGCCGTACTCCTTCGCTCGCTTTCTTCCGGATTGCGCTTGGGCAGGCGTAGTGCATCGAGAATCCTGTTGAAGGCATCACAGTCCTCGTCGGCTCGCCCCAGGAGCTCGCTCTTAATGCACTGGGCTTCCATGGCTATGGACTCCAGAATGGAGGCCTTCTCCTCAAAGCCTTTTTTCCCGATGCTGAGATTAGCGACCATGGCGGCCAGTGCAGCACCCAGAGCTCCCATACAGGCTGAGACCGTACCGCCGCCCGGAGCCGGACTGGACGAAGAGAGTTCGTCAGAAAAATCGGAGACGGAGCGGTCCATCAGACGGTCTTTTCGTCGATACGCCCACTCGATGATTTTTTTATCCGGATCGAAGTCGCCCCGGGAATCCAAACCCATGGCTTTCACCGCAGCCTTTACAAGCTCCCGGTCGGGCAGCCCCGGGCTAGCTTTGGCCTTGCGCTGAAAGTAACGCCCGCTCTCCACCAGGGCGGCTGCCGGAGCCAGGCCTACGAGTTCCGAGCCGCTCACAGCGAATCCCCGGCGCTCAGCCTCCTGGCTGACCGCTTCGAATGCCTTCCAAAGCGGGGTGACCTTGTAATCGAGGATGTTCATTGACACCTGGGCGCAGTGTAATTCCTGCACATGCCAGCCAATAGCCCTGACTGCCTTGAGCCTGCCCGGCACCCGCTTAGGCTGCCCCGAATCATCCAAGACCGGGCTTGCATCGGGATTTTTCAGTATTTTCCCGCTCTCGCGCAGTTCCAAGGCTATCGACTTTGCAACGCTGACATCCTCGGTATTCAGATTGACATTATAAGCCAGGAGTATTTCCCTGGCTCCGGTCACGGTGGCGCCCCAGCGGGGATTGAAGCGCGCAGGCCCAAAGTCAGGGCGCCACTCGGGGTCGGCGAGTTTAGCCGCCAAGCCCTCGTACTCTCCAGAGCGGATGTCGGCGAGGCTGCGCCGCGAGGGCTTGGCGGCGGCTTCCTCATAGAGATACACAGGTACTTCGAGTTCCTGGGCCAACCGAGCGCCGAAATCCCGGGCAAGCTGGACGCATTCGGCCATGCTTATGCCCGAAATGGGAATGAAAGGGCAGACATCCAGGGCACCCATGCGGGGATGGGAACCGGCGTGTGCTTCCATGGTAATCAGGTTGGCGGCCGTCCGGGCCGCCGCCAAGGCTGCCTCGATCACGGCCAAGGGCTTGCCTGCAAAGGTATAGACAGTCCTGTTCGTGTCAGCTCCGGGATCTATGTCCAACAGGGTTACTTCCTGAACCGAGGCTATCGCCTCAGCTATAGCGTGAATTGTGCTGCGGTCTCTTCCTTCCGAAAAATTCGGTACACATTCAACAACCGCCTTATCAAGCATACGGGCATCTCTCATAAAATCCTCCACCGCCGAAAAGGCGGCAACCTTCATTGTAGATCCAATTATGCACCGATTTTACTAAGACTACAGCGTTTTTCCGTTTTGGTCGCGCAAATACTCTCGGAGTGCCGGCTTGTCGTTGATGCTTTTAAAAAGGTTCCAGCCAGGGCTGAAACGCCGGGCAGTGGCTTCGGGCACGATTCTATGCGGCAGACCATCAAGAAGCCTGGAAAACGAAAGCCGTATCCCGGCTGCCCCTGCTCTGTTCATTTTTTGCTCCAATTCAGGAATGAGAAGCCGGGAGTAAAGTCCTTGAAAGGGTTCGATGTATGATCCTTTTTGGGCGAGAACGGCGAGAGTAGCAGGCGAATCGCCGGTAACTGGTTTTTGGGCAAGCTCATTAAGATAGTAAACCCAATCCCTGTTAAAGTAGGGCATGTCGCAGGCCAGCAGGAACACCCAGGAGCTGGATGCCCCGAAAAGAGCAGCGTGGAGTCCCGACAGCGGACCGAAGCCGGGGATCAGGTCATGTACGAAACGCAAGGGAAGATCTTCATAGATATCATGCTGAGGACCTACAAGAATTACAGGCACGCCGAGGCTTAGGGCATTTAAAGCGACCCGCCTGCCCAGAGGCGTTCCATGCAAAGACGCCGTCTGTTTATCCGACCCGTCGAAACGGCTGCTCATTCCGCCCGCAAGTATTGCCAGGCTGCAATCCAGAACCACCTATCCTCCTTGCGACGTTCAGCACATGGTGATTCATAAGGTATCAGACCAGCCGACCTTGCGCCACGCCCTGCAGAAGGATTAGGTTGATGTCATGCTGATAGATGCTCTAAATGCCGCAGACTGGAGCAGCCCTCCCGCCCAGATGGAATTCCAGTGCAGCTACCAGGACCTGCTGGAAACCGTATCCAGCGACTCTGCGAGCCTTTGCGAGACTTGGGAAAAACAGGGTTCTTACAGCCCAGAGGACATAGGAAAAGCGATTCGTCTCTATATAATGGCACCTGGCATAGTCAATGTCGTGCTCAACTATAAAATCTGCGTGGAACACGGGCTTCCCCTTCACCCAAGCGTCTATTACGAACTCAAGGAAGCTAAAAACTACAGGATTGACCACGGGCTTCCGGCGGTGGAAGGAGCCAACCGGCTCTTTAGGGAGTCTATACTCCTTGCGCGAAAAGCCCTTGCCCTGGACAGACAATTCCCGATCTTAGAAAAAGAGTTTCTACAAAGGCTTCCCCTCAATCTCAGACGTTTTATCTATACCGGAATCCGGGACAGCTATACATGGAAAGGTTCCGAGCCGGCTATTCTCCTCAGACTTGCTGGAACACTGCGTCAAGACTACGATCCTGCGATTGTAGTCGCCGCCGCACACGGAGCGATAATGCCATCCCTTCTGTTAGCCGATTTCCTCGAAAGGCCGCTCTACTTTATCCGCTTTTCCATGTTCAAGCGGCATGACGAAGAGCCGATCATCAGCTTTTCCGATAAAGCCTGGCTCTCGGGATTCTCAACAAGCCGAGCTGCTCTCTACGACGAGGATGTCGCAGGCGGCAGGACCCTCTCACTATTCGCCCAACGTCTTGCTCCCCTCTTCGGCGAGGTAAAAACCGTATGTTCAATCAGACATGCCGGATCTTCTCTTCGGCCTGATTTTATAGGTCGCACGTGGTGGGACTAGAGCTCAGCCAGATTATATGCTTATATATGGGGGAATAGAGTCAAACGGCTACAGAATCCACAGGCTGAATAGCTTGACTTTTATCGATAATCATATATAGTGGATTCAATAACGGAGTAACCATGGCCAACAGACAGAAAATATCCTTCGGTCCTTCGATACGGCGTCTGCCCTCCTATCTCCATATAATCAGGCAGGCTCAACAGAATGGCGATCAGTATATTTCAGGCACGATCATAGCTGCTGAGCAGAACCTAGAGCCCATCCAGGTCCGTAAAGACCTGGCCATTACTGGTATTATCGGAAAACCTAAAAAAGGATATCTGGTCAACGAATTGATCGAAGCCATCGAGAGCTATCTGGGCTGGAATCTCAAGCATAGCGCCATCGTCGTGGGAGCGGGAAACCTAGGCTCGGCCCTCACCGGCCATCAGGAGTTCAAAGACCACGGTCTGGATATAATAGCCGCCTTCGATATCGACCAGGCCAAGGTGGGCGCCAAGGTTCACGGAGTGCCGATCTATCCTTTCGAAAAAATCGAAGAGATCGTGCCGCAAATCAAGGCCGAACTGGCTATTCTCACCGTCCCTTCTCCCTTTGCCGTGAGCACCAGCGAGAGCATTGTCAAGGCGGGTATTAAATCCATCTGGAATTTTACAAATATCAAGCTGAAAGTTCCCGATGACGTGCAGGTATGGAGGGAGGACCTATCCTCAGGCTATGCTATGCTTACGGTCATGATGAAATTGGCTGCTAAGATACAGGAGAGCTAATACCTAAAGCTGCTCAGATCTTTCTTCCGCTGAGTGGGCTTGTTCTTCCCACTCTTTTATTCGTTCTCTAAATAACGTTCCAGGTTTTTTCTCGTTTCAGCGTCGATTCTACCTAACTCCTCCAGGGTCGCGACAATCTCCTGGATGTGGAGGAATGCATGGAGTCTGATCCCCAGGCCTTCCAGATCCCCACGTCCAGCTTTGCCCCGTTCCACCAACACCACCAGGTCCTCCACCACCAGGCCTTCAGCCCGCAAAATTTCCACAGCTTCACGCTTGCTCAAACCGGTGGTTATCAGGTCGTCGAGGAGGAGAATCCGCTCTCCCTGGCTATATTCGCCCTCTATTTTATTTCCGGTGCCATGGTCTTTAACCGGCATCCGCGGCCAGATCATAGGCACGCGGAGGGCTAAACCAGCGGCGGTGGCCAGCGGAAGTGCCGCAGCGGGGATTCCCGCCAGCCTGTCGAAACTGCAATCCCTGGCGAGTAGTGCGTAAGCTTCTCCGGCCAGCGCCAAGGACCCAGGATCAGATATAAGCCTGCGCAGGTCTATGTAAAAGGGGCTCTTTCGGCCGCTCTTGAGGGTAAAATCGCCCAGACGGAAACAACCGGTAGTGATAAGAGCGCCGACCAGCTTTTTTTTCAGTGCTTCTTCCTCATTTTTTTGCGACCAGCCGGGGATTGCTCGAGTGCCTGTACTCACCGCCGCTCTGCCGCGGTTTATCTCGTCCCGCAGGGCCTTAGCTGCCATGCCAGGATCGTCGGCGCCCGCGATAGTCCTGGCGGCCACCACCAGCACCCCGGAACCATCGGCGCGGGCGCCGGCTCTCAGCGCATCCTCAGCCCTTCCCCCCTGGGCACCAATGCCGGGGCTGAGAAACCATGCCTTCGGGGCGGCGGATCTCACGGCGGCCAGGGCTTCCAGATCGTTGCCTGCCACCACGAGACCTATGTTTTGGGTCCAGGACCCTGCCTCCCGGGCTATTCTGACGTACAAGGGTTTGTTTTCAATCCTCAAATCCTGGAAGACTCCGGAACCCGGATTGCTGGTTCTACAGAGCAGAAAAAGCCCCTTGTCCTTCCATTCCAGAAAAGGCTCGACGCTCTCTCTGCCCAGATAGGGACTCAAGGTGACCGCATCGGCGTCCAGATCGCCGAATATCGCTTCGGCATAGGCCCGGGCGGTGGAGCCGATATCGCCCCGTTTGGCGTCGATAAGCACAGGGATGTCTTCGGGAATCGCGCCGATACTTGTCCTCAAGAGATCCATCCCTCCGCTTCCCAGGGCTTCGTAGAACGCGATATTCGGCTTGAAGCATATCGTGTAGGGAGATGCGGCTTCGATTATCCTAAGGTTGGCTTCTCTCGCAGCATCGATGCAAGCCGCAAGGCCTTTTTCTTCGATAGTCCTTCTATCGAAATACGGGTCGAGCCCAACGCAAAGGCAGCTGTTTTTTCTGTCTACGAGTTCATCCAGCCTAGAAAAAAAATCCATTCCGTTCTCCTTCTCTATACTGTCGCGAAACCTGCCTGAGTATCAGCTCTGGTGGGCGGCATAAAGGATACTAGCCCTTACAAGCCTTCGCAAGAGATTCTTTCTCGTCCCTTAGCCGCCGAGATACAGTAAATAGGTGCATGAGCTGGACAGATAGTGTATACTGGTACTAGATATTCTTAGGCTACGATTCGCCTATCCAAGGAGGCTAAGCACGATGAAGCGCATTCTCGTTATACTCGTGGCAGCGATCCTAATAGCTCCCCTGGCAGCCCAGGAAAGTCTTGGCTCCAGTCCAGACTTTTCAGCCTCCATTTTGCTGGGCTCGGATCTCCTGCCATCGGCCTCGGACCCGACCAAGTTGGAAAGCTGGTCCAAGCTCGGTCTACAGCCGGATCTCTCCTTAGGGAAATTCGGCATAGGACTGGATCTCACCTTCAGGTTCCAGCTCTATCCTGATCCCAATACGCCCTTACAAATCTACGAACCCGATTGGATTCCCCAGGCTGGAACAGACCAGACGATCTTCGACGTATACCTTCCCAAGATCATGTACGTGCGATACGGCCTGCGCGGCATAGATCCCTTCTACATCAAGCTCGGCTCCATCGACGATTTCAGCCTAGGCAACGGCCTTATCGTGTCCGATTACGCCAACACCCGCTTCCTGCCGGACTTGAGGATTTTTGGGCTTCAATTTGGCCTTGACGGAAATATGTTCAAGTTTCCCTATCTCGGTATCGAGGCTTTGACGGGCAACCTCGCCCGCATGGACGTGATCGGCGGTCGGATTTTCACCCGACCCTTGGCGTTCCTGGGCGAATCTCTGCCGGCAAAACTGCAGTTCGGGGTGACGGGGGTCCTGGACAGAGATCCCCTGGCGTACACCGACGCAGCCGACCTGGCCCTTTATCCGGCGGCTGATCTCGTCTATGTCATCGGCGCCGATCTCACCCTTCCCGTCCTGCGCTCAGAGATCGTTTCGCTCAACGCCTTCGTAGAAGGAGCCAGCCAGCCCAGCGGCGCCCTGGGCCTAATCACCGGCGTCGGCGGAAAACTGATCGGCTTCATAAATTATGGCGCCCAGATCCGAGCCCTCCAGGGCGGATTCATCCCCTCTTACTTCGACAGCAACTACGATTTCTACAGAGATCAGCGCGCCGACTATGTGCTGAGCCTGCCGAGCCCAGAAGCTTTCAAGCTAGGCTGGCTGGCTAGCCTTGGCTTCCAGCTGTTCACCGAAGCCCTGGAATTGAACATCCTTATAGATGGCCCCTTCGCGCCCAAACCCGGTACCGCCACCGACGACAGCGGCGCATATCCCCACTTGAAGGGGGGCGTCACCCTCGCCGAAGGCCTGTTGCCCGGCATCTTCCTGAGCGCCGGCTACGAAAAATACTTTATCGGTCGCAAAGCGACCTTCTTCAAGGATCTCTTCGATCCTGAAGACGCCGTGATCGGCATGTCCATCAACTACAAGACCGGCGCCACCGTGTTGACGCTCGGCTATGTGTATTCCTGGGATCCAACAACCCAGGATTTCGACGTCAGCTCCAGCCTCAGCGCCTCGGTGCGCTTTTAGGTAAAGGGGGCAGGTATGAAAAAAAGACTTATAGTTCTAATAGCCCTCATCGCGCTGTTTGTTCCGGTCCTCACGGCCCAGGATGGAGGATTCGGCGCATCAGTCATGGAGTGGATGCGCGACTATATGGGCATGGAGATCGGTTCCGTCATGATAGACGGCACTAGCTATTCCAAGGTCGTGGTTTCACCCGAGGTCGGAATCGGGAGACTAAAGCTGGGGCTCTATCTGCCGGTGATCTATTCGGAGGACCTCTTTGATCCATCCAGTTGGTACAGACCCAAGGGCAACAACGAATGGGACTTCGGCGGAGCTTACTGGGGTAGCGACAATATCAAAGGAGCCTTGGATCTGGCTGCCGACCTGATCCTAAAGATCAAGTACCTGGAATACGGCGAACCTCTGGAGGACCCTTTCTTCATCAAGCTCGGTAACCTCCACGGGCTTTCTATCGGCCACGGGCTGATCATGAGGGATTACCGGAACGACAGCGACTTTCCCAGCATCAGGAGAGTCGGCGTGAATACGGGCATCGACTTCGGCGGCTTCGGCTTCGAAGCCCTGGTCAATGACCTGCCCGTCCCTCAAATCTATGGAACGCGACTCTATTTCCGTCCCTTCAAAGCATCCAAGCTGGCCATCGGCGTCTCTGGCGTGGCTGATATCGATGCAGCCGCCGAGCTCGAGGGAACTACTGACTATGACAAGCTGGCAGGCAACTTCAGCTTTCTCGGCGCAGGCCTCGACCTGGACCTGCCGATCATAAAGAGCAGTCCCGCCCTGGGCTTACGGGCCTTCGCCGACGTGGCGGCCACCGTCCCCTACGTTCGGACCGATGTTACGCATTCAGGCGGCAAGTCAATACCCAAAGGTCTCAAAACCGAGCTTCTCTGGGACAATGGCCCCCACAACTGGGGCGCCGCCACGGGCTTTATGGGCAATGTAGCCTTCATCGACTGGAGGCTCGAGTATCGTTACTTCACCGGACTCTTCAGGCCGGCCTTCTTCGATGCCACCTACGAAAGGACAAGACCGAGCCTGGTCCAGGACTATCTGCCCTATCTGGACGGCAGCAGTCAGGTTTCAGACGCGCCGACGGTGATGGGCATCTACGGCGAAGCCGGCTTCAACCTGTTCAAGGAAAAACTCAGCCTCGTGGCGGGCTACATGTGGCCCTGGACTCCCGAAGACGGTTTTACGATCAGCAACGATGCCAACGACGAGCTGCGTGCAGGTCTTCTGCTCAAGCGTGGCCTCATTCCCGTGGTGGATCTGGCAGGGGCGATCTACTACGACAAGCGAGGCATTGTGAATTCAATCCAGGATGGCAGCTTCACCTTCTTTGACGAAAAAACCGCCTTCGCCGGGGAGATTGAAATACCTATACCCAAAACCCCCAACCTGGCTATCGGCCTTATCTTCAAGATGGTAGCGGCGAGGAACTCTACGACCGGCCAGGTCGAATACGTATCCGGCAGTTCTCCCTTGCGCATTAAGATGGAGCCCACAGTCACCATTGAGACAAGATTCAGATTCTGAAGCTTCGCTTCCGGGGAGGCCTGCGCTGCGCGGACCTCCCCTCTCTGTTGCATGGACGCTCTGCGAGCGTCCTTTTTTTTAACCTCAATAAAATGTATTCTAATAATATGGGCCGAATACGAATTCTTGGATCCGAAACCTACCGACTCATCGCCGCGGGCGAAGTTATAGAAAGACCGTCATCGGCCCTGCGCGAGCTTCTGGACAACGCCATCGACGCCGGAGCGACGGAAATCCGCGTCGAGATTTCCGGCGGTGGCTCGGAGCTTGTAAGGGTAAGCGACAACGGTCTGGGAATGTCCAGAGAAGATCTCGCCCTCTCCATCCTGGAGCACGCAACGAGCAAGATTGAGAAGGCCGATGATCTTCTGGGCATACGAACCCTCGGCTTCCGCGGGGAGGCTCTGGCTTCCATTGCCGCCGTAGCAAGAATTGAGATTCTAAGCAAAACCGAAGGTTCGGATTCAGGCTGGCTCCTGCTCATGGAACCAGGCGGAAACCCCGCGCTCGAGGCGAGCCCGGCGCGCAGAGGAACGACGGTCAGCGTAAAAGCCTTGTTCGAACGATTCCCTGCCCGGCGCCAATTCCTCAAGCGCCCATCGTCCGAGGCAGCCCAGTGCCGACAGGTATTCGTCGAAAAAGCCCTAGCCCACCCCTGGATCAGCTTCGCATGGAGCTCAGCAGGCGAGGTCGAACACCTGCACCCCTCCACGCTCAAGGATCGGATCGCTCTGCTCTACAGGGAAATCCCCGCTCCCGCGCTCTCGGTTTTCCAGGCCGAAGCCGAAGGATCTCCTTTCAGCATTGTCTACGCCGATCCTTCCTATTCCAGAAGAGACAGAAAATTCTTGCAGATTTTTGTAAACCGCCGGAGGGTTCCCGAGTGGGGGCTCTCGGGATCTTTGGAGTATGCTTTTTCCGAGTACCTGCCCGGAGGTATGAGACCCTGCGCATTTCTCTTTATTGAAGTGGATCCTTCCCTGGCGGACTTCAACATTCACCCGGCCAAGCGGGAAGTCAGGATAAAAAACGCCGAAACCCTCAAGTCGACGATCTACGCCGCCTTTAAAGGCCACCTTCGTTCCAGCCTGGGTACGGGAATTAAACCTCTAACCTGGAACAGCCGGGAAAAAAGCTATCCCACTCCGCTGCCGGGATCTGATGCCTGGCAAAAGCTGGACGGGAAAGCCCTGGACAGGGCTTTCTGGGACAGGCTGGACAGCGAGCGACGCTTAAAGGGAGAGGAATGGGCGTTTGAAAAAGCTTCGGATGAAGGCAGGAGTGGGGAAAGCAAGGTTTGGGAAGTATCCGCAGCTCAGGAAACAAGCCCGAGCCAGAGGAGCGATGACAAAGGGGGAGTTGCAGGAAATGCGTCCGAGGCAGATGAAGCAGCATCATCGTCCGGTCAGGCCTTCAGATTTCTAGGCAGGGCTTTCGGTCCATTCCTGGTCTTCGAAAGCGCGGAGGAACTGTATATCCTCGACCAGCACGCTGCCCAGGAAAGAATTCTCTACGACAGACTTCGCTCGGCCAAGGGCAAAAGCCAAGCCCTCCTCGTGCCCTTTGTCATGGAAATACAGAGTACTGAAACAGAAAAGCGTCTTTCAACATCGTTTTTCGATCTAGAGCACATGGGATACAGAATGGAAAAAAGTCCGGGGCAACTTATAGTCAACGGGGTTCCCGCTATTCTCGGCGAAAAGGGACTCTCCATTCTTGCCGAAAGCCTTTCCGAAGATTCCGATTTTAATGCTGAAGCCGATGGCCAATTCGGCGCCGTGGCTGCATCCATCGCCTGCAAGGCGGCGATAAAGGACGGGGATTTGCTGGAAGACAGCGCTGCGATCGCGCTCATAGCCCAATCCCTGGCCCTTCCTCTTCCCCGATGCCCTCACGGGCGGCCTATCTGGTTAAAACTGGACAGAAAAACCCTGAATCGCTTGATCGGAAGGGATGCGGGAAGCGGCCCCGCAGGAGTTGTAGAGTAGACTTCGGTACCTGCGGACAATAAAGCATACTATTTCCAAAAAACTATAGTATTTCTGGTAACTTTCTGGATTGTGCATTATTATTATTATTGCAGGACGACAGCAGTTTGCTCTTCATGCACCTCCTTTTGCGTTGACCGCCGGGTATTCCTCCTTACCCGGCGGTCTTTTTTATACCCGAAGACTGCTGGCGTGACAGCCATTAATTGACACGATGGGGAACTACCATATATTGTATGCCGTCTTTTAAGGAGAATGCCATGGCACAGGTATCAAAAAACGCGCGAACCTCCAGCAGCACCCAGCGCTTCTACTGCCCCTGCGGCGGCGAAGTCAAGATGAAAACCGTATTCGAGAACGGAAAAGTGAAGAATATGGCTGAATGTGAAAAGTGCAAGCGGATTGAGCGCAAACCCAGCGATTTTAACTGAAAAACGCCCACCTAGGCTCCCGGACAGCGCTTCGGGGGCCTAAGCCCTCCTCTGCTCCTCCAAAGATGCTTCTATAATCACCCGCGATTTCTCCAAGGCATCCAGCGCTTCTTTTTTCGAATGCGGCTCCGGTAGCAAGGCTAGGTAGCTGGCCGTAAAGGCTGTGTTGCCGAAGTTGAACAGGAAGTCCCTTAAGTTCGCTATCTTCCAGCCGCCCTCCATGGCAGCCACCAGGATGGGGACTGGTTCGACTTCAAGTATTTTCCTGTATCCAGCGGAATAAAAGCGGCCGAGAGCTCCTGTTCGCGAGCGGGTGCCCTCGGGGAAAATAACCGGGATAGTCCCCTCTCGGCGGCAGCGTTTGGCCATTCGGGTTACCGTACGCATCGCCTCTAGGGCATCCCCCTTGCGCCGTACTAAGCTGTGGCCCGATACGCGTAGAAGAAGGGATATTAGCGGGATGCCGTAGCCGAGTTCTTTTTTCGCCACAAACCTGGCTTTCGCCCAATCAGGCAAAGTGCGCATAATGACGACGATGTCCAAAAGGCTCTGATGGTTGGAAACCACAATAAAACGTTTCGGAAGCGTTTTGTTCAGTTTGTTTACAACCCTCGGCTTGAATCCGCTATATAAGCTCAAGGTTGAGAATATGGTCTGTATTGCTTTGTCTTCGTAATATTGGGCGATCCGCATGGCGCTGCGCCAGGGAAGCAACGCTACGGCCAATAAAAGCATGAATTCCCAAATGCTAAAAGCCGTCAGCAGTATTAAAAGTATGACTATAGTCACAGCGGTTCTCTCTCGGTGAGCGCTAATTCGTTATCCTATTTAATCAGATACCAGGGTTGGAGTCAATTGCAGTCTTGACATTCACCGCCGCTCTCTGTTAGTTTTTCTCGTCGAACTGTCAGACTGTTCCGGTTCATCGCGAATCGACAATCAATCCGGGAGGATTCCCTTTGAGCACAAAGAATCTATCAGCCGAAAAAAGAATGCGGCAGGATGAAAAACGCCGCATCAGGAACAAGGGCGTAAAGTCCGCCATACGGTCGGCGGCCAAGAAGGTAGTGGTGGCCTCCGAGAAAAAGGATGCCCAGGCGGCCAAGGAAGCGCTTCTCGATATGATCAAGCGCATCGATACTGCAGCCCGCAAAGGCATTGTCAAGAAAAACGCGGCGGCGCGCAAGAAGTCCCGCATGCAAAAGCTCGTAAACAGGCTTGAAGCCTAAAGACCAGACTCCGGCTCCCGGACTGCAGAGCTTCGACACGGCCGCAGATCTATATCAGCCGGCGTCACGCATGACCAAAATCAAGAATAAATTAGGAGATGCTATATGGCAGAGAAGCTTACAAAGGCCGAATTGATCGACGCGCTGTATGGAAAGCTCTCCCCTTCGAGCAAGACAACCAGGAAGGAGATACACGAGCTGATCGACGGTCTTTTTTCCGAAATAAAGACCGCGATTTTAAGCGGTAAAACCGTTGAGCTCCGTGGATTCGGCACCTTCGAGGTCAAACTGAGAAAGGGAAGAACCAGAGCGAGAAATCCCAAGACCGGCGAGATAGTATCGGTTCAGGATCATGGCGTAGCCGGATTCCGTCCGGGCCGGGAGCTTAAAAAATCAGCGTGGGACATGGACCCCTCCCTCATTACAAAGACCTTTAAGAAAAACTAGCTCAATCCTCTGATGCGGGAGCCGGTAGCCTCGACGAGGCTGGGCTCCCGTATTCATTGCCTTAAACCTCGATAATTGACTTTATGTACACCTTGTGAAAGTATCAGGGCCGTGCCTCGACGTACAAAGATAAAACCCCTTATCCATTCCACAGAGCTGAGCCCTCAGATCTCCATGTCCGGAGAACTCGACATGCAGGGAAGCCTGCTCATAAAGGGAAAATTTTCAGGTGTGATACGCTGTGCCTCCCATGTATCCATCGACAAGAGTGCCTGGGTTGAATCCTGTACACTTGCCGCCACAACCGCGTCGGTAGCCGGCAGGTTTTCGGGTTCTATCGAGGTTAACGGCTTAGCGGAGTTCCTGGACCGTTCCAGGGTCAGTGCATCGGTCAAATGTCAGTCCCTGAGGATCTCACCCTCCTGCAGCTTCGATGGGCATGTAGCGATGCCTGACATCGATCTGCAGGACTTGCGGCTGAACAAGCCCATCCAGACAGCCGGTCGGTCAAGCGGCGATTGACAGATCGGCCCAGCGGTACTATAGTTATCTTACGGCCCGATGGCCGGTTATCCGTAACAGTGATATCGCAAGGCGCCCTTGACGGTGCCCGTCTTTCCGATGTCGGAATTCGCCGTACGAATGAATCAACAGACAATACATGAAACGATAGATATGAGGGCGATTTTTAAACGCCCGGATTCCGTATAGAGACGGAGAATTGGATGGCATTAATCCGAAAAATAAAACGAGAAGAACCCAGCAAGAAGGACCGTATGGAAGAAGCTTCAACAGAATCTCCAACCCTGATTTCAGCCCAGGAACCTACCTATCTCGAGAGGCTGGAAGATAGCGAAGCAACACCTCAATCTACTCAACGATCCCAGATGAAGTCTCAGGAAAAACAAAAAACCGCTAATTCTCCCCGTGACAGTTCCGCAGGAAATTCCCAGGGAACGAGAGCAGTAAAACGCATCAAGCTCAAGAAGCGATCCAACCGGCAGCTGCCCTCCCAGCCGGAAGAGGAGGGCCAGCCTATTCTCACGGACAGCGAGACCTTTACTGGAATAAAGACGATCGAGCCGGAAGCGGAGCAGGGCGCTATCCCACAGCGTGGGGCTATCGATGTCCTGGCCGCCGCCGCCCTCGAGCGCGAGGTGCGCAACGGCCTTGTGCGGCGCCAAGAGTCTTACGAAAGGCCGGCGCCTGAAAAGAACCACGAGAACGGCAGGCAGGAGCCCGGCGATTCCCGGGCCAGGCTTCTCATAAACGACCTGTCGAAGATGGGCATAAAGGAGCTACGGGAGCTGGGCGAAAAGTACGGGATCAACCATGAGGAGCTGATCGCCCTGCGCAAGCAGGAACTCATCTTCTATACCCTCAAGTCTCACACCGAGAAAGGCGGCATCATCTACGCCTACGGATCGCTGGAGATCCTGCCGGACGGCTACGGCTTCCTGCGCTCTCCCCAGAACTCCTATCTCTCGGGCACCGACGACATCTACATCTCCCCCTCCCAGATACGGCTCTTTAACCTCAAGACCGGCGACACTGTCTACGGCCAGATACGGAGCCCCAAAGAGGGCGAACGCTTCTTCGCCATGCTGCGAATCGAACTGGTCAACTATGACGAGCCGGCGGTGGCGCAGAACCGTATTCCTTTCGAGAATCTCACGCCCCTCTACCCCAACAAGAAACTGGACCTTGAGACTACGACCGAGGAACTCTCCACCAGGATCATCAACCTCTTCTGCCCCATCGGCAAGGGACAGCGGGCGCTCATCGTCTCTCCGCCCAAGACCGGAAAGACCATCCTCCTCCAGAAGATCGCCAACGCCATAACCACGAACCATCCCGAGGTCTACCTCATCGTTCTGCTCATCGACGAGCGGCCCGAGGAAGTCACGGACATGGAGCGCTCGGTCCAGGCCGAGGTCATATCCTCCACCTTCGACGAGCAGGCCACCAGGCACGTGCAGGTAGCCGAGATGGTGCTGGAGAAGGCCAAGCGTTTGGTAGAGCATGGCCGGGACGTAGTCATCCTTTTGGACTCAATCACCAGGCTGGCCAGGGCCTACAACCAGACCGTGCCGACCTCAGGCAAGATCCTCTCGGGCGGCGTGGACTCCAACGCGCTGCACAAGCCCAAGCGATTCTTCGGCGCGGCGCGCAACATCGAGCAGGGGGGCAGCCTCACGATAATCGCCACCGCCCTCATCGACACAGGCTCCAGGATGGACGAGGTCATCTTCGAGGAGTTCAAGGGCACGGGCAACATGGAGATCAACCTGGACAGGCGCCTCTCGGACAAGCGCCTCTTTCCGGCCATCAACATAAAGAAATCCGGAACCAGGAAGGAGGAGATCCTCCTCACCGACGAGGAACTCCAGAAGATATGGGTGCTCCGCAGGGTCATCAACCCCATGGACGACTCGGACATCATCGAGCTTCTCATAGACAGGATGGGCAAGACCAAGAACAACGAGGCCTTCCTCAAGTCCATGAGCGGGCCGGCATACTCCGGTTCCGACTGACAGGATCGCTGTCCGCCGCGCCGGACTTTACTTGTCACCTCAAGGTATTTGTTACCCCGACGGATAGACGCGGCCGCTGAATTGTTGTATATTCATCGCGCTTACGAAGAAACCGTCATTTGGCCGGTTTTCAGGCATTGTTCTTGATTCGACGCAGTGGAGGAAGATATGAAGCAGGGAATTCACCCCAAGTACGAGCACTCGACCATCACCTGCGCCTGCGGCAATGTCATCGAGACCCGTTCGACGGTAAAGAACATCCAGGTGGAAATTTGTTCCGCCTGTCACCCCTTCTTTACCGGCAAGCAAAAGCTCGTAGACACCGCGGGACGCATCGAGCGTTTCAACCGCAAGTACGGCATCAAGCCCCAGGAGACCAAGTAATACAGTTTCCGTCGATGCGGAAAAAACGCGCCTTTCGGGCGCGTTTTTTTTATGCCCATCCCGATATCGGGCCGCGGGTTTGTTAGCCCTTTTCTAGCGTCCTTTCCCCAGGGCCTCGAGCATGAGCGCCATGGCCCTGCCGGCCCTGCCCCGGTGGGAGACCTCGTTTTTCTCGTCGGGGCTGAGTTCCGCCACGGTTTTGCCGAGCTGCGGCAGGAAGACAAGAGGATCGTAGCCGAAGCCTCCTTCGCCCGCCGGCGATCGGGTCAGGATGCCGGGGCAGGTCTCCTGGACCGCGACGTACCTGTCATCGTCGTAGAGAAAGACGAGACAGCAGTAAAAGGCGCAGCGACGCTCATCAATATCCTTCATAACACTCAAGAGGAGCTCGTTCCGGTCTCTGTCGCCGAGTTTCTTGGAGCCGTCCAGGGATCCATAACGAGAGGAATGGATGCCCGGAGCCCCGTCCAGGGCAAGGACCGAAAGCCCTGAGTCGTCTGCGAGAGTGGGAATACCAGCTTTTTCGTAGAGAGCCCTAACTTTTATGAGCGCGTTGGCAAAATAATCTGACCCGTTTTCATCGATCTGGATAGGCTCAACGCCAGCCTCGGCGGGGGAAAGTAGCCTGTGGCCGGGCAGCAACGGACGCAGTTCGTCTATCTTGTGATTGTTGAAGCTCGCAACGAGTATTTCCATGCAGGGAGCATAGCGCCTGGGATGGAGAAGCTCAAGCGCAGTGTATCCTTTTTCTGCCTCTTCCTTCTTTGAGATAGTATAAGCCTGAATCGATGGAGCCCTTGGGAATCCCCAGAAGCAAGGCTATGTCTTTGTGGGCAACCAGAGGTTTCATACTGGCCTTGCGCGCCAACAACTTATGGTAGCGCTGCCGCTGCTGGATAATCCGCAGTTCCAGTTCCTGCCGTGTCAGGGGAGTACAGTCGCTACGCAGCTCCGACTCTATGTAGAGGATTCTCCCCCAGGTTTCATTGATCCTTACTCTTAGCCGTTCCATACAGAGCCGCTGCGACTCCAGGGTCGCTCTGGACTTATGGAGGAGGGTTTCAAGCCAGAGTGTGGGTACTCCAAGCTCGTGCGCTACTCTTTGCGCTATCGTATCGTCCACCTCCCAGGCACATTTTACGGTTAGAAAGAGCAGCCGCTTGTTCTGTGCGCTCATGGTCCTTATAAAGACGGAAGGACTGATTTCACCGATAAATCGATTGTTTTCCATCGTCGAGCCTCCTTCGAAACCTGAAGCGGCTGCCTCGACAGTATCGAAGCTCGCTGCTGCCTCGGCGGAAGAATGGGCTAACAGCGAGTCCATGAGCTCCCGCTTTCGATTGTAACGTTGCACGGATTTAGCTATGAACCGCAGACTCTTATCAATGTAGGCGTCTTTTTTATCGCCGATTTCTATGCTTTTTTTCAGAATTGCCAAGAGTCGTCCTGAATAGTGTAGCAGGGCCTGGGCTGCCTCGTCCGCGGAGGAGAATCCGTATTTTCTCGAATGAGAAAACAGCTTTGTCATCATGTCCCGGGAAAGAGGCGAATTCAACAGCAACCTCTGCTGGTTTTCCACCCAGCTTTGATCGACAGGGCTCGGCACGGAAACCTTTCTCCACGATGAAACAGCGCCCGTGATCTCTTTCACGGCCCTATCCTCCCGAAAGGATTCGAAGCATGCCCCGTGCCAAATACCAAAGGCAAGGCCAAGGAAGCCGGAATCAGGCTCTATATATTCCTAAAGTGGAGCGGAAGACAAGATTATGAGAAAGAACTAGATTTGGGATCGCTTTTGGTTTATTTTAAAACCTGCTGTTATGCTTTATTATACATTCCCTTCTACGGCAAAGAAGAAGCTTCGTCCCATGAAGGGGGTTCGAGAAATTCGTCTTCACTGAAAACCTCGGCAAAGCTGTCCAACAGTGTTGCCTTTACGCTCTCAATGTTCCCCTGAATTGAAAGCCCCGAGGCTAACCTATGTCCACCTCCGCCGAAACCTGCAGCGATGGCGGACACGTCGATTCGTTCCTTGGAGCGGAAACCTACGGTACATTGATTTTCGGCTTCCTGCTTGATGACGAAACAGGCTTCGCAGCCGGCGACACTCATCATGAGCTGGTAGAGGAGGTCCGAATCCCTGGAAGCCATGCCATAGCGCTGCTGGTCCTCCAGTGAAAGGAAGGATACAAGGAGCCTGCCGTCGAAATGCGGTTCGATGCGAAGGAGTATCTCTCCCAGGAGCTTGCGGGAGAAGAGGGTTTTCCCTCCGTTGATAGCGTTGTAGGTCTTTTTGGGGGATGCTCCTGCCCTGACCATCCTGGCGGCGATTTCAAAGGTAGAATCGCCCTTTTCGTCCAGATGTCTGAAAAAGCCTGTATCGGTGCAAAGCCCGAAGAAGAGAAGTTCAGCCTCCTCCTTGCTGGGCTTGTGCCCCATAGCTTCCATGAGCATAAAGACCATTGCTGTGACAGCCGACGCTGAGGGGTCCAGATAATCGAATTCTCCGGGAGCCTCTCCAGATGTGTGATGGTCAATAAACGCCACAGGCACCTTGGGCATGGTTTCTCCCACCGATCCGATCCGCGACATGGACGAACAATCCAGCACAAGGGCGGCAGCCCGTTCGAAGTCGCGCTCGGGCGGAGCCTCGTCCTTGAATTTATACTCATACTGCAGGATTTCCGAACGTGTGAAGGGTCCCGAAGAGAGTAGATGGACTCTTTTGCCGATGGATTTCAGGAAGGAAGCCAGGGCTAATTGTGAGCCGATGCAGTCTCCGTCCGGTTCGCGGTGGCCGAGCACATAGAAGCAATCATGATTCTCGATAAACCAGATGATTCCCCGGGGGACTTTTCGCATTACAGAGCTTCCTTTCCGCGACTGGAAGACAGGAAGAAGAACAACCGCATCCATGTCGACGCAACGGTCAATCCTATAGTATCCACAAGAGCCTGGTCAAGTTTTAAAGTACATCGAAACTTGTTGAAGGAAAAGCGAGGAATAAGCACGATAACCAGGACTAATCCTGGCAGACTTCGTCTCCCTCCTGCGCTCGACAGAGCTGCTTTCAATGTGGGATACTAAGGCCACAAGGAAGCGACAACGGTGAAAAAACCCGAGCAAACCAGCCTGCAACAACGGTTTTTAGAAATCGCCGGCATTCTCCTGCCACTATGGCCCGATGAAAAGCCGCTCATACATTCGTCCAGCTGTTTTGAATTGCTCTGCGCGGTAATTTTAAGCGCCCAATGTACCGATGATCAGGTAAACGCCGTAACCCCTTCCCTTTTTGCAGCTTATCCAGATCCCAAGTCCATGGCCGGCGCCGAGGTGGAAGATGTTGAACATCTCATTCATTCGGTGGGATTTTTTCATACGAAAGCCAGGCATCTGGTGCTCAGTGCGCGAAAGATCATGGCAGAATACGGTGGGAAGGTACCCTCGAGGATGGAGTACCTGCTTTGCCTCCCAGGGGTGGGTCGAAAAACCGCAAACCTGGTCATTTCCAGCTGTTTCGGTGCACCGGGGATTATTGTGGACACCCACGTCTCAAGGCTTATATACAGGCTCGGACTTCATGAAAACAGGAATCCGGATGCTATCGAAAAAAAAATAAGAGAGAATCTGGAGGAATCCCATTATACAGCCTTCTCCCATGCCTTGAACCGACAGGGCAAATACATCTGCAAGGCCAGGAATCCCGCCTGCCTCGAGACCCCATCCACCTGTCCACTAGAAAAGCTCTGCCCGCGTCGAGGCTTGTAAAAAAACTGTAAAACCTCAGCTGTAGTTTTAAGCTCCATCCCGCTTGAATCGCAACTCTAGACCCGCCGCGTATATTCGATATGGCAGAAGTGTCGAACAGCGTGATTACGGACGATCCGGTCGCCGCGCTGGTAAAGGAACGTTTCGGCATCGATTATCTGTTCCCGCTCCAGCGCATGGCTGTGGCAGGTATATTGGACGGAGCGGAGCGGGAGGAGCCTGTCCGACAGATGATTCTCTTCCCCACCGGTTTCGGCAAGAGCCTCTGCTTCCAGCTTCCTGCCCTATTGGCTCCGGGTCCAAGCCTTGTCGTCTATCCTCTTCTCGCCTTGATGAATGACCAAAAAAGGAGTTTGGAAAAACGAGGCATACCCTGTGTCGTATTTAGGGGAGGGATGGAAGACGGGGAGCGGGAAAAGGGAATCAGAGCCTTGCGCGATGGAAGTATAAAAATCGGCATCACCAATCCCGAATGCCTTAGCTCTCCCGGCCTGGCCAGACTTGTCGATAGTCTTACTGTTTTTCACCTGGCTATCGATGAAGCCCACTGCGTCAGCGAATGGGGGGAAAGCTTCAGGCCTGCCTACCTAAAGCTGGGGGACTGCATACAAAGGATAAAGCCCAAGGTGGTGAGCGCCTTTACGGCCACCGCCAGCCCCCAGGTCAGCAAGGCTATAGCCCACTATCTTTTCGGTGAAAGCGGGTATTCTCTCATCACTGCGGACATGGACAAGCCGAACATACACTATTCGGTAGAACTGAGCATTTCGCCCAGGCACAGCCTGATCAAGTGTATCCACACTCTACCCAGGCCTCTGATCGTCTTTGACCAGTCGAGACCGGGAGTAAGGCTCATATGCGAGTTTCTGCGCAGTCGTGGAATCGTAAAGGTCAAATTCTACCATGCCGGCCTGTCCAGAGAAGAAAAAGAGGCTGTGGAAGAGTGGTTCATGAAAAGCGAAGACGGAATTCTTGTTAGCACATGTGCTTACGGAATGGGGGTCGATAAAAAAAATATACGTTCTGTCCTGCACTATTCGGCTCCGCCGTCGGTGGAAGCGTACATCCAGGAGTCGGGGCGAGCGGGAAGAGACGGGGATAGAGCACAGGCTGTGCTCATAAAAGACCTGTGGAAGGAGGAGCGTAGGCCGGCAATTTCCGATTCGATGCCGAGGAATATAGGCGCAGTCCGGGATGGCTTTGCAGCAGCTCGGGATGAATCCCCGGGCCGGGCAATCGCTCAAGCGACGGTAGGGCCGGATTCCCCGTTGCCGGCCGAAGAAGCCGCTCTGGCTGCTGCGGCTCGAGAAGCCCGCAAAAAAGCTTTCATGGAATATGGAAAAACCCTGCTGTGCCGTCGGGCGAACCTGCTCGCCCTCATGGGCGGAGAGCTTTCTTCGCCCTGTTCTGGCTGCGATGTCTGCGACGGAAGCGCGGCGGCGGAGCCTAGCGGCTTGGCGGAACTCAAGCGTTTCTTTGCCCTCAACCGCTTCCGCTTCGAGCGGGGGCAAAGCATAAGGCTTCTGGGCGAAGC